>UQKC01000059.1 GCA_900541495.1 uncultured Ruminococcus sp. | reverse complement strand
CGACCAACATTGACAACCTCGATGCGCAGGAGTATTCCACAGAGCCGTATATGAAAGATATTCTGAATGTAAGGGTAAGGTGATAAATTGATATTAAACGACTATACTGCGGCGTTCCCGAACGAGGACGCACCGAGCCTTGAAAAGTTTTACAACGATATGTACAGCTGGACGGAGGTTTACAAGGGCAAGCCGTACTGGAACACTGTCAGGCGTTCGGGGTTATACAAAAAAGGCTTGCGCCGAATGAACCTGCTGAACGCAGGAAAGACACTTTGCGATGAGCTGTCTGTCCTCTGCTTTGCGGAACAGGTCGAGATAGCCTGCAACAATGAGCAGTACAAGGAATACATTGACAAGGTAATGAACGAGCAAGGGTTTTGGAAGCACGTTCCCGAGCTTATCGCCCGTTCATTCGCCGAGGGCGGCGGAGTGCTTCGTGAATATGTCAAGGACGGAAAGATACTCATGAACTACCTATCGGCGGCGGATTTTCTTCCGCTGTCGTGGGATAACAAGCGCATTACTTCCGCTGTTTTCCGCTCGTCTTTGGTCAGGGGAAAGCTCTTCTACACGATCTTCGAGCGGCAGACGCTTTTTCCAGACGGAAAAAACAGGACGGAAACATTTCTTTTCAAGTCGAACAGCGAAAATGCTGTCGGTGAACGCTGCCCTTTGAGCGAGCTGTTCGGCGATGCTCCCGATTTCATCGATTCAGAGATACCGATGCCGACCTTTCAGTATTTCCGTCCTGACGTGGCGAACAATGCGGAGTTCTATGTTCCGCTCGGTATTTCGGTCTATGCGAATGCTCTTGATACACTTAAAGCGCTCGATGTGGCGTTCGACAGCTTTGCGAGGGAGTTTGTTCTCGGCAAAAAGAGGATAATCGTACCGAGCAGCTGTGTTCAGACCGTAATTGACCCGACAACGGGTTCGGAGGTGCGGTATTTCGATGCCGATGACGAGGCTTACGTTGCGCTGAAATGCGATGAGGACAAGGACCTTAAAATAACCGACAACACTATCGAGCTTCGTGTGGACGAGCATATCAAGGCTATCAATGCTCTGCTGAATATACTCTGCTTTCAGACGGGACTTTCCGCAGGAACGCTGTCTTTCGATGCGAACGAGGGTATGAAGACCGCAACGGAAGTCATATCGCAGGAAAGCAAGACGGCTCGGACGGTCAAGGGTCACAAAAATCAGCTTGTGGAACTCTTTGAGGAATTCTGCAAGGCTGTGATAGAGCTTGGAATACACCTCAAAGAGCTTACGAGGACAGAATACAAGCTTTCTGTCGGCTTCAAGGATAACGTCATAATTGACGAGAACACTCTCATCGACAATAACATCAAGCTCGTTTCGGCAGGCTTACAGAGCAAGGCAGAGGCCATTATGGAGATCTTCAAGTGCGATGAAGAAACAGCTCTCAAAAAGATAGAGCGCATTGCCAAAGAGCAGAATATGGGCGGTGCGCAGTTGGACGATATTTTAGGTAAGGCAGAATGACACGGCTTGAACTTATGAAGCTTGCGGAGGAATGTTCAGACGTTCTCACAGCTATGGAAGATGACCTTTTGCAGAACATAGCCGAATATCTTTCCGAGGGTCGGGCGGACATTCCAACGGCTCAATGGAAGATACAGCAGCTTGCGGCTCTCGGAAAGCTTGACAGGGAAAATATCCGCACAATTGCCGAATATTCGGGCATTGCTGCCGATATGGAGGAGATCGCAATGACAAGGGCGGCTCTGAAAGCGGTCGGTGAAATGGACGAGGGGTTCGGAAAGCTTGTTTCGGACGGCATTATCGAGGGGACTGACGTGCCTATGGAAGAAGCCGCTTTGCAGGCGGCGGCAATGTACAGCAAGCAGGCTAAAGACCGCCTGAACAAGGTCAACACCGTTATGCGGTACTTCGCAAGGGCTACTGCGGCGGCTGCCGTGAACAAGGCGGCGGAGATCGTGAACAAGCAGCAGCACCTTGACACGCTGAACAAGGCGGCAGGCAAGGTCATAATGGGCGCAGAGAGCCGACAGACAGCCGTTCGGCAATGCATAAAGGAAATGTCTGAGAAAGGCATTCCTGCATTTGTGGACGCTGCAGGACGGCAATGGTCGCCCGAGGCTTACGTCAATATGGACGTTCGCACGACCTGTTCCAATGCGGCACACGAGGCGCAGTTCACCCGAATGAATGATTATGACATTGACCTGATTGAAACGAGTTCACACCCGGGCGCAAGGCCGAAATGCTCGCTCGACCAAGGCGTGATTTTTTCCAAGAGCGGCAAGAACAAAAAATATCGTGCTTGGAGTACATCAAGCTACGGTGAACCCGACGGAATCCTCGGCATCAACTGCGGACATCATATTTACCCTTATATCGAGGGCGTTTCAACACAGACGTATTTCCCGTATGACAAAGAGGAAAACGACAAGCTTTACAAGCAGAAGCAGGAACAGCGCAGGCTTGAACGTGATGTGCGTTCGGCAAAGCGTGAAGTTTCGATGCTGAACTCCGCAGGTGACAAAGAGGGTGCAAAAGCCGCCAAGGACAGAGTAAAGCGCAGGACAGCCGCTTACAACGAATACTGCGAGAAAACGGGGCTTCCGAGGAAAGCGGACAGGCTGACGGTGCAGGGGTATAGGACGAAGGCGGCAGAAGAGAAAAAGTTGCTCCCGACGCTTGACAATTCGGGCAGAAATGGTATAATGAAGTCAAAGGGATTTGACTTTCTCGACGGAGTTCTCGGATCGGATAAAATTCCGAAAGAACAGAGCAAAAGTCTTGACGAAATTATATCGGTTATTCCACAGAAACATCTTGATGTTATTGGTAAAACGATTAAAGAAGTTGAAATCGTTCCAAATATCGGAGCATGCAATTATGACCCTGTAACCAAAAAACTTACACTTGCCCCTGATAAAATGAACGGCAGTATTATTCATGAATTTGGTCACATTCTTGCTGATGCCTATGACATATACAACGATAAAGAATTCCTTGATATTCTCGCAGATGGACTTGACCTTGACAATGGTTTCGATGTAAAATCATATTACTTTGAAGCACAAAATCTTCGCCTATACTGGATTTCTAACCCGAAGTTTATTAACGATTACCAAGGGCGCATATATGTGGACGATGACGGATTTGACTATACAGCACCGATAAAGCCAGAACAACTAAAAGAATATATTTCTGTTGCGTTCGATGCATATTTTAATAACCCTGAATTATTAAAAAGCAAGGACAAACGGCTCTTCGATTATCTTGAAAGGATGATGAATAATGTTTGATGCGCAAGAGTTTATACGACAGTTTAGCACAAAAACGCATACAATCAGAGATCTTTTTAACGCCTTGATAGATAATGGATTAACAGAAGAAGAAGCTGATGAAGAATTGAAAAAGCATTTTAAATCGGTAAAAAATGAAGATTTTGACCAACATACACCAATAAATGAAAAGCACTCTGAATAAGGGTGCTTTTATTATGCCCGAAAGGAGATGATAACGTGATAAAAGAGAGCAAATACGTCAATGGTATCGCATCGAAGATATCTATTGACCCTTCCGATGAAGGTATTGTCATTGTATCGAACGACGAATGTACACGAATATGGGTAAAGGGAAAGGAAATTCTCTGCGGAACAAATGCAGTATTTACCCATAAAGCAGGCGAGTGTCCAAGGCTTGAATTGAAAATCGAGCCGTAAAAAACAACTAAATACAGAAATAAGCGTTCGGTTCTCCAACAGTTGGAGGACAGGGCGCTATTTTTATGCCCGAAACACTCTTACGGCTTAAAACTGCGAGCGGAATAAACAGCCGACAGGCTATAAACGGAGGTAATTTCAATGGCAGATGAAACAAAAGCAAACACAACCGTAACCGAAACCAATCAGGCTGAAAACAGCGGAGGTGATCCAACACAGCCCGTAAGTCCGCAGGGCGAAAAGGGTGTATCTACGAACGAGGGTGCGGAAAAGACCTTCACACAGAAAGAGCTTGACGATATCGTTAAGCAGAGGCTTGACAGGGTTAAGAAGGATATGCCCTCGAAAGATGAGCTGAAAGCCTTTAAGGAATGGCAGGACAGTCAGAAAACTGCAGAACAGCTTTCGCAGGAAAAGATAACCGACGCAGAGAACGGCAGGACAGAGGCTGTGAAGCGTGCTGAGGCGGCAGAAGCCAGATGCACGGCTTATTCCAAAGGCGTAAAGCCCGAAGCCGTAGACGACGTTATAGCGCTTGCTATGGCTAAGGTGAGCGACAGCAAGACCATTGAGCAGGCTATTGACGAGGTAGTAAAGAAATATCCGTCATTCTGCGGCACGTCTCAGACGAAAGGCATCACAACGGGCGTTGATCTTTCGGGCGGCTCAAACAACAAAGACGGGGTGACGGCGGCTTTCCTTGCCCGAAACCCGAACATTAAAATTTAATCGGAGGTATAAAAATTTATGGCACATGAATCACAGGAAAGATATTCAAACCTTGTACTTGCAAAGCTCCGTCAGGAGAGCGTTCTCAAGGTCGGCGTTGTATTCAACAATGATTATGAGGGTTCACCTGCGGCAGGACTTGTTAAGATACCCGTAAGAGATACCGAGGTCGCAGTTTCCGACTATGACCGTGCAAACGGTATCAAGGCTGGCATCGGCTCAACGAGCTATGAGAACTTCGTTATCGACAAAGATAAGGCTGTAAACGAGATCATCGACGGCTACGATGCGGCAACAGTCCCCGACAACCTTGTTGCAGACCGCCTTGACAGCGCAGGCTATTCCCTTGCGCTCCAGGAAGACAACGACGGTGCTTCCGTGCTTATCGCAGGCTCTACACCGACAAATGTTGCAACCCTCACAAAGGACAACATTTACAGTGCAATTGTGGATATCCGTACAGCTATGAACAAGGCTCACGTTCCTATCAAGGAACGCTATCTGCTCGTTACTCCCGAAACTTCGGCACTTATCCTCAATGCGCCCGAATTTGTCAAGGCATCTGCCCTCGGTGATACGGTAGTTCAGACAGGTGCTATCGGCAAGATCGCAGGCTTCCTTGTTCTCGATTGGGACGACAGCACAGCGAACCTTGCAATGATCGCAGGTCACCCGAAGTTTGCGACAAGAGCGGAAGAATTCAAGGTTGGCGTACACATTCAGGATCTTGGCGGTTCGGGTCAGTACATCGGTGCAAGTGCTGTTCAGGGTCGTATGGCTTACGGTCATAAGGTACTTCGTTCCGTTGCTATCCGCACGGTGTACTCCCCTGCCGCTCTTACGGTTTCGCTTTCGGCAGGCTCGGCAAAGGGTAAGACTGTTGCAGCTGTAAGCGCAGGCAACACAGGCACGACCTATCAGTACAAGGTCAATCCTTCGGTTCGTGCGGCTTATGGCACAACATCGGAAAGCTACGGCGGCACGGAGCTTACAAGCGGCACTACCGAGATCACAGCGGCTGAGGGCAGCGTTATCGAGGTAGCAAACATCTCTTCGGGCAAGGTCGTTGCTGTCGGCTACATCACCGTCAAGGCTTCGGATATCAAGGCGTAATGGCATACATCACAGCCGAGTATTACCGTGATGTTTATCACGGTGATGCTCCCGAAGATGAACTCCCCTCTCTTATCGAACGTGCGGAAGATGCTGTAAACGGCTTGTTTTTCCGTGCGCCCGACACAGAAAAGCTGACGGAGCGTCAGAAAGAGCTGCTCCGAAAGGCTGTCGCGGCGGAGGTTGCGTATCTTGATAATGCAGGAGGCGTTTCCGCTCTGGACAGCGGTTCGTTCGGGCAGGCAACGCTCGGAAAGTTCAGCTATTCGGGCGGCACTTCGGGCAGGACTTACAACGGCGTGAATATATGTCCTACGACCGTTTCCCTGCTTGAACAGGCAGGACTGCTCGGAAGGGGGCTTGCTCCGTGACAGCTATTCCGAAGTCAATGCTTCCGCACAGCTGCACGCTCGAAACTCCGCTCGATGAGGACGGGTACGGAAAGGTCAGCTATTCCGAGCCCGTCACGCTGAAAAATGTAAGGATAGACCCGTCATCGTCTGTTTCGACCGACAAGCAGAACCGAGAGCTTCGGCTTTCGGCGGTGCTTATCTATGATTGTCGGAATTCATCGGGGACGGACGTTTTCGAGGAAGAACAGCGCATCACTTTTGAGGGCAGAGAGTACACGGTACACAGCATCGACAAGCTTTACGACCGCAGGAAGCTGCATCATTATGAGGTGGGTTTGGTATGAGCGTTACTGTTAAATTCGACAAGGAAGCCTGCATAGCGAGGATAAAGAATGCGGCAGAGGGTGAAGCTTTGTTCATTGCATCGGAACAGGTGCTTAAAGACTGCAACTACTACTGCAAGCAGGATCAGGGAACGCTCATAAGCAGCAGTATCACCCACTCACAGCCCGAAAAGGGCAAGCTTATATGGAAAACACCTTACGCCAAGAAACAGTATTACTTACAGACAGCTCACACGGACGTGAACTCGAACGCAAGCTGGATGTGGTGCCACAAGGCAAAATCGGAACACCTGAAAGAGTGGCAGAAAGCTTTTGATACTGCTTTCAAGAACGAAATGAGGAAGAAATGACACCGCAGCTTGAACTTTTTGAGTATATAAAATCCCTCACGGGGTTAAAATTCACGGCAATGCTGCCAAAAGGCAGCGGCTATGCGGCACAGATCGCACCGGGCAAAGAGGATAACATCTTTTTCGACGGTGCAAAGGAAAACACTATGTCCGTGCTATTCCTCGGCAAGAGCAAAGACCAGCAGGAGCTTACAGACCGGCTGTACAGGCTCTGCAATGATCTGACAGCAAAGCGAAAGCACACAAACGGCAGGTTTATAATTCGGTGCATCAATGCTTCGACCGCTCCGACGTTCGTCTGCAAAGAGGACGGCGGCTTCTATGTGTGGTCATGTATCATTGATGTACACTACATAATGAAAGGATAATGAAATATGAGTGACACAGAAAACAAAGTAACAACGCTTGCAATAAACTATGACTATGCGCTGAAGATCAACACCACTCCGAAAGGACCTTCTCCTACAATGGCGGTCGTTTCGGACGGCTTCGACAACATCGGCAAGAGCCTTAATGAAGTGCTTTATCAGGGTTCGTTCCTTGGCGACGGCGGTTGGGGTTCGACCGAAGTCACGGGCGGTCAGCTCACCGTAACGCTTTCGGGCGTAAGAAAGCACGGTGACGCTGCGCAGGACTACATCTTCTCCGATGCGGTCAAGAACAACTGGGGCGATGCCCGAAAGACCACATTCGAGATCATCTATCCCGACGGCGGAAAGGTCAGCGGCGGCATCACGCTTGCGAAGATCACAGAGGGCGGCGGTGCATCGCAGGGTGCGGACGCTGTAACCGTGGAGATACACTTCAATGGCAAGCCGACATACACTCCTGCAAACACTTGAAAATAAGTAATAACCGGTAATCGGGAACGGTGTTAAGGAAGATAATTCCTTGATGCCGTTCTTTTATTTGAAAGGATTGATTCTATGGCATATCAGGCAAGACGCTCGGCGGTCCTTACCGAGAACATTGAGCTTATAAACAAGGATAACGAGGTTGTAAAGGTTCTGCACGTTGAATTTAACGCTGACAGACTTGCCCGTGAATTCAATGCGGCTCAGAACGGAATTATCCGTGCGCAGAACGAAGTGGAAAAGAGTGAAGCTGCTGACCGCTATGCCGCTTTCGGCAATGCGGCTGTTGAGATGTTCAAGGTTGTTTTCGGCGAGGAAAACACGCTTGAAATACTGGAGTTTTACAAGGACAACTATATTGAAATGGTATCAGAGCTTATGCCGTTCATAACCGATGTTGCCGCTCCTGCGGTACAGCAGGCTGTTGACGCCAAGAAAAAGCAGCTTGCAAACAACTACAAATTCAGCCGCAGAGAACGCCGCAAGATCGGTTTATTATGAAATTTACGATAACGGAGCCAAACGATGAATATGTGCTTTACAAGGGCAGAAAGTACCGTCTGACGCTGTATTTTGACCGTGTTATTGAAGCAAGGCAGCTCGTTTCCGATGAAACGTTAAGCACGGCTGACGGTGTAAGGACAGCTCTTTTTATGCTTTGCAAAGGCTGCGAGCGACTCGGAAGCGATGAATGCTTTGAACTGCTGCTGAAAATATTCAGCGAATACATAAACGGCGAAAATGACGACTCCGAGGGAGAAAGCGAGCCGCTTTTCGACTTTGGGCAGGATGCAGAGTACATTTTTTCATCGTTTTTTATGGATTATGGGATAGATCTGAAAAAGGAATGCGGTCGGCTGTTATGGTGTGATTTTATTGCGCTTTTCAAGGGGTTATCGGAGAAAACAAAAATGCGTGAGGTCATTTCGATAAGGGCAAGGAAGATACCTGCGCCCACGAAATACAACCGTGAGGAGATACAGTCTATTATTGAACTGAAAAAGTTCTACGCTCTCAAACGGACAGCTTCACAGAAGAAAAACAGCTTCAATTCCGATTTGGCAGGACTTGCGGAAACATTAAAGCAAAGGGCGGTGGTTATCAATGGCAGAAGCTGACGGACAGGTCATATTTGAAGTAAAGGCTGATACAAGTGCGCTTGAATCGGAGCTTTCCAAGGTTGAAAAGACTGCGAAAACTTCTTCACAGTCGATACAGTCTGACCTTGACAAAATCGGAACTGCGGGTGAAAGTGCCGCTCAAAAGGTAAAAAGCGGTTCGGACAGCATTGTTCAGAGCCAAACAAAGGTAAAGAGCAGTTCCGAACAGGTTGCCGCTTCGACCGAAAAGGTGACAAAAAGCAACGATGAAGTTGAAAAAAGCAACCAAAAGCACAAAAAGAGCAGTGATGAGGTAAGCAAGGGCAACGAAGAAGTTGACAAGAGCAACAAAAGTCGCTCTCAGAGCAACGAAGAGGTCGATAAGAGCAACAAAAAAGTAACCGAAAGCTCCGAGAAACTTGCTTCCGTTCTGAAAGCTTCGGCGGCGGCTATCGGTGCAGCTATGGTCGCAGCAGGAACGGCGGTCGTTTCTTTCGGAACGCAGTTTGAAACCGCTATGGCAGGGGCTTCAACGCTTATTGATACCAATGCAAATAGCATGGACGCTATCAGCGCAAGTATGCTCGACCTTTCCGACAAGACGGGCATTGCGGCTGATGCGCTCGGAAACACGCTTTACAACGCTTTATCGGCGAGTGCTGTATCATTTGACGGCACAGCGGAGAGTATTGACAAGGCTTCCGATTACCTCGAAAAGAATGCAAAGCTTGCAAAGGCAGGTTTCACCGACATCGACACGGCTGTTACCACAACTGCGAAGATAATGAATGCTTACAACATGAGCATCGAGGACACCGACAAGGTGCATAAGATACTCATGCAGACGCAGAACAACGGTATTACTACCGTTGGCGAACTTGGCTCATGCCTTGCGAACGTAACTCCGACAGCGGCGGCTCTTGGGGTAGAGTTCGACCAGGTCGGTGCGGCTTTGGCTACGATGACGGCGGCAGGTACTCCTGCGGCTCAGGCGACCACACAGCTAAATGCTTTGTTCAACGAACTCGGACAGACGGGTTCAAAGGCTGACCTTGCGATCCGTCAGCTTACGGCGACCGTTCCTGCGGCGACGGAAGAACAGCTATCGGCTATGCAGGAGGGCTTCGACAAGGAATACTCGGCAACGCAGGACGCTTATTCTGCGCAGGAAAAGGCATACAGCAAGTCGCTTGAAAAGCAGAAGGACGCTCTTTCCGATTCTTATGACGACCGTATAGACAAGCTATCCAAAAATCTCGATAAGGAGCTTGACGAGTTTGAAAAGACGAAGGAAAAGGAAGCCAACGATCTTGACAAATCGCTCGAAGCTGAGATGGACGCTCTCGAAAAGGCTCATGATCAGAAGCTTGAACTTATTGACGATGAGTACACAGAGAAGCTGAAACTCAACGATGAACAAAAGTACAATGCTATCAAGGCTGTGGAAGCGGAGATAGATGCGCTCAACAAAAAGACCGAAGCGGAGCAGAAAGCGGCAGAGACAGCCGAAAACGCTGAAAAGCTCAAAAGCTTAAAGGATAAAGCAAGCAAGGCAACTGACCCCGAGGAGCGCAAAGCGGCTGAAAAGGAAGTTGCGGACTTTGAAGCCAAGCTCGCCCGAAAGAAGCGTGAAGATGAGCGAAAGGCTCAGATCGAGGATTTAAAGGACAAGAAAGAAAACCTCAAAAAAGAGTATGACGATAAAAAAGAAGCGCTCAAAGAGGAACAGGAAGACAAAAAGAAAGCCGAAAACGAGAAATACAAGGAGGACAAAAAGGCTCTTACTGCCGAGCAGAAAGCCAAAAAAGAAGCACTCAAAGAAGAGCAGGAAGAGAAGAAAAAGGCTTTAAAGGAAGAACAGTCCGAAAAGCTGAAGGCTCTCAAAGATGAAAAGCAACAGGCTCTTGACAACATCAAAGAGATAAACGAAGCTTCTCTTGATGCTTTCAAGAAAACAAACAAGGAAAAGCTTGCAGAGCTGAAAAAATCGCAGAAGGCCGAGCTTGCGGCGGCTAAAAAGGGTTCGGGTGACGGCAAGGGATTCTCCGACCTTATGGCTGACGGAAAGACCTATCAGGAAGTCCTTGAAATGCTCGACCAATATGCGCAGGACAAGGGACTGACTATCTCGGATATGTTCGGCTCGACAGAGGCAGGCAAGGCGGCGCTTGCTGTAACGGGCGAAAATGCGGATAAATTCAACAATAACCTTTCCGCAATGAACACCGACAGTGACGTTGTAGGTGAGGCTTATGACAAGGTAGCCGACACGACCGCAGAGAAGTTCAACAAGCTTGTGAACACGCTGAAAAACAGCGGTGTTGAAGTTTTCGACAGCATAAAGGACAAGATCGGTGAGCTTTTCTCCGATGAGAATCTTGAAAAGGTCCGGCGGCTCATTGACCCTATCAAGGGACTTGTGGAGAACGTTCTGCCGCCCGTTATGGACATTCTGCTCGACCTTATCGACCCTGTATCGGAGCTTGTGGAACAGCTTCTTCCCGTTATAGAAACGCTGTTGAACTCCTGTGCGGACATAATATCGGAGCTTGCAGAGCCGCTGACGGACGTTATAAACGAGGTCCTGCCCGTACTGGCGGATATCCTTGATGCACTGCTTCCGCCGCTTATGGATATCATAAAGTCACTTCTGCCGCCATTGGTAAAGGTACTTGAAACGCTTGCGAAGCCGTTGCTGGAGCTTATAGAGAAGCTTCTTCCGCCGATAGTTCAGCTGCTTGGCACTATCTCGCCGCTCATTGAGGCGCTTTCGCCTATCATTACTTTCCTTGCGGAAGTTCTGGGCGGTGTACTCGGTGAAGCCATTGAAGCCGTTATGCCGCTGATAGATTTCCTTTCGGACACTATCACTTTCCTGCTTGACACGCTGACGAACCTTATTGATTTTATTGTCGGAGTTTTCTCGGGCAACTGGGAGAAGGCTTGGACTGCGATAGTTGACCAGTTCAAGAATGTTTTCGGTATGATACCGAAGATCGCAGAGGACGTCGTCAACGCTGCGATCGGGCTTATAAACCGAATCATTGACAAGATAAATGATTTCACGGGAGTTCTTGGAATTGAGATAGACAAGATCGACAATGTTGACTTTACTCCCGATGATGAAAGCGGGGGTGACAATATGGGCGGAGGCGGTTCGGGCGTAAAGCGCGGCTTTCTGTTCGGCACGGACTATATTCCCGAAGATGATTTTCCTGCAAAGCTTCACAGGGGCGAGGCAGTTCTTTCGGCGGGTGATGCGGACGTGTTCCGTGCGCTCGGCGGCAAGGGAAGCCTTGAAAGAATGGCGGCTGAACCTATGGGCGGCGGTGCATCGGAAGAAATGGCGGCAGCTCTTGGCAGGCTTGCGGAAAACGGCGGCACTACAAACAATATCACGCAGAACAACTACAGTCCGACGGAGCTTAGTCCTTACGACACAAAGAGATACTTGGAACAGGTTGCACAGCAGCTTTCGGAAAGGAGGTAGCCGATGAGAATTTACTATATAAATCCCGACGGAAACAGGTTCGACCTTTGGGGCAACATTGAAGTAACGCAGGTAAGCGGTGTGAACCCTTCCTGCGCTGTTACGATGAATGAGAATGCTTTCGGTGACGGTGCCGACTACATCGGTGAACGCATCAACTCCCGTAATATCGTGCTGACGCTCTATCCCTGCTGTGATTATGATGAGGCACGACTGCGGCTTGGCAAAATTTTTTACGGCAATGGCGAGGGAACGCTCGGCTTTATTTACGACAGCGGCGAAAATCGCAGCATAAAGTGCCGTTTTGAGAGCATTACTGCTGTACTCACGGCAAGTCCGGGAACTATGCAGGTTTCGTTGCTCTGCGGCGACCCGTATTTTATTAAGGACGGTGAACCCGTACTTATCTGCGGTGATTCGGGAGCGTGGGAGTTTGACGATTGGGAACTGCCCGAAGATGATCTCTTTGAATTTGCAAAAATATCTGCAGGAAAGTCCGCTGCTGTTGACAATGACGGTGAAACCGACGCAGGCTGTATAATACGGATAGAGGTCGGCAGTTCTGTAAGTGGCCTAAAGATCAAAAAGGCACAATCAAGCGAATACATCGCTTTAAGGGGTGAATTCTCCGCAGGCGATATAATCACGATCGACACACGCCCACGCAGGACGGCTATCAGGCTTTCAAGCAAAACTTCCACAGAGGAAAAGGACATAATGTCAAGGCTGATATGGGGGTCAACGTTCTTTTCCGTTCCCAGAGGCGGCTGCCGTATTTCCGCAGAAACAGGCAACGGTCTTGATATGCTGAACGTGACGCTGAAAATAGACGAAAGATACAGAGGGGTATAGTTATGTATATCTATGTGTACAACAAGTCGCTTGAACTTGTCGGGGTGACGGATCAGGTAACGTCGCTGATGTGGACGAAGCGTTTTCCGCTCAATGACACATTCACGGCGGTATTTCCTGCAAACGGAAACAATATCAAGCTTATCCGTCCGCAGGCAATAATCGAAATTCCGGGGAGATACTCGGGCATTATCACACACCGCAGTTTAAGCGGAACAAAGGGAGTTATAAGCGTATCGGGCTGTTCTTTCGATGGTATGCTCAACAGCAGAGCTATTGCGGACGGCTCTTACAAGGACACGCTTATGACGATCATTGACAAAAATCTCGGCGAAGCGGTCAAAAATCCCGACAGACGTTTTGAATGCACTTACGTTGACAAGTCGGTTGACTGCGAAAAGCTTGACCGTGAAACGATAACTTATATGAACCTTGGTGACTATTCAAGCAAGATATGCGGTGAGAATATGCTGCTTATACGCTCGGAGATCGAGCACGGCGAGCAGAACAAGATACGCATATACGCAAGAAAATGTGCTGACAGGTCGATAAACCAAAGCGAAAATGACCCCGTTGTATTCTCGGAGCTTTACAGCAATGTAAGCAGTATGGACATCGTCTATTCGGAGGAAGGCAGCATAAACAGCGCTTTTATTTACTCCGAAGGTGAGTCGGACACGGTTGCGTCCTGGAAGGGAGAGTTCGGTAGCGGTACGGGCTACAGCAGGCGTGAAGGTGTATATCAGATTGACCCCGTTATAGTTTATGACTACAAGCTTAACGGAGAGGGCGATATAGTATGGTACCCCGTGCTTGACAGCGCAAAGACGGCTGCAAGGGCTTCCGACTACTTCAAGAACAACTGCTCCGAGTTTACCGACTGCGTTGAAACAGCTGTAAGGCTTGATGCGGATTACGCAGAGCGTTTCGATGTTGGGGACGTTGTGACGGTCTACAGCTCACGCTTCGGCATATCCGAGGACTTGCGGATGACGGAGATATCCGAGAGCTTTACGGTCGGCGGATTGAGCATAAATGTTACTTTCGGCGAGCCTACTAAGTGCTTGAAACAAATGATTGGAGGATAATAAATGTCAAACGAATACGGATTTTTCGCGTCGAAGGAACACGACAGACGGTACTCGGCTGATGATTTCAGCGCATTTTTCAACGATTTTTTTACGAACGGTGTTTTAGGTTCGGACACGAATTCACTTA
>UQKC01000058.1 GCA_900541495.1 uncultured Ruminococcus sp. | reverse complement strand
AAATACATCAAGTATTCACTGCGTTTCGCTGCCTTGAAGCTGCGCAAAGTCCCAAAGAAAATTTGCTCGTGTTCCGGTTTTTAGAGAACCCCTTAAATACCGCAGTTATGTATGCGGTATTTTCCTCTTTGATATAATAGTAAAAAATCAAATACTCATCGTGAACGAGAAATCTGTAACCGCTGCTTACGAGTACCCTATCCTTTGGCAATACTCCGCTTTCGGGTGCGGTTTCAAGGATCATACACTTCTCCCGAAGAGCCTTTACAAAACGTATCGCAGGTTGTTTGTCCTTTGAACGCTCGGCAATGTATAAAGCGATATCCCTCAGATCGGCATTTGCAGTATCGGCGAATTTTACACTGCACTTCATATATCAAGCTTCTCCAATTCACTTAAAAGCTCGTCAAACACCTCATCGGAAGCCTTGACTCTGCCGAGCTTTATATCGTCCATACTCTGCGCAAGGTGAGAATAAACGGCAAGCTTTTCTTCAAGCTCCGAAATATAATGAACTGTGTTTTGATACTCCTCATGACTAAGCAGAACAGTATCCTCTTTGCCGTTTACGGTAATTGCGACCGGATTTTCTCTTGTTAAGGCGGATATCTGCGCATAATTATTGCGGATATCTTTAGACGGTCGTATAGAAATTGAATTCATCATAAAATCGCCTCCTACGCTGGTAGTCATATTATATCATAATTATACCACAATGTCAAATGCTATATTACACTTTCCTTGACAAAACCCGAAACCGATGATAAAATAATATCAGCCTGAAAAGGAAAGGACGGTCGGGAAAAATGTCACAGGTAACGAAACGTGCGCTTGAAGCTTCGCTGAAAAATCTGCTGCTGAAAAAGCCGCTTGAAAAGATCACTATCAACGACATCACCGAGGACTGCGGTATCAACCGTATGACCTTTTATTATCATTTCAAGGATATCTACGACCTTATCGAATGGTGCTGCGTTGAGGATGCAAAAAAGGCTCTCGAGGGCAAAAAGACCTACGACACCTGGCAGCAGGGCTTTTTGCAGATTTTTGAAGCCGTTCTTGACAACAAGCCGTTCATTCTGAATGTTTACCATTCCGTCAGCCGTGAGCAGGTCGAAATTTACCTCTACAAGCTGACCTACGATCTCCTTATCGGCGTTGTGGAAGAAAAATCCGCAGGAATGAACGTCCGTGAGGAGAACAAAAAATTCATCGCCGATTTTTACAAGTACGCCTTTGTCGGACTTATGCTCGACTGGGTGAAGCGCGGAATGAAAGACGACCCTCACGTGATAATCAACGATCTTTCCGTTGTTATGAGCGGAAATGTCACCGCGGCGCTTGAACGCTTTAAGACTAACAAATAAAATTTTTATCAAAATTACTCAAATGATAAAAAAATAATCTGTTTTGCCCCTTTGATAAAGAACTTATCAGAGGGGCATTTCTGTTTATTGAAAAAATTTTCACTTTGAGATAATATATAGTTACCGAAAGGGAAAACTAAACAACAAGACATAACACATGATTTTTCAGGAGGTAATCTTATGTATTATTCAAGCGGAAATTACGAAGCATTTGCAAGACCTTTGAAGCCTGAGGGCGTTGACGGAAAGTCAGCATATATCGTAGGAAGCGGTCTTGCCGCTCTGACAGCAGCCTGCTACCTTGTCCGTGACGGACAGATGAAGGGCGAACACGTTCATATCCTTGAAAAAGAGCAGATCGCAGGCGGTGCTTGCGACGGCTGGAAGTTCGAGAACGTCGGATATGTTATGAGAGGCGGACGTGAAATGGACAACCACTTCGAGGTAATGTGGGACTTGTTCCGTTCGATACCGTCCATCGAAACAGAGGGCGTTTCCGTCCTCGATGAATACTACTGGCTCAACAAGGCTGACCCGAACTATTCACTCTGCCGTGCGACCGTGAACAGAGGCGAGGACGCTCACACAGACGGAAAGTTCGACATCTCCGACAAGGGCGCAATGGAGATAATGAAGCTCTTCTTCACACCGAATGAGGAACTTCAGAACAAGCGCATCACCGATGTTTTCGATGACGAAGTGCTCAACTCGAACTTCTGGCTCTACTGGCGCACGATGTTCGCATTCGAAAACTGGCACAGCGCACTCGAAATGAAGCTTTATATCCAGCGTTTCATTCATCATATCGGCGGTCTTCCCGACTTCAAGGCTCTCCGCTTCACAAAATATAACCAGTATGAATCAATGATACTCCCTATGGTGAAGTACCTTGAAAGCTTCGGCGTTCAGTTTCACTTCGGCGTAAAGGTAGTGAACGTTGAATTTGACTGCACACCCGAACGCAAGCAGGCAACACGCATTGATGTTATCCGTGACGGCAATGAGGAGTCTATCGACCTTACTGAAAACGACCTCGTGTTCATCACCAACGGCGGCTGCGTTGAGAACTCCTCTATCGGCAGTCAGAACACACCTGCTCCTTATAATTATGAGATCAAAAAAGGCGGCGGCTGGGATATGTGGAAAAAGATCGCCGCACAGGATCCGTCATTCGGTCACCCCGATAAGTTCTGCTCCGACCCCGAACAGACAAACTGGATGAGCGCAACCGTCACAACTCTCGACCAGCGCATTATCCCTTATATCAAGAATATATGCAAGCGTGACCCGTTCTCGGGCAAGGTCGTAACGGGCGGCATCGTAACCGCTAAGGATTCATCATGGCTCTTAAGCTGGACAATAAACCGTCAGCCGCAGTTCAGAAGCCAGCCCAAGGATCAGTGCCTTGTTTGGGTATATGCTCTCTTCTCCGATAAGATCGGCGACTATGTAAAGAAGCCGATGCGTGACTGCACAGGTAAAGAGATCTGCATGGAATGGCTCTATCATATCGGCGTTCCCGAGAATGAGATCGAAGACCTCGCCGAACACAGCGCAAACACCGTTCCGTGTATGATGCCTTATATCACAGCATTCTTTATGCCCCGTGAGTATGGCGACCGCCCCGATGTTGTTCCTCAGGGCGCAGTAAACTTCGCATTCCTCGGACAGTTCGCAGAAACAAAGCGTGATACTATCTTCACCACCGAGTATTCAATGCGTACAGGTATGGAAGCAGTTTACACTCTCCTCAATATCGACAGAGGCGTACCGGAAGTATGGGGAAGCGTTTACGATATCCGTGCATTGCTCGATGCAACCGTAAAGCTTCGTGACGGCAAAAAGATCACCGATATGGACTATAACCTTATCGAAAGATTTGCCCTCAGAAAGCTCCTCGAAAAGATCAAGGGAACAGACGTTGAAAAGATACTCAAGGAATATAATGTTATCTGAAACAGATAAAAACGAATGCTGCCTGCAGTTCAAAACTGCAGGCAGCATTTTTTAATTTACCTTAAAACCAACATCAAGCATAAACATTCCACCCTCACAGGAAATATCAAACTCACCGTCATACTTTTCAACGGTCCTGCGAATGTTGTAAAGTCCGATACCGTGGGCGTTTTTGTCCTCCTTGGAGGTCTGAACGGCATTGTTGACGATATTCACATTCTCCGCAGTCGGATTTGATATGTTTATGAACTGAATGTGCTTTACATAGCTGCATTTTACCGAAATTATCTTCGGCTCGCCGTCCGTGAGCTTTGCACAAGCTTCGAGGGCATTGTCGAGAGCGTTCGCAAATATCGTGCATACATCGACCGCAGGGATATCTTCATAAACTATGCCCTGAAAACGCAGTTCTGCGCCAATGTTCTCTGCGGCTTCGGACTTATCGGCAAGAATAGCATTCACAATAGCATTTCCCGAGGAAAATTCCCTGCCCGAAGCTGTCTGTCGGAGCGTTATGGCGCGGATATAGTCCTTTGCTTCGTCATATTCTCCGCCGTCAAGCAGTCCCTGAACGCAGAGCAGATGATTTTTATAGTCGTGGCGGAAGTTGCGAAGCTCGTTATTGAGCTTATCGGCCTTTTTATAGTAATCGACCTGAATATTCACCTGTTTTTCGAGCATAGACGAAACATTTTCAAGATACACTTTAGATATGCAGTAAAAAACGAGCGAATTTATAATGAATATCAGCAGAACTATGCTTATCACCGTGAAAGCTCGGCTCAGCGTCACCCGGACGCGGATATTTGTTATCGTCAGCAGGCTTTCGATCAATCCGCCGCTGAAAAACAGCGCAAGCAGTATCAGAACATAAATATGCTTCGGTATTACATCGAACCGTCGGAACGCGTTCTGCCCTTTGTCTATCTTATGTATGGCGAGAAAAAGCAGAACACCGTTTATCAGCGAGATCACCGACTTTATATATTTGGAAGAATAATCTTCGCGGAAAATGCTCACCGCACATTCGGCGAGCGAAAGAAGAAGTGAATCCGCCGAAAGATACATCAGCACGATATAAACGGTACGGATCACCCCGCTGCCCGATGCTCTTTTTACGCACAAAAACAGACAGATATATGTCGCCGCCAGCAGGGAAATATCGATCAGCGGCTTCATCATAGCGTTACAGATAAAAGTATATACCGCCGATAAAATAATATAGACCGCAGGCAGAATATATCCGCGCTTTCCTCTGCGGTCGGTCACAAGCTCTGCAAGCCTGCATGAATTATGCACGGTCAAAAATGCCGAAGCGGTGTGCATAAAAGTCAGAAAATATATCATACCGTCAGCTCCCTTTTGCCGTGTTTGAGGAAAGCCATATATTTTTTCTGGAAATCAAAGTGCTTCGTTTTCGTAAGCAAAGCGCGCTCGCCGTTTTCAAAAACTATCTCCGTCCGCGAATAATTCTCCACATAATTCATATTCACGAGATATGAGCGGTGCGAACGGTAGAAAAAGTCTGACTTTACCGATTTTGCCAACTCGGAGAGTGTGCTTCTGTACAAATAGCAGCCATTCCCGGTGACAATTCTGCAATAGGTGTTGTCGGCTTCGGCATAAACAATGTCACATTCGGGTATGCGCTTCATACGGTCATTCTCTTCATCGCAGGCAAGGATATATTCCGTGGAATTATACTTTTCCATAAACGAATTGAGCGCTTCACAAAGCTCGTCAAAGTCAAGCGGCTTGACAAGGAAACGGTGCGTCTGCACACGCAGACTGCCAAAGACCGCATCGGGGCAGCTGCTGATAAATATAACTGTGGTCTTGTCATTCCTTTTGCGAAGCCTGTCAACGGTGTCTATGCCGTTGATGCTGCTCATCCGGTAATCCATAAAAATAAGATCGAACTCGATATCACTTGCCAGCAGCTGATCCCCCGACGAAAAATCCGAATAGGCAAAGTCAAATCCGAATTTTGCCGCATATTTGTCCAGCTGTGCCCTCAGTTCGCCACGGAAGAACTTTTCATCATCGCAAATTGCTATCCTCATATTCACCGCCCCGTTCTGACCATAAAATTTTTTCAAAAATATTATATCACAAAAACGTTAATTTTTCAATATTTTTCCGCTTCACATAAAAAAACGGGGTTTTAACTCGATTTTCGTATAAAATTATCTCGATCCGATGTATCTTATTTGCAATAAATTACATTGGAGGTAAGAGATATGTGGCGTGAAATCATGGATATACTCAACAAGATCTTTGGCTAACAGCGGTTTCAGACAGAAGTGTATCGATCAGCGTTTCCTTAGTATAAGGCGGTGGCAGTTTGGTAATTGAACATCAGACATTGACAGCGGAAAAAGTGCTTTCGCATTGTGCAGATGTCAGCGATGATCTCGTTCCGCAGATGTTAAGAGGTATAAAGGAGAATATCTCCGTCCTCAAATTCGATATCTGCGGCGATATCATTGTTGCAAAGCGGAACGACGGAACAGAATTTCTTGTTCCGATCAACAGGGAGTTCCTCTCGAATGAGCATTACAGCTTCAAAGAACGCGTGATGCTCGTCAATGCGGCAAGGTTAAGACACTACGGCAGCTTCGGAACAATACGGAAAAGCATTGCCGAACTCAATAACTATATTGAAAAAAATTCGCTCACCCCGATAACCGCACCGTACATTGTCGAGCGCGATTCCTCCGACAATGCCTACGATATTTATATCGGCATAAGCGAAAATATTGTATGACAATACCCTCACTGTTCAATGCGAACGGCGAGGGTATTGTTTTTTTCGATAAGCGCCGCTCCGACCGACTGCAAAGCCGTCATTCTTTTCCCGAGGAAAAGCGAAGCAAAAAGCACCGCCGACAGCGGTTCAAGATATCCGCAGACCGCAACAGTCTGAACGGGCAGCTTTACAAAGGCGGCGGAGATGCTCAACTAACCCAGTCGGGCATAAGCCGAATGATAGCAGACCTTAAAAAGAGCGGAACGGAGTTAAACCGAACGTGCGCTTCACAACATGGGACGATTACGCTGTGATGTCAATGGTCGAAAGCGGTTTGGGGAATGCGATACTTCCACAGCTAATACTCAAACGAGTGCCGTATCATATTCTCGCAAAGGAGCTTGATGTTCCCGCATACCGTTATATCGGCTTGGTGCTGAAAAGCAGAAAAAACGCCTCAGCGGCGGTAAAAAAGCTTATTGAGTATTTGAGGTTCAGATAATTCTTTGAAACAAAACAGAAAAGGCGCAATTCACGTTTTTAGGTGAATTGCGCCTTTGATTTATTACTAATTTCGCATTCTGAATTCCTAATTCCGAATTTTACTTAACGCAGGACTTCTTAGGAACAAGAACTTCCTTGCCGCCCATGTAAGGACGAAGAACTTCAGGGATAGTTACTGTACCGTCAGCCTGAAGATGATTTTCAAGGAATGCGATAAGCATTCTCGGAGGAGCAACAACTGTGTTGTTGAGTGTGTGTGCAAAATACTTGCCGTCCTTGCCGTTTACACGGATCTTAAGACGTCTTGCCTGTGCGTCGCCGAGGTTGGAGCAACTTCCGACTTCAAAATACTTCTTCTGACGAGGTGACCATGCTTCAACATCGTAGGACTTGACTTTGAGGTCTGCAAGGTCGCCCGAGCAGCACTCGATAGTTCTTACGGGGATATCCATTGAACGGAAGAGGTCAACTGTGTTCTGCCAGAGCTTGTCGAACCACATCGGGCTTTCTTCCGGCTTACATACAACGATCATTTCCTGCTTTTCAAACTGGTGGATTCTGTAAACGCCTCTCTCCTCGATGCCGTGTGCGCCCTTTTCCTTACGGAAACAAGGCGAGTAGCTTGTGAGAGTGTGAGGAAGTGTGTCTTCCTGAACGATAGTATCGATGTATTTACCGATCATGGAGTGCTCGGAAGTACCGATGAGGTAGAGGTCTTCGCCCTCGATCTTGTACATCATAGCGTCCATTTCCGCAAAGCTCATAACGCCCGTAACAACGTTGCTGCGGATCATATAAGGAGGAATACAGTATGTGAAGCCGCGGTCGATCATAAAATCTCTTGCATAAGCGAGAACTGCTGAGTGAAGTCTTGCGATATCGCCCATAAGATAGTAGAAGCCGTTGCCTGCAACACGTCCTGCGGCTTCCTTGTCGATGCCGTCAAAGCTTTCCATAATTTCGGAGTGGTAAGGTATCTCAAAATCGGGAACAACGGGTTCGCCGTATCTCTTGATCTCAACGTTTTCGCTGTCGTCCTTGCCGATAGGAACGGACGGGTCGATGATGTTAGGGATCCTCATCATTCTTGCGGTGAGTTCCTTTTCTGTTTCGCTCTCTTCCTTTTCAAGTGCGGAAAGCTCGTCGCCGAAAGCGGTCACTTTCTTCTTTGCTTCTTCGGCTTCGTCCTTTTTGCCCTGAGCCATAAGTGCACCGATCTCCTTGGAGGTCTTGTTTCTGATAGCACGAAGCTCGTCAGCTCTTGTCTTTGCGGCACGAAGCTTTGAATCGAGTTCAATTACTTCATCAACGAGAGGAAGCTTGTCGTCCTGAAATTTTTTCTTGATGTTTTCCTTTACAGCGTCCGGATTTTCACGGACAAATTTAATATCGAGCATAATAAACTCTCCTTAAAACATAAATATTAATTTAATTATACCATATTTGCGGCAAAAATCAACCGTATATTACAAATTTTCCTCTATAGAGCCTGTCAAATCAACTCTATTCGCGAACACAAACCCATTCTTCACAAAACGAGCGAAGCAAAGCGGAGCGTGGCGCGAATTTGCCACAGGGCTTCCCATCCAATTTTTAACAACAGAGCTTTCAAATCAACTCTATTCGCGAACACAAACCCATTTCTTCACAAAACGAGCGAAGCAAAGCGGAGCGTGGCGCGAACTTGCCGCGGGGCTTCCCCGCTATATGATTCCGCGGTAGTAAAGTCCCCTTGTGATGCTCTCCGTGTCAAGCTTTCTGCGCTTTTCGTAGCAATCGCAGACCTGCTTTACACGTTCGGGAGTTTCGTCCGTGAAAATAAGCGTCGCAAAATCGCAGTTTGCCTCGTTCAAGCGGTCGGACATAACGAGAACATCGCTGTTCAGCACTTCACTCGTCATTCCGTCGCATTTTACGGGGAAAAATCGTCCCGTTCGGTCGGTAAGTCCTCCCGTGCAGTTTTTACAGCCGCCGACAGCCTGCTTTATCGGGCAGTTTCTCGTCAACATGAGCGGCAAACGTCCGTATGCGATGAAACCGTATGGAAGCATATCGCCAAGCTGATTTATCTGCGTAAGCTTCATCTCGAACGAAGCTGTAGCATCGGCAAGTCCCATTTCAGCGTATTTTTTCAGCGTGAGCGAGTTCGTCACATTCAAGCCGAAGTCACCGTGCATAACGAATTTCCCACGGCAAAGCTTTATGTGCGCATAATTTGTGCAAAGCACATCATCTATGCCGAGCGCTTTAAGCTTTTCAAGCTTTTTTTCAAGCAGTTTTTCGTCCGTTACGAACCTCGGCAGAGCCGCACCAAGCTTGACCTTGCTTTTTATCACGCCCGAAAGAAGCGTATCTATCGGCAGAAATGCTATCTCGAACCTCTCGGAAACGCCCGAAAGCTGTTCAGCCTTGTAAAGCCTTGCACGGAACGACATTGGCTTTATGTTGAGAAGCTTTGGGAAGTTCAGCTCAACGGGAACGAACCTCTGTGACTTGCGCTTTGCCTTTATCCTTGCTTCATCCAGCTTTTCCACAGCTTCACGGCGGAGCGCATTGAGTGCCGATGCAGGAACGATAAGTCCCTCGCCGATGTCGACTTTAAGCTCGCCAAAGCTGTAAGGCGTGTCGCCAAGCTTTGAAAGCTGTTTTTCTATCATTTCGCGGTCGGTAGGACGGTTCTGCGCCACCTGCGGAATGTCGCCGTGAACGGTCACGGTTTCGCCGTCCGCACTCATTTTAAGCGTGACCTGCTCGTCCGATTTTATCGTACATTCAAAATCGGCAGTGCAGGCTTTCGTTTCCCTGTGATAAAGCTCCGCAAGCTTCGGAAGAACGTCCTTTGCGGCAACAACGTCCTCCTTGCGGCGCGTTCCGAACATCTCCTCACCAAGCTTTCCCGTAAGATAGCCGTCCGTGAATCCGCTTCGTGAGAACACCGCTTCGAGCGTGTCAATGTCGGGTTCTTTTCCGTCAGCTTTCGCACGGCAGGCGGAAACCGCGGCGGCAACATACTCCGCGCGCTTCATTCTGCCCTCTATTTTTATCGAAGTAACGCCTGCTTTTTCAAGCTCGGGGATAAAGTCTATTCCCGAAAGGTCTTTGAGCGAAAGGTCGCTTCGTTCCTGCCCTTTTATCGCGGAAAAAGGCAGTCTGCAAGCCTGCGCGCAAAGTCCTCGGTCGGCGCTTCGTGAGCCTATCATCGCGCTCATATAGCACTGACCCGAAACGGACATACACAGCGCGCCGTGAATAAAGGTTTCGACCTCGATATCGGCAGAAGCTATATCTTTTATCGTTTTAAAAGAAAGCTCCCTCGAAAGGACAACTCTCGAAAATCCCGATTCTTTCGCAAGCAGTGCGCCCTCTTTAGTGTGAATGGACATCTGCGTTGAAGCGTTGAGCTTCATATCAGGCAAAGCCTGCTTCAGCATTTTAGCCGCGCCAACGTCCTGAACGATGAAAGCGTCAATGCCCAGTTCAGCGGAAAGCTTCGCCGCTTTGAGAAAATCGGAAAGCTCGTTGTCAAACACGAGCGTATTCACCGCCTGATAAATTTTAACGTTGTGCAGGTGGCAGTAATCGACCGCTTTTTCCAGCTCCCCGGGGGTGAAGTTAGTCGCGTTCGCACGGGCGGAAAAGCGGCTTCCGCCGACATAAACAGCGTTCGCTCCGCATCGCACGGCGGCATAGATGCTGTCAAGGCTTCCCGCAGGTGCAAGTATCTCGATGCTCATTACTTCTTATTCACCGATTTGTCGATAGTTTCTTTCATCTGGGAAATCTCGAGCTGACTTTCAAGGTCTTTTACCTTGAGTTTAAGCTCCTCGACCTGCTTCAAAGCCTCTTCCTTTTCGGCTCTTGCCGCGCAGGCTTCGTCAACGTACTCCTTTATCTGTGTGCGGATATTGTCGATGCTCTCGTTGGCTTTCTGCGCCTCGTCAAAAGCGGAAAGAGCCGCCAGAACAGCCGCAGACTGAACGCTGATGCTGTCCGACTGTGCGACCATTCCGTCGATTTCCTTTTCTACCTTTTTCGCAAGCGCATAGAAATAGCTTGCGCTCTCCTCTGTTTTGAGCGCATATTCCTTTCCGCAAATCGTAACTCTGACTTTATTCATAGTGTTGTTCCTTTCTGTGGGAAACGCCCACAATGCCGCCCGGATATTAAGGAAACGCTGATTAATACGTTTTTGCCATTTTTCAAAATGTTTATGTCAAATTGACATTAAAGACGCAAACTCGTACATTTTTCAAAATGGCAAAACGAACGCTTCGCTTTAATCAGCTTTTTCCTAACATTATTATACCAAAGATAGCTGATGATTTCAACAGAAAACAGGTGATTTTATGAAATATGATTTTACGAAATGCGAACTTTGCCCGAGGAAATGCGGTGCTGACCGTGTGAACGGAGTAGGATTCTGTGGTGAGGGAGCGGAGCTTCGGGCGGCTAAGGCATATCTTCACAAGTGGGAAGAGCCTTGTTTATCGGGCGAGAACGGTTCGGGGACGGTATTTTTTTCGGGGTGCAGTTTAAAATGTGTATTTTGCCAGAACTACAAAATTTCATCGAAAAATTTTGGGCAGGTGATAACCGAAGAGCGGCTCGGCGAAATTTTTCTTGAATTGCAGGAAAAAGGGGCGCACAACATTAATCTTGTCAGCCCGACGCATTTTGTTCCGCAGATAATTTCGGCTTTGGAGCGTGTGAAAGGGAAGCTGAACATACCGATAGTTTACAACACGGGCGGATATGAACGTGTGGAAACGCTGAAAATGCTGGAGGGCTATATTGACATTTATTTGCCCGATTTTAAATATTATGATGATGAAATTGCACGGAAATATTCGGCGGCAGGGGATTATTTTGAGGTCGTATGTGCGGCGATAGACGAGATGTTTCATCAGGTTGGGGCGGCTGAGTTTGGTGAGGACGGTTTGATGAAAAAGGGGATAATAATTCGTCATCTGACGCTGCCGAATCATCGTCACGATTCGATAGCGGTGCTTGAAGAGATCGCTTCGCGGTGGGGGACGGAGGATATTCTGCTGAGTTTGATGAGCCAATACACGCCGTTTTACCGAAGCTCGGAATTTCCCGAAATTTCGCGCAGGATAAGCACTTTTGAATACAATTCCGTGCTGAAAAGGGCGGAAGAACTTGGCTTTAAGGGATTTATGCAGGAAAAATCCTCGGCAAAGGAAGAATACACGCCTGATTTTGACCTGAACGGAATTATAAAATGACATAAAAAAGCAGCTGCCGACCTGACAGCTGCTTGATTTTATTTATAATTGGCAAGAAGCCTTTAAATGTTCTGGTGGTCTCACTCCGTTTCGTCAGAATTCTTTCAAACCAAGTAATCTAAGAACATTTTTCATAATCACCACTCGCTTTCAATGAGTTTGAGCAGTTTTTATCGCTTCATTGGACTTACCTCCTGAAATTTCTGATAGCTTTATCCATTATTCCAAGCTTCCACATTTGCGGACACTCCTTTATTTTTGATGGAATCGGCTTTTTAGAAAATCAGCACATTGGAATTCACTCCTACTTTTCAGAATTTTTGAGAAGTCCTATATATTACCATTTGTAGATCTCTTCATTTCTTTATGGATTTGTTTTGAGTTCCCGTCCTATCGGACATCGCTAACGTAACCTGTCGGACTCACTCCCTTGCGGTATTTATCAAAGATTCTCATCATGGAAACGACGCTTCAGATTTTTCATAATTCATCGCTCCTTCAGTTTATTTTATGCATCAGAGATGCGAAATTGACCATTTGATGATCTTGTTTTGATTCCCGCCCTATCGGACATCGCTGACGTAACCTGTTGGACTCACTCCTTTGCGGATTTATCGGATATTTTCATCATGGAAACGACGTTTCAGATTTTTCATAACTCATCGCTCCTTATATTTATTTTGTCCTATGCATCATAGATGCGAAGCTGAATTATCCGGTGGTCTCACTCCAATCTTTCAGATGTACAAGTACCTCGTCAAAATTTTCATACGACTTCACTTCTTTCAGATAAGTCTTATATCAGCTTTTTAGAAATTTACTGCATTGGTATTCAAAACCTTTCTGTGAAATTTGTCAGTAAATTTTATTCCATTGGACTCACCTTTCACAATTATTGCCTTTTATGTAAAGCCTTAAGGCGTAAACACTCTCTTCGTCTAAGAGTACCCCTCGGTTGGAGAAGCTTCGGGATTTTGTAAAAGGGTATTAAAAAATCCGTATATCCCATGCTGAAACTTTCGAGATATGCGGCTTAGCTTTTTGCTTTTAAGTTTTTGTTTTCGATACACTATCGCACCGGAGTGAAACATCTTATGTTTTACATTTAAACTCCGCTTTTATTTTCCTTAAAAGGTCATTATGCACGAGCCGCAAAGGGTACTCTCGATAGACTGCTCTTCATTTAATTCCATTGGACTCGTCCTTCCTTTCCAAGCATTATTTTCATTTTATTGGATATCGGTGAAGATCCTGCACCGGCTGACGCTTTATTTGATCTTCCGTTCCGTTTATCCTGAATGCTTTAGGTTAGAGTATCTGGTGTTCCTTTTGGTTTCACCTTTTTCTCTTTCCTTGAGTATAATATACCATATCGTTTAGTAAAAGTCAACAGTTTTCTGTCGAAATCTTAGATATATTTTGTGCTGATTTTTTATTTATTTTACATATTGACAATTTGTCAGCATTGTAGTACAATAAGAATGTTGAGTGCTGATTTTGCAGCAGACGTACTATATACAAAGGAGGCAAAACAATGGCTGAAGAATTTGACATGGATTTAGGTGCTGATATCTACACCCTCGTTGATGAAGACGGCGTAGAGCAGACTTTTGAAAAGATTGACGAGATGGACGTAGGCGAAGATCACTACTATGCTCTCGTTCCTTATTATGAAGATCCGACAAAGGAGATCGAAGCTGATACAGAGCTTGTTGTTCTCAAGTCTGAATATGATGAAAACGATGAGGAGATCCTCGTTACTATTGACAGTGACGAAGAATATGAGCGCATCGGAAATATGTTCCTTGAAAAGCTCAATGATATGTACGAATAATTTTCCGAAAATTTCTATTGATTTTTTCAGAACGACGTGCTATAATAGTAACAGTTAAAGAAAGTGTCTACTGCTTTGACCGATAAAGTGTGTTTTTATAATCCAACACATTATTAAAGGGATTCAGACTCCGACAGGGGATTGCAGACCTCCCGCCACATTAGATGTGTGGAGTAACGGATGCAGGGAGCGTGAAACTGTAGGGCTGTTGCCCACCTGCTTGAGTGCGGGTTTTATGCTGCACATGGCGGCAAGGCGGTTCACTTTAAAAACAGAGCGCATATCCTTTTGGGTATGCGCTTTCTTTTATATGTATGTATACATATGCTAATATTGGCTAAAATAAATGCTGAATATTGAAAAAAACAGGGTAAATTTCACATATTTCAAAAAATGTCGGAAAATGTATTGACAAAATGCTTGAGAAGTGGTAATATAATAAAGCTGTCAGCGAGGGAAACCTCGAAAGACAGAGAAGAG
>UQKC01000057.1 GCA_900541495.1 uncultured Ruminococcus sp. | reverse complement strand
ATTCCCGTAGGGGCGGATTCTATATCCGCCCGTTTATATCCCTTATTCATAAAACCAATTGTACGGTCTTTTTTATTCTATGATCCCCAGCATTGAACTGTCATAACGCCCGAAAAAAACCAATAGAACCAATGTTATCAGCAAAATACATATCCATATAAAAATCCTGAAAAAAATTCTTATAAGCTTTTCCTTGCAGTAAAAGATGTTAGCCGTATGGATAGCAATATATCCTCCTATCGTTCCGCCGAGCAACGCAGGAATGATACCCGATGCTTTGTTTTTTTCGATCAGTTTGTATGCCGCAATATTCATCGCCAAGATCATCGGAACGATCACAAAAGCTCCAATGCGCAAATACGCATAAGACAATAACATTATCACGCCCAAAAACGCCGCCAACCCTTCAAAAAGAAACAGTGAAACAGCCAGCGCAATTCCGATAATATCAATAATATGCCGTTTTATAATATCAAGCATAGTATACACCTCAGATCGAAATAACAAACAGACGAAATCACCCAACACAACGGGCATAACGGGACGGGAAACCCGTTCCCTACAGAAAATTCACCCTAAATGCAAGGTCTGTCAACGGGCGGATACAGAATCCGCCCCCAACGATTTTGCGATACTTTGCGGAACAAAAATAATTACGCATTACGCATTAATCCGATTCTTCCATCTGCGAAACCACTTCGTCAAATATCTCCGAGCCGCCGTCACCAACGGGTTCGGAAACAACGTCCTGATTGATAAGCTTGCGCTTTAACCACATCTCTTTCGTGATTATAACAGCTCGCGGCTTTGAACCCTCGTAAGGGCTAACAACGCCCAGCTCTTCAAGCTGATCCATTATTCTCGCCGCACGGGCATAGCCAAGCTTCAGCTTTCTCTGTAAGTACGAAACGGAAGCCTGTCCCGCATCGCAAAGCACCTCAACAGCACGATCGATGATCTCCTCGTCGCTGCCGTCACCCGTAGGAACATCGGAGGAATTGTCACCCTTGCCCTCACCCTTCGGCACAGGCGTAGCCTTTTCGATCTCCTCGATGATCTCACTCGAATATTCGACCTGACCGCCGCTCTTGATGAACGAAACGACCGCCTCGACTTCCTTTGTCGAAACGAAACAGCCCTGAACTCGGACAGGCTTCGGTATGCCCTGCGGATAGTAAAGCATATCGCCGTAGCCGAGCAGCTTTTCCGCACCTGCCGTGTCAATGATAGTTCGGCTGTCTATCTGCGACGAAACCGTCAGTGCGATTCTCGACGGAATATTCGCCTTGATAAGACCCGTGATAACATCAACAGTCGGTCGCTGTGTCGCAATAATAAGGTGCATACCTGCCGCTCTTGCCATCTGCGCAAGTCGGCATATCGAATCTTCAACTTCGTTCGAGCAAGCCATCATAAGGTCAGCCAACTCGTCTATCGCAATGACTATCCTCGGCAAAGGCTCAACGCCCTCCGTTTCGGCAGCCATTTCATTGTATCCGTTAAGGTCACGGACATTGCTGTCCGCAAAAAGCTTGTACCGCTTGAGCATCTCCTGAACCGCCCACGAAAGCGCACCTGCCGCCTTTCTCGGGTCGGTGACAACAGGGATAAGCAGATGCGGTATGCCGTCATAAACCTTGAATTCAACCATCTTCGGGTCAATAAGTACAAGACGAACCTCATCGGGCGAAGCATTGTATAAAATACTCATAATTATACTGTTCGTACAAACAGATTTACCCGAACCCGTAGTACCTGCAATGATAACGTGCGGAAGCTTCGCAATATCACCGACAATAACTTCACCGTCAATGTTCTTTCCGACAACGAACGAAAGCTTGCTCTTCGCGTGTGAAAATTCCTCGCTCTCGATCATCTCACGGATCGAAACCGTGTCTTTTACTCGGTTCGGAACTTCGATTCCGACAGCCGCCTTACCCGGAATAGGCGCTTCGATACGAACACCTGCCGCCGCAAGATTGAGCGCAATATCATCAGCAAGCGCAGTTATCTTTGAAATTTTAACGCCCGCGCTCGGCTGAAGCTCATACCTCGTAACCGTCGGGCCACGGTGAATGTCAACTATCCTCGTCTGAACGCCGAAGCTCTTCAAAGTGTCAACGAGCGTGTCAGCGTTGTTCTTCATCTCCGCTTCTGCCTGCTCGGAGTTGCTCTCATTGTCAGCCTGCTTCAAAAGGTCTATCGGTGGGAACGTGTAAACGAAAGTTTCCTGCTTGTTCTCGGTAATTTCGTGCTGAATGTCAGCCGCCGTCGGCGCATCGGGCATATCAAGCTCCTCGGTCGATTCTATCTTCTCCGAAGCAAGAGTTGACTGCTTCGCAACAGCCTTGCGATTAGCCATAGCGTTCGCAATGTCCTTTTTCAGCTGCGAGTTGTCATCTTCGGACGAAGTCTTAGCCGCACCCGATGAAACAGCCGTCGAAGCATTGCCCAAAACCGTGTTTGACGAAGCCGCAGATGCAGCATTTGAGGCCGCCGAACTTGCCGTACTTGCCACCTTTTTCGGCGCAGCCGCAGCCTTCTTTATAATATCATCAAGCTCGCTCGATGCCGATTTGAGCTGCTCCTTCGCAAGCGCCTTGTCAGCCTCAACAGCCTTGTTTCCGACTATCTTGGGCGCAGCCGCAGGAATTGCCGAACCCTCGTCCGTGAACTCCTTCGGCGGCTCGGTCAGAGTTCCCGTAGCCTTTATCTGCTCCGACTGTGAAAGCTTCTGTCCCGCAGGCATCGGAATGTCAACATCAAAGTTCTTCTGCTGCTTCTCCGCTATCTTCGCAGGAACATCAGCGTTCGGAACAGCCTTTTTCATATTCTTTGCCCCCGGAGGAGGTACAAAATCGGGCGTTTCAACATAGCTCTCCGCACGGGCAGCACTCGCCTTTGCAAAACCGTTGCGCACCATTTTGAAAAGGTCAATGACCGTCTTGTTCGCAACTACCATTATATATACGAAGCAAAGCAGCACAACGATTATCGATGCCCCGACCCTCTTGAAAAGCGCAAGCAAAGGCCCTGCAATGATAATGCTCATCACTCCGCCGCCGCGAAGCTTCTTTCCCTCCGAATAAAGCGCAGGAAGTATCTCGTCAAAAAGCCGCTCTCCCTGAAGCTCCCCTGCGAAGAATATCTGTACGAATCCCGTCAGAAGCAGTATCGCCGCTCCGCACTGAACGAGCCTCGTGCTTACATAAAGCTCCGTCTTATCCATTGCTATCATTATCGAAGCATAGATCATCACTATCGGCACAAGGAACGCGGTCACGCCGAATAATCCGAGAAAAATATTATGTATCGTGTTCCAGAGTGACTCACCCTTTATCAGCGTGAATGCCGCCGCAAGCACACCTGCCGCAAACAGCACCGTTGACCATAAAACTCGGTCGTGATGCCTTGCATTCTCATTCTGACGGGCGATCTCCTCTTTGCTCGCCTTTGTCTTGTTCTGTGCCAAATCTATTCCTCCAATTATTTCGCAGCTATAATCTCATAAAGATAATTTCCGCTTACGTCCTCATAAATTCCTATCGAAAGTACAATTATACCAAGTATAAGCGTGTAAAACGCAAAAATTCTGAATTTGTCCGATACAACGAGCAGCTTTATAAGCCTTATTGCCAGATATCCCGATACAGCCGCCACAACAAATCCTACAATAAGCGGCAGTATAAGCTCCGAAGTCGCTCCCACGTCATAAGAAAGCATCTCCGTCAGCGCACCTGCAAGTATTACGGGAATACCGAGAATAAAACTGTATTCAACAGCGTCCTCACGCTTTAATCCTGCAAAAAGTCCTGCCGAAATTGTCGAACCCGACCTTGATATGCCCGGCACAAGCGCAATTCCCTGAAATACACCTATCAAAAGTGCCTTTGGCGTTGTGACCTCGCCGCAAGTCAGCTTGTTTCCGTCGCAAAGCTTGCTCGTCGAAAGGAACAACAGCGCCGAAGTGTACAGGAAACCGATACCCTCCGCAACAACGCTCTTGTCCGACTGCAATCCCTCGAAGAAATCCTTGAATATGTAAAACCCGAAAAGCGGCAGAATAGAAATTATTATCATAAATATCATCCTGCGCTCGGGATTCATCTCTTTCCACTTGAATTTTCCCGTGAAAATATCCTTTAAAAGCTTGAAAAATTCAATTATCAGTGCCTTTATCTTCCCCCAGAACGCAATGAATACCGCAATGAGCGTTCCAAGATGCAGGAAAACATTCACCAGCACAGCACTTTCCCCGTGAATACCGAAGAAATGCTGAAAAACCGATAAATGACCCGAGCTTGATATCGGCAGGAACTCCGATAAGCCCTGAATAAGTCCCTGAATAATGCCCTCAATTACTGTCATAGAAATTTTCCTCCGTTGCCTTATTTAAGCGCCAAACAGCGCATTTTTTCACTTATGGTCACATCTAAAAACCATAGTGCCTCAGATGCGCAGTCAGATTTTTCGTCAGATTGTATAGAAATTTCGCAGGCATACTGCCGTATGTCAAGAAATTTATGTGCAAGATGACGTAAAATCTGCAAGCAGATGAGGTGCTAAGGCTTTAGCCGGTGGTTTTTTGAGGTGACCTTATTTAAAACCGAAAAAGATTTCAAACTGCCCACATCACAAGGCAGTCTGAGCGTTTCCGCCGAAAGCTTCGTGCAGTCCGCAGAAAACAAAGCTTCATCATATCCGTCAGTGCTCTGAACAGAACGAAGCGCATAAGCCGCCTCGCGTTCCTGCGCATATAAAATATCATATTCGCCGATAATAGAGTGAATGACCATTTTCCGCACCTCCGCTTATGATTCTTCATCGGGATAGCGCGGCTCGCTCGTTTCGATAAGCTTGTAAAGCTCCTCAATAGCATCGGATAAACCGCCGAGCCGATCTATCAAACCCTCATTGACCGCAGTTTCGCCGTCAATGACAGTTCCCATATCCATGGTAAGCTCGCCCGTGTTCATCATAAGCTCCTTGAAACGCTGAGCGGAAATGCCGCTGTTTCGGCAAACGAAATTGCTTATCCTGTCCTGCATCTTGTCAAAATAGGATAAGGTCTGCGGAACTCCGAGAACCGTGCCGCTCATTCGCACAGGGTGAATTGTCATAGTCGCACTTGGCACAATGAAAGAACGCTTCGCCGAAACTGCAAGCGGCACACCAATAGAGTGCCCGCCGCCAACAACAATTGAAACCGTCGGCGTTTTCATTCCCGCAATAAGTTCTGCAATAGCAAGCCCTGCCTCAACATCACCGCCAACCGTGTTCAGGATTATGACCAAACCCTCAATTGACCTGTCCTGCTCAACAGCCACAAGCGCAGGCATGATGTGTTCATATTTGGTTGTCTTGTTTTGCGGCGGAAGAAGATAATGTCCCTCCACCTGCCCGATTATCGTAAGACAGTGAATGAGATGCTTCGCATTCTGTGAAGTGACTTCCCCCGTCTTTTCAATAAGCTCCGCACGGTCAAGCGCCTCATCAGCAGCGGAATCATTGTTTTCGTTACCGTTATTTTCATCTTTTTCGCTCATATCTATATCTCCCGAACTGAATTTTCTATATACCTATTATTTCATTTTCGGGGCATAAATATACAGTATAATTATAAACCAGTTTTCAGAAAAAGTCAACCACGAAGTAAATTCGGAACTTAGTTTAATGCGGAATTCGGAATTATTTGCAAAATCCACAAATTTCGGTAAAAGCTGAATTAATATTCTTCCGTGTCCAAATATCAAACCAACTTCAATTCCGAATTTCGCATTCCGAATTTAACAAAAAAACGCTGTCCGAAATTGATCGAACAGCGTTGATTTATATATCGAAAGAAACTTATACAAGTTCAATGATAGCCATTTCAGCAGCGTCGCCACGTCTTGGACCTGTCTTGATGATTCTTGTATAACCGCCATTAACATCAGCGTACTTAGGTGCGATCTCGTCAAAAAGCTTCTTGACAACATCTTCCTTTGTAACATAAGCAAGAACCTGACGTCTGGAGTGGAGGTCGTTAGTCTTGGCGATGGTGATCATCTTTTCAGACATAGCGCGAACCTCTTTGGCTCTTGTTACTGTTGTTTCGATCTTGCCGTTTTCGAGCAGGAATGTAACCATAGCTCTGAGCATTGCTTTTCTGTGGTCGCTTGTTCTGCCCAATTTTCTTGTTCCCGGCATTCTAATCACTCCTTACCTATTAAAAGTATCGTATTTTTGCAAAATTATCACTCTTAGTTATCATCTTCAGAGCTGAGTTCAAAACCGAGGGACTGAAGCTTTTCCTTAACTTCGTCAAAGGACTTCTTACCAAGGTTTCTGACTTTCATCATCTCTTCTTCTGACTTGTTGATCAAATCACCTACTGTGTTAATGTTTGCACGCTTAAGGCAATTGAACGAACGTACTGATAAGTCAAGGTCCTCAATGGTCATCTCAAGGACTTTTTCTTTGCCCTTGTCGTCCTTTTCTACCATAATTTCAGTGATAGCGGATTCATCAGAAAGCTCGCTGAAGAGCTTCAGATGCTCAATGAGGAGGTTGGCTGCCTGTGATACAGCTTCCTTGGCTGAAACAACACCGTTGGTCCAGACATCAAGTGTGAGCTTATCATAATCAGTTACCTGTCCAAGACGTGTGTCTTCAACAGTGTAATTTACTTTCAGTACAGGGGTATAAATGGAGTCAACAGCGATAACATCAACACCGAAGTTGAAGAGCTGCTTGTTCTTTTCAGCAGGAACGTATCCGCGTCCTCTGTCGATAGTGATCTCCATATAAAGCTTAGCGTCTTTGCCGAGTGTAGCAATGTGCATATCCGGAACGAGGATATCAACTTCCGAATCCGCCTTGATGTCACCTGCGGTAACTTCGCATTCGTCTTCGGCTTCGATATAGATGGTCTTAGGGCCTTCGCCGTAAAGCTTAGCCGTGAGTCCCTTAAGGTTAAGAACTATTTCAGTAACATCTTCCTTAACGCCCGGAATAGTAGATAATTCGTGGTGTACACCGTCAATCTTCACCGAAGTAACAGCAACACCCGGAAGCGAGGAGAGCAGGACACGTCTGAGGCTGTTGCCAAGAGTATGTCCATAGCCGCGCTCAAGAGGAGCGATAGCAAACTTGCCGTAAGTGCCGTTGGTCTTGAGTTCAACGGTTTCGATTTCCGGCTTTTCGATTTTTTCAAGCATTATAAAACCCTCCTATATTCGCATTGCGGATCATTAACGCATATAAAAAGTTTATACACGATAAACCTATTACTTGGAGTACAACTCGACGATAAGGTGAGTTTCAACCTCATAGTCAAGGTCTTCAGTTGCAGGCATACGAACAACCTTAGCGGAGAAATTGTCCTTGTTGGAATCGAGCCATGTAGGAACTACTCTGCCGTTAGTCTGATCGTAGATCTCCTTGAACTTAGCACTTGAACGGCTGCCTTCGTAAAGAGCGATAACGTCGCCTTCCTTAACTCTGTAAGAAGGAATGTCAACTCTCTCACCGTTTACTGTGAAGTGTCTGTGAGTAACGAGCTGTCTTGCTTCACGTCTTGTGAGAGCGAGACCCATTCTGAAAACTACGTTATCAAGTCTGGATTCAAGAATAGTGATGAGCGCGTCACCTGTAGTCTTGTCAGTAGCCTTGCTTGCGAGTTCGTAGTAGTGATAGAAAGGCTTCTCAAGAACGCCGTAGATGAACTTGAGCTTCTGCTTTTCCTTGAGCTGTGTGCCGTATTCGGAAAGCTTCTTTCTGTTGTTGGCACCGGGGTTTCTATTAGAAGTCTTAGAAATACCCATAACCATAGGGCTGATTCCTAAGTATCTGCATTTTTTGAGTATGGGGTCTTTATTAACTGCCATTTAGAATTACACCTCCATTGGTAATTAAAAAACGTATTATTAAGCGGAAACGCTTACCTGTAAAAGAATATCGGTATATCTGTTATACACGACGTCTCTTAGGAGGACGGCATCCGTTGTGAGGAATAGGAGTAACATCCTTGATGAGTCTTACTTCAAGACCAACTGTCTGTAAAGCTCTGATAGCAGCTTCACGGCCGGCACCGGGTCCCTTAACGTAAACTTCAACAGTCTTAAGACCGTGATCCATTGCAGCCTTAGCAGCTGTTTCAGCAGCAGTCTGAGCAGCAAACGGAGTGGACTTCTTAGAACCTCTGAAACCGAGTTCGCCTGCGGAAGCCCATGAAATTGCGTTACCCTGTGTATCAGTAATAGTTACGATTGTGTTGTTGAAAGTGGACTGGATATGAACAGCACCATTTTCAATGTTTTTACGCTCACGACGACGTCTAACGACAGTCTTCTTGCCTTTAACCTGAGCCATTGTTCATTCCCTCCTTACTTCTTCTTGTTAGCGATTGTCTTTACAGGACCCTTGCGAGTTCTTGCGTTAGTCTTGGTTCTCTGACCTCTGACGGGGAGACCCTTTCTGTGACGAACGCCTCTGTAGCAACCGATTTCAACAAGACGCTTGATGTTAAGAGCAACATTTCTGCGAAGGTCACCCTCAACGATGAAATTCTTATCAATATAATCACGGATCTTTGCAAGATCATCCTCGGAAAGGTCCTTAACTCTGATGTCAGGGTTTACGCCTGTTTCCTTGAGGATAATATCAGCAGATTTGCGACCGATGCCATAGATATATGTGAGTCCGATCTCGACTCTCTTATCCTTTGGAAGGTCAACGCCTGCAATACGTGCCATTTACATACACCTCCGAATTGGATTTTTACGTTTTAAAGCAATTATTACGGATCTTTACTGATTAGCCCTGACGCTGCTTGTGCTTAGGGTTCTCGCAGATAACCATAATTTTGCCTTTTCTCTTAATGATTTTGCATTTTTCACAAATTGGTTTTACTGAAGGTCTTACTTTCATGATAAATACCTCCTTTTTCAAGAATTCACTTTGCTCTCCAAGTAATTCTGCCTTTTGAGAGGTCATATGGTGACATCTCAACCGTGACCTTGTCACCCGGAACGATCCTGATGTAGTTCATTCTGAGTTTACCGGAAACGTGAGCGAGAATCTTGTGTCCGTTTGCAAGTTCAACCTGAAACATTGCATTCGGGAGAGCTTCGATTACTGTACCTTCAATCTCAATAACATCCTCTTTAGACAAACATATGCCTCCTTTTAGATTTATGGATCTTGGGTTTCGGTGAACGAAGAAATTATCTTTCTAAGTCCCTTATCTGTCAGATTGTCTGTATCTATAACAGTATTGGTAAGTTTAAGGTGTTTTAAACGCTTTTTCTTCGGTTTTACGAGCTTTCGCTCTTTTCCGTCAGCAATAAACGCAAAGTCACCCTCAACTGCGGTGATCACAAGGAAATTTCCTCTGTCATGTCCTGCAGCCGATCTGACGATCATTCCGATTTTTGCTTCCACAGCCTTAACTCCTTTCGGGGTTTGCCGTTGTCAGACAATTGTGGGCTTCGTAAGGATCACGGGCCCGTCGGGAGTGATTGCGATAGTGTGCTCATAATGAGCAGCGGGAGAACCCGATTTGGTCACTACGGTCCAGCCGTCCGAAAGAACTTTAACATCCTCTCCGACCGCATTGATCATCGGTTCAACTGTGATAGTCATACCTGCAACAAGTCTTGGACCGTGTCCCGGACGTCCGTAATTCGGAACTTCGGGAGCTTCGTGCATTTCTCTGCCGATGCCGTGACCTATATACTGTCTGACTACACCATATCCATGAGAAACGCAGTGTTCTTCTACCGCATGACCAATGTCGCCGATACGGTTTCCGATAACAGCCTGCTCGATTCCGAGATACATACTCTCTTTTGTTACCTCAAGCAGCTTGAGCGTTTCTTCGGGAACGTTTCCTACAGGGAAGGTATAAGCCGTGTCCCCGTTGTAACCATCATAAAGTGCGGTAACGTCAATGCTGACAACGTCGCCGTCCTGAATGAACTTCTTCTTGGACGGAATTCCGTGAATTACCTCGTTGTTGATCGAAATGCAGCATGAACCGGGGAAACCGCAGTAACCGAGGCTCGAAGGCTTCGCACCGTTCTTGACGATGTAATCATGAACAAGCTTGTCAAGCTCATAAGTTGACATACCGACTTTTATTGACTGTCCTCCGTAGTGAAGAGCGTTAGCGGTGATAACACCGGCTTTACGCATCTTCTCCAATTCGGACTTGGATTTAACATTAATCATTTTTCTCTGCCTTTAAGCATTGAGCGCTTCTAATACAACCTTTGAAGTTGCTTCCACGCCGTCCAGACCCTTAACTCTTGTGAGCTTGCCCTTTGCTGCATAGAAATCAGCGAGAGGAGCGGTCTGTACATGGTAAGTTTTAAGTCTTTCAATAACAGTTTCGGGAGCGTCGTCCTTTCTCTGTACAGCGTTTCCGCCGCACTTGTCGCAGATGCCCTCTACCTTAGTCGGCTTAAAGTCAACGTGGTAAGAAGCACCGCACTTGTCGCAAACTCTTCTGCCCGAGATACGAGCCTGAATGTCTGCGTCGGGAACGTCGATCGAAAGTACCTTGTCAATGTTTACGCCCATAGCCTCAAGAGCTTCTGCCTGAGGAACAGTTCTGGGGAAACCATCAAGGATGAAACCGTTCTTGCAATCGTCTTCGGCAATTCTGTCTTTAAGAATGCCGATCACAACCTCGTCAGGAACTAAAGCGCCGCTTTCCATATAGCTTTTAGCCTTAAGTCCGCATTCCGTACCGTTCTTTACTGCTTCACGCAGAATGTTGCCGGTAGAGATCTGAGGGATACCGAGCTTTGCGCTGATAACCTCTGCCTGTGTGCCTTTGCCTGCACCGGGAGCGCCAAGTAAAATCAAATTCATAACAAATCCTCCTGACGATAAGTGTGTAATGGTTTGTGACGATTATTCGAGGAATCCCTTGTGGTGACGCATCATCATCTGAGATTCGAGTGTTCTGGAAGTTTCAAGAACAACGCTTACAACGATGAGTATCGAAGTACCGCCCATCGCGATATTCAAGTCAGGCATTGCCATATTTGAAAGTATCGGGAAGATAGCGATAACGCCGAGGAAGAATGCACCGACCAAAGTGATCTTTGAAAGAACCTTCTGGATATAGTCGCTGGTAGGCTTACCGGGTCTGATACCCGGGATACCGCCGTTGCTCTGACGGAGGTTGTTAGCTATTTCAATAGGATTATACTGCATTGCAACATAGAAGTAGTTGAAAGCAATGATAAGAACGAAATAGATGATAGCGTACCAACCGCTGCGGTAGCTGAAGAAGTGAACGAAACCTGCGTAGAACTTCTGCCAGAATGTGACAGGGTCAGTCTTTACAGGAATGAACATTTCAAGCGTAGCAGGGAGCGACATGATAGCCATCGCGAAGATGATCGGCATAACGCCGCTCATTGCGATCTTTATCGGAATATGAGTGCTCTGACCGCCGTACTGCTTTCTGCCGACAACACGCTTAGCGTACTGGATTGGAATTCTTCTTTCGGATTCATTCATAAATACGATGAATGCGATCATAAGAGCGAAAACAATGAGAACGATCGGAACGATCAGGTAGTATTTCTTGTCGTCCTTTGCAAGATCAAACATACGAAGAACGCTTGCAGGACCTCTCGAAACGATACCGGCGAAAAGTATCATTGAGATACCGTTGCCAATGCCCTTGTCATTGATGCAGTTGCCGAGCCAAACAACAACACCTGCGCCTGCGGTGAACGCTGCGACAATAACTATCGCTGCAAATACACCCGAAGCACCGTCTGTAAATCTTACAGCACCGTTGTTGCGCTGAGTAATGAAGTAAGCATACGACATCACCAAAGCAATTGCCAGTGAAACATACATTGTTATCTTATCGAGTTTTTTTCTTCCCTCTTCGCCTTCCTTCTGAAGATTTTCAAGAGGAGGGAGCGCATACGTCAAAAGCTGAACGATGATCGAAGCATTGATGTATGGCTGAATCGAAAGAGCGAATATAGTTCCCTTTGAAAGAGCGCCGCCGGAGAGGATATCCATATAGCTCAGGAAGCTTCCGCTGCCCGAAATATCGGTCGCCATTACCGAAGCGTCAAGAAAAGGAACAGGAATATGACAGCCTAAACGGAAAATAAAGATGATTAATAATGTGTAAAGGATTTTATTCCTTAACTCTGGAACCTTCCAAGCGTTTCTGAAGGTCGTAAACACATTACATCACCTCAGCCTTTCCGCCTGCCTTTTCAATTTTTTCTTTTGCTGAAGCGGAGAATGCATCAGCCTTAACAGTTAAGTTCTTGGTGATCTCACCATTGCCGAGGATCTTAACGCCGTTGTCGATGTTCTTAACAAGACCTGAAGCGAGAAGAAGCTCTGCATCAACCTCTGTACCTTCCTTGAAGATTTCGAGTGAGGAAACATTAACAGCAGCCATCTTTGCTGCGAAGATGTTGTTGAAACCTCTCTTAGGAATTCTTCTTGCGAGAGGCATCTGACCGCCTTCAAAGCCCGGTCTTACGCCGCCGCCGGAACGAGCATTCTGTCCCTTGTGGCCCTTGCCGGAAGTTTTGCCCCAGCCTGAACCGTGACCTCTGCCGACTCTCTTAACGTCCTTCTTGGAACCTTCAGCAGGTGATAATTCGTGAATATACATTGTATCGCACCTCCCTGCAATTATGCTTCGGTAACTTCTACAAGGTGATCGATCTTAGCGATCTTTCCCTTTGTAGCATCATTATCGGGCTGAACCTTTTCAGCACCAACCTTATTGAGGCCGAGAGAATGTGCTACTGCGATCTGCGGCTTTGTGCAGCCGTTAAGGCTTTTAACAAGCTTTACTTTAAGTGCCATTTCAAACGTCCTCCTTAACCTAAGATCTCATTAACGGACTTGCCTCTGATGTCGGCAACATCCTTAGCGCTGCGGAGAGTTGAAAGACCCTGGATAGTAGCTCTTACAACATTGCAAGCGTTGTTGGAACGCAGGGACTTAGTTCTGATATCCTTGATACCTGCAATTTCGATAACTGCACGAACAGGACCGCCTGCGATAACACCGGTACCGGGAGCAGCGGGCTTCATAAGAACTCTGCCTGCGCCGTATTCACCGATAACCTCGTGAGGGATTGTTGTTCCTCTGAGGGAAACTTTAATCAAATTCTTCTTTGCATCCTCGATACCCTTGCGGATAGCATCAGGAACTTCTCCTGATTTACCGATACCGAAACCAACTGTGCCGTTGCCGTCGCCTACTACAACGAGTGCAGCAAACTTGTAAATACGACCACCCTTAACAGTCTTGGAAACTCTGTTAATAGCAACAACCTTTTCGGAAAGTTCGAGTGCAGAAGCGTCTATCTTAGCATTAGCCAAAAGAATAACCTCCTTATAAGTTACTTGGAAGCCGAACTTAGAAGTTCAGACCGCCCTTTCTTGCGCCCTCGGCAAGTTCTGCAACTCTACCGTGGTAGAGATAACCTGCACGATCGAATACAACGTCCTTGATGCCCTTTTCGGCAGCTCTTGCAGCGATCATCTCGCCAACCTTCATAGCGCCTTCCTTGTTTCCGCCGTTTGCACCGAAGTCCTTCTCTACGGAAGATGCAGCGCAAAGTGTTACGCCTGCAACATCATCGATGAGCTGTGCGTAAATGTGATTTGCAGAACGGAAAACATTGAGTCTTGGGCACTGTGCTGTTCCGCTGATCTTGGAACGTACACGAACCTGTCTCTTAGCTCTTGCAGCCTTTCTGTTGAACTGCTTTACCATTTAAATTCACTCCTTTTCAACAAGGAATAGTAGCCGATCTTTCAGGCTGTCCCATTCCTCCACATAACAGGATAAATATTATCGGATTACTTCTTACCCTTAGCAGCTTTACCTTCCTTGCGGATGATATGCTCGCCCTGGTAACGGATACCCTTGCCCTTATATGGCTCAGGCGGTCTCTTCTCGCGGATCTCAGCAGCGTACTGACCAACCTTCTGCTTGTCGATGCCGTTAACAACGATCGTGTTAGGGTTAGGAACATCGAGCTTGATGTCAGCTGTTTCAGGAACAGTGACCTGGTGAGAGAAGCCGAGGTTCATAACAACGTTTGTACCCTGCTTAGCAGCACGGTAACCGATACCCTCGATCTCGAGAGTCTTGGAATAGCCGTTTGTAACGCCTTCGATCATGTTGTGGATAAGTGTTCTTGTAAGGCCGTGGAGGGACTTGTGGAGCTTATCCTCTGTAG
>UQKC01000056.1 GCA_900541495.1 uncultured Ruminococcus sp. | reverse complement strand
ATCCGCCCGATGATCGCGCAAAAATTTTGCATAAAACCGATATAAAATGTAGGGGACGGGTCACCCGTCCCACGCCGTAAGGCGTTTTTGCAACGTACATTTTATTCGGAATTTCCATTTGTCAAAATTGCCGACACAATTTGGTCAATGCACATTATTAAATTGTGGTTCATATCAAACATTATGCGTTCAAACATGACGGGTCACCCGTCCACTACGGAATAAAAATAATTCCGCATTCCGAATTTAAAATAGAAAGGGTTGTTTAAAATGTCAAAGGTATATAACATTGCAATAGACGGACCTGCAGGGGCAGGAAAAAGCACGATAGCAAAGGCTGCTGCAAAGCAGCTCGGGTTCATTTATGTTGACACGGGCGCACTTTACAGAGCGGTCGCTTTTGAGATGATATCGAGGGGAATTTCGCCGAGCGACAAGGATAAGGTCGTTGCTGAACTCGGTAAATTCGGCGTTGGCTTCTTCTCGCTCCGTTTCATTGACGGCGTTCAGCACGTTTTTTCGGGCGAAAAGGACGTTTCGGATTTCATTCGCACTCCCGAGGTTTCAATGGGAGCATCGGCAGTTTCGGCTATACCCGAGGTGCGGAAGTTCCTTTTCGATCTACAGCAAAACATTGCGGCAAAAAACAGCGTTATAATGGACGGACGCGACATCGGAACGGTGGTTTTGCCGAATGCCGATCTTAAAATTTTCCTTACGGCTTCGGCGGAAGTCCGTGCAGACCGTCGCTTTAAGGAGCTTGCCGAAAAGCCGAACTGTCCGACCTACGAGCAGGTTCTTGCGGATATCAAACAGCGTGACTACAACGATATGCACCGTGATGTTGCTCCGCTTAAGCAGGCTGATGACGCTGTTCTCGCCGATACCTCGGAGCTTGATCTTGAGGGTGCGATCTCGCTCGTTATTTCAATGATAAAGGAAAAATGCAGGCTTTAATTAGCTGATATGCTTAAATTTTTAAGATAAAATTGTGCATATATACAAACCTCAGAAAATTTTTTCAGAAAATGAAAAATTCGGGGCAGTTAAATTGTTTTATAAGTGTAAAGGGTAAGATGATCCGCAGAACGGATAGATCAATTGTGGGATTTTGCTTTAGAAGTTTTGCGGATCGCTTTTACACTATTCATTCGCTGAAAATACAGCACGGGCTATAACTGTTCACAACAAAATTGTCCTTGGGAGGTATTGTTCGGCGAATAGTCGGGAAATGTTCTTTAAGGTTTCCTATGCAAATATCCTCGGGAACCGTTGAAAAATGTTTCAATGTATTTCCGAGGATAATTTTTTCAAAGATGATCTTTTAACAAAAAGACTTGGACAAATGAAAGGAGCACAAAAATGAAAACAAACACTATCGCAAAACTCGCTGCCGCCGCAATGGCAGTGATGATGACCGTCAGCGCAGGTGCAGTTCCCGTATTGGCGGCAAACACTCCGTCAAGCACGACCTCACAGGCGGAGCAAAAGAAGCAGCAGGCGATGAAAACCGCTCTCACCGCTGTAAAAAAGAGGGTAACGATACCCGACAGGCTGACCGAGTTTGATTACAGTATGTCAACATCATACGGAACAGAGGCTTTCAGCTTTACATGGCATGATGAGAAATATAGAGAGAGCATTTATATTACTTATGCGAACGGCATTATACTTTCGTATGAATATAAAGCCGACAAGGATTACAGCCAAAAGGAAAAGCAGAGCTTTGCAAAGCTCACCAATGCACAGCTTATAGAATATGCGAAAAAGGCATTTGAAAAGCTTGAACCCGATCTTGCGGGCAAGGGCAAATACAGCATTGACAGCATCGATCTTTTCGGTGACAATGCATCGTTAAAGCTTGACCGTATGGAAAACGGCGTTGCGGTCGAAGGCAACGGTGCTACTATCGTTATAAACAAGAACACGGGCGATCTTGTTTCGATGTGGGTCGAGTGGTTCTGGAAAGACACAAAGTTCGGCAGCACGGCTTCAAAGCTTTCCGCCGATGAAGCAAGGGCAAAGTACAAGTCGCTCACAACGCTCACGCCGATATACCGTATCGTCAACGAATACAATGAAAAAACGGAAAAGTCCGAGCAGAAAGCTGTTCTTCTGTATCTGCCGAGCTTTACCGATGAGATCGACGCTGTAACGGGCAAGCCCTCAACCATCTGGAACGATATGGATAATGATAAGGGTATCAGAAATTTCAGCAGCTACTATTACAACTCAATGGCAGACGGCGGAGTGGAGGCTGTTGCTGCTGATTATGATGATGCGGCAGACGAAGGAGGAGTCAATTTCACTGCGGCTGAGCTTAAAGAGATCGAAGCCGATGAAAGTCTGCTCAAAAAGGATGAGATAACAGCACTTCTCAACAAGGACAAATACACGAAGATGCCCGATTATGTTTCGCTTGATTATGCAAATCTTTATAAAAATGAGGACACGGACGAATATTTTTATAGCATTAGTTATCACGGCGGTGACGACGGCATTGTTGATGCGGATTTTGAGGACGATACGGATGATGTGGACATGGCTGTGGAAGATGTTGGCGCTGATGTAAAGGAAGACCCCGAAAAGCCATATTTCTATATGAATGTAAATGTCAATGCAAAAACGGGCAAGGTCATCACCTTCAACAAGAACCTTACCTCCGGCTTTGACAACAGCAAGGAATATCCCGTAAAGGCAAATGCGAAGATCGCAGCGGCAGCCGCAAAGCATTTTTACGGAGATATTTTCGGCGAATACAAGGCTGACGAAAGCAACAGCGAGCCATGTCATTCGACCGTTGACAAAGATGGCAGGACAAGATACTATGAATCCAGCAGAACATACCGTTACAACCGCTATGTAAACGGCGTGCAGGTCGAGGGCGATGTTATATGGGTAAATGTTGACTTCACCGGAGAGGTCTGCTCGGTTTCATCCAAATACACAGACGTAAAATTCCCGTCCGTGCCGACATTCGACAATGACAAGGCTTTTGAGCAGCTTTTCAAGCAGATAAAGCTCAGATATTACTATGACGGCTACTACAAGAAGGACGGAACGGCAAAGACTTATCTCCTCTACGATATCAATGATTATACACTCGACAGCAAATATCGTGTTGTAGAATGGGACGGAACTCCACTCCCTGCCGAGAGAGATGACAATACCGATTACACGGACATCAGCGGCATCGCGCAGGAAAATGCTATAAAAACGCTTGCAAGATACGGCATCACGCTTGAAACCAAGAACGGAAAGTTTGACCCGAACTCAAAGCTCACCGACAAGGAGTTCGCGACGGTCATTTACAAAGCAACGCGCAACTATGTACCTTATTACGTTGAGGACGGCAACTATCAGAAAGAAGAAAAGGCTGTAACGCTCACCAAAAAGGAAGCCGCAAAGGTATTCGTTGATGTTTACGGCGGTTCTGATTATGCGGAGTTAAAGGGCATTTACCGTGCGCCGTTCAAGGACGTGGCTGTATCGGACGATTATGTAGGCTACATTGCGATAGCAAAGGCTCTCGGTTTTGCAAGTGCAGACAAGAACGGAAACTACTCTCCGGACAAGGTTCTCACGAGGGCGCAGGCTATGCAGATGATATATGATTATATCAAAAGGCTGAAATAATGCGTAATGCTTAATACGTAATTATTTTTGATGGCTATAAATAAAAGGACTGTCACACGATTTTGTGGCAGTCCTTTTATTTATGTTTCGTAAATATCAAGCTGATTTTCGTCACAGTAATTTATGTATGCCTGTTCCAAAAGCTTAAAGTCACAGGAGTTTTTTACAAGCTGTTCGCTGACTTTATTAGTTACTCGGAAATATGTTTTTTGAGCTTGTTTAAAAATTTTATCCCGTTCTCTTCTGCAAAATGCTAATTCTTTGGAAATATGTACTTTGCTGTATTCGCTGTTTATAACTTTTATATCAAGTTTATTTAAACAAGCGAGCGGCACGGGGAGCATATATGCAAATCGAAGTGAACCAAGTACCTCTGAACGGTTCTTTTTATCACGGATCAAAATAACATCTTCCTGCTTTTTATTATAAGATGAAACAGGGACAAAATAAAACATACCGCTGATATTCATTACCGCTCCAAATACGAATTTGTTGGAAGTTTTATACTGTATATTCGGTACGCAGGTATGTCCGATTTGCTCACGTTCATATTTTTTCAGAAAATCAATATAATCCTCTTTAATGTAGTAAAAGTAAATATCCATAAATTCTCCGATATAAACCAATGGGGAGAAACGTTATAACGCTCTCCCCACGGTCTAATGATTGTTTTTAGTCTGCACTTAATGGCGGTAAGCACCAATTATCAAATTCTGCACTTAATGGCGGTGAGCGCCAATTATCAAATTCTGCCCTTAATGGCGGTGAGCGCCAATAGAACGTACAACCATACAAAACATTCAGAGCGGTACTGCTCTCCGCTATTATTATACATTAAAGATACAAATATGTCAAGCATTTATAAAATAAGCCGCTGCGGTATGTATCACAGCGGCTTATTTAACTTTATATAACTATCTTAGAATCCAAGAATAGCCTTGAAGCTGTCAGCGATCTTTGCTTCAAGAGCTTCTGCTTCTGACTGAGTTGTGCCTGTTGTTGTGTAGTAAGCCTTGATCTTTGGCTCTGTGCCCGACGGACGGATAACAACAGATGCGCCGTCTGTAAGTACGAATGTGAGAACATCGGACTTAGGAAGTGTGAGCATTGTCTTTGCGCCTGTTGCTGTATCGGTGGAGGTGCTTGCCATATAGTCGTCGAAGCGTGTTACTGTAAGTCCGCCGATCTCCTTAGGAGTATTTGTGCGGAGGTCGCTCATGATCTCCTTCATTCTTTCCATACCGCTTGCGCCCTCGCAGGTGAACGACTGCTGGGAGTGCTTATAAACGCCGTACTTCTTATACATATTCTCTCTTGCCTGGAGGAGGGAGATGCCCTGTGTACGGTAGAATGCTGCCATTTCGCAGATGAGCATTGAAGCTACAACTGCGTCCTTATCTCTTACATAAGAGCCTGCGAGGTAGCCGTAGCTCTCTTCAAAGCCGAAGATGTAGCGGTTTTCTTCGCCCTTAGCTTCGAGAAAGCCGATCTGTTCGCCGATGAACTTGAAGCCTGTGAGGACGTTTATCATCTTAACGCCGTAGTTGTCGGCGATCTTCTGTGCGATGTCTGTTGTAACAATAGTCTTGACTGCAACAGGATCAGCAGGCATTGTGCCAAGCTTTGTTCTTTCGCTGCAGATATATTCGAGGAGCATTGCACCAACTTCGTTGCCCGAGAAGAGTACATAGCCGTTATCGGACGGAACAGCGATACCAACACGGTCACAGTCAGGGTCGGTAGCAAGGAGAAGGTCAGGCTTTACTGTTTCGCAGAGTTTAAGACCGAGTGCGAGAGCTTCCTTGATCTCAGGGTTCGGGAATGGGCAGGTCGTGAAGTTTCCGTTAGGATATTCCTGCTCGGGAACGACTGTGACTTCCTTGATGCCGATCTTGTCGAGGATAGCGCGAACGGGCTTGTTGCCTGTGCCGTTGAGCGGTGTGTAAACAACCTTAAGTCCGCTTGAAGCAACGAGATCTGTGTGGATACCCTGCTTGGAAACGTTGTCGAGATAGCTGTCGATAACGTCCTTGCCGATATAATTGATAGAGCCGTCCTTAACGCCCTGCTCGAAGTCGATGTACTTTGCGCCGCCGAACATAGGAACGTTGTTGATGTTCTTGAGAACGATCTCTGCTGCGCCGAGTGTGAGCTGGCAGCCGTCAGAGCCGTAAACCTTATAGCCGTTGTACTTTGCAGGGTTGTGGCTTGCGGTGATAACGATACCTGCGCTGCACTTCAATGCTCTTACAGCGTAAGAAAGCATCGGTGTAGGCATAAGCTCGGAGTAGATATGTACCTTGATGCCGTTTGCAGCGAGAACGGAAGCAGCAGTCTTAGCGAAAACGTCGGACTTGATTCTGCTGTCGTAAGCGATAGCAACGGACGGATTGGACGGGAAAGCTTCCTTAACATAGTCAGCAAGACCCTGAGTTGCACGTCTGATAGTGTAGATGTTCATTCTGTAAGCGCCTGCGCCAATAACGCCGCGAAGTCCGCCTGTGCCGAATTCGAGGTCACGGTAGAATCTGTCCTTGATAGCTTCATCGTCGCCTGCAATGGATTTAAGTTCAGTCTGGAGGTCGGGGTCGTCAACAGCCTTTTCGCACCAGAGTTCATAAAGTTCTTTTTCGTTCATAATATTTCACCTCATAAAAAATGTTGATGTGGTTATACCGCAAATTCTGTCCGTCTTGTGAAAATGATGATCTTTGCGGAGTTATTCAAGATAAATTATAGCACAGGCTTCGCCAAAAATCAATGACTTATTAAAATTTTACAACCCGTACAACAATTAAAAGTTTGTTAAACGTTTAACATATTCAATTTGACTTTTAATAAATGTAGAAAAAATGTATTTTTTGTTGACACTAAGTGTTTTCTTGGTGTATAATGGAAGCGAGCAGAAATATTAAAGGGAAAAAGTGTGCAAAATTCTGTACGGAACGGCTTTGGGGAGCTTTTCCGCACAAAAATAAAAAGCTCATCGGGGACGGGTATACAAAGTAGGTATTCTGTGAAAAATTATTGACAAAAAGGATAAAGAGGTGTTATTTTGTCGGAAAATAAAATGTTTGAAAAAATGTATATCGAGGGGGACAGGAGATTTAAAAAGAGCAGGTTCATTTTGCTGTTTGTGTTCAATATTGCCGCAGTGTGCGTTGTGAGCATAGCGGCATACAGCGATGAGTTTGATAAAATGGCTGCTGCATTTTTGATACAGTTCATGATCTTTATGATATCTGTTTTTTATGTGAAGAAATATGAAGCGGATATCGCAGGAGAGGAAAACTACGCCAAAACAAAAAATGCATTGGTTTTTATAGTGGCGAAGATAGTTGCTTTGATACTGGGCTGTGTGATTGTGGCAGTAATAACACGCATTACGGAAGGCGCAGATGCCTCCGTACTTATAGCAATACCCGATATTATCGGTTATATCGCTGTTGCGGCGGTGCTGGGCTTTATAATGACAAAGCTGAAAAAGAAGGGTGCGGTCTGCAATAAGTACAGGCTGTTCGTTTATGCGCTCAACATCGCTTCCGTTCCGTGGTCGGCTTTGTGGGTATTGCTTACGTTTATCGTGTTTTGCCTTCACTGATCTTCGTTCTGAAATTTTTTGATATAAGGGGTAAAAAATGAAATTTACTTATAAAATAAGCGAACACGCAAATTCGGAGGTGTTTTCGGGGCTTAAAAGCGACATCGGATATCTCTATCCCGAATTTGTGTTTGAAAAAGAGATAAAGGACGCCGATGGCTCACGCACGGACTTTTTCCGCTGTGAAAGAACGGGCGAAAACATTGCCGCAGAACTCAGCTATGCGAACAACAACATCGTTCTGACGGCGGATATAGCTATGCCCGAGCTTGCGGATAAATACAAGATCGACAAATCGGAAGCACGTGAAAAGGATAGCGGCATCAGCTTTGACTTTAAGGGCATTATCCGTGCTCTGTTCTGCACTCCGTTTGGAATAAAGCTTTTTGCTGTTCCGCTTGCGCTGGCAGTGCTGGCGTTCATTCATAGTGGTATATTACGGGGCGTTTGGTATCTGTATGGAATATTGGAAAGCGTATCTTTATCTGTGCTGGGAATGTATGGGAGCGTTATATACTGCGGCGGACTTTTTATTATTCCGACAATAGCACTGGCTTTTTGGCTTGCTGTGAAGAAAGATAACCTATCGTATAAAGTGCCGCTCTTTGTTTTTATGGTCTTCTCGGAGGTTCATATGCTGATTTTTTATTTTTATGAATTCAGCGGTATCAGGGTCGGCGATCTGATTTTTATAGTGCCGTATCTTATCTGGGCAGCACCGTATGTTCTGTTGGTGCTGTATATTTTTCTTCTGCCCGTTATCATAGCGGACGAATGTGTATCGAGAAAGCACAAGAAAATTTACGGCAAACGTGCAAAAGGTTGGCAGTCGGCAATATGGTGGGGCGGAACTGCGGCGGCGATGTTCGCTGTTCTCATCGTGTTCGGTGCAGTTTCTTCATATATTGAAAATTCAAAGGTGCAGGATATTGCCGTTGAGGAAAGCATCAGCACCTATGAGGTCATCGATCCTCTGCTTGAAAAGCATGAAAAGGCTATGCGGACGGTATCGGATTATGCGGCGGAGCATAGTTATTACGACTGGTACTGCTGTCCAGACGAAAGCGTAAAGGACGAATGGCAGGAGCTTTTTGTTGATGATAGCGAGTACATATTCGACTATAAGCTCATCGACTGCGGCAGTCCGAACTTCTGCGTATATATCAACGGCGAGGGCAGAGGACGCTATGATATCCGCTTTGAGGACGAGGAGATCTATGTCAATGATGAGCTTTTCAACAAAGAGGAGGTTGGATTTTCGGTATGAGAAGACTTGTAGTTATATTGATGCTTTTTGTTTTTATCGGTGCAGGCGATCTGCTTATCACCTATAAAAGCAGCAGTTCCGTTTTCGGATATATGGAAAGGCATAAAGACGATGACGAAACGTCCAAAGTGCAGGACTATGAGCGTCCCGAACGAGACCCGAAGCTTGCCGATACGCTGTCCGATTTTACCAATAAGATCGACTGTGAAGAATACTTTGCAAACAAGAAAGGTATGTATTATCCGCAGACCAACGAGTATCTTGTTTCCCACAATGTTTTTGTCAACGGTGACAGAAGCAAGGTCACGGTCGATATCACGAGCCGCTATTACAAGAAGGACGGCATTTACTCGGGAGAAATGCGCTGCCATATTCAAAACAGTGAACACGGCAGTGTGTCCTATCCCTGTGCGTATGATTCGGAGCAGCGTTCGGGTCTTAGCTACAGCTACAACGGCAACTTTTCACTCCTGCTCGATGATTACAACAATGACGGCAACCCCGACTATCTTATCCGCACGGGTGACGCAAAGGACGGCGGTGCGTTCTATTACATTGAATATTCGGTCAATGAGCCTTATCCCGTTCACCACACAAATTTCAGCACACCGAAGAAGAATTCCGATTCCGCCGTTTTCGTCTATGGAAAACGCGATGATTCAATAAGGCTCGACCACACGGATATGAATCATTTCTTCTTCCTCACCAAGGACGGAAATAATGTTGTTCCGTATATGTATGACAGCAAATTCAAGCAGTGCGAATATTCCGATTTTGCTGTCGGCGACAGACTTTATTCGGCATTTTATGAGGACGGCGTTCTCACGCTGAGAGTTACGGACTGCGAAAGCCGCAGAGAAATATATGAAGATGAAGTTTCGGTAACGGTGCGGAAGCTTGATGAGCAGATATGGAGCAGATGCGGAGAATTCAGCGCAAAATTCGACCCCGATAAAGATTACTGTCGCTTTGTGCATACCGCCGAATATGAGCAGGACTTTGAAAAAGGACTTTATCAGCTTGAAATAAACACGCCCGACGGGATCGCTTATGCCGAATTTCCGGTGAGAAAGTGAGTTTGGCAGATGATCTCTCAGCTTCAATACCAAACACCAAAAAATAAAGGAAAAAATCTGCGCCGAAATAGCATATATTCAAGACTATCGGCTTGATTTTTCCTAAATTTTAAATGCTGTTTGGTATAAAATATTAATAAGAACCTGTCTTCATAAGCATATGCACACGTCTTTTCGGCAAATTTTGATGCATACTGCGTTAAAAATTCTTGCCGTGCGGCAGCACGCCTGCGGATTTTTGCCTTGTCTGCAACAAAATTATGCACGAAAATCCGCATACACTTCTTATGAAGACAGGTTCTAAAATATTAATAAATAATGCAGGGGACGGTTTTCCCGTCCCACAGTCACCGATCCCATTCAAAAAGAACAGAGTGGGCGACCCGTCACTTACAGTAAAATACAGCATTTTCAAATGTATTCACATAAAATGTTGCAAAATAATCATAATAATGGTATAATTATAAGTGCCGCGGCAGGAGAACTTCCCTGCGGCGGCAGTGTTATATTCAGAAAGGACAGAATAATATGAATTACGAAAAAATATCGGGATTTTTCAAAAGCTCAAACGGCGTGAACAACACGGCTTACTATATTTATGTTCCAACGACTGCAAAAATAAAGGGCGTTGTGCAGATCGTACACGGAATGTGCGAATATATCGAACGCTACGAGGATTTCGCAGACTTTCTCTGCAAGGACGGCTATATCGTCTGCGGAAACGACAACCTCGGTCACGGCGCGTCCGTTTCGGACGATGAGGACTACGGTTTCTTCGCCGAAAAGGACGGCTGGAAGTTCCTTGCAAAGGACGTTATCACGCTCACAAGAATGATGCAGGAAAAATACTCCGCTTTTCCGTATTTCCTGCTCGGACACAGTATGGGTTCGCTCATCGCAAGAACGGTCGTTGCAAAATACAGCGAATATTATGACGGCGTTCTTATCCTCGGAACTGCGGCACTTCACGGCGTTGCCGATGCCTGCCTTGCGCTTGTGGAAAGCACGGCAAAGGTCAAGGGTTCGCACTATCGCTCCAAGGTCTATGACCGAATGATGTTCGGAATGTCCAATGCAAGGATAGAAGACCCGAAGACCGATTTCGACTGGATAAGCTCCGACCATGCAGTTGTTGAAAAGTATGCGGAAGACCCGAAATGCACGTTCATTTTCACCGTTCGCGGACTTTATGACCTTATAATGATGACAAAGTATGTAACTGCGAAAAGCTGGGCGGAAAAGGTCGCAGACTATCTTCCCGTTTATATTGCAAGCGGCGCGGACGACCCCGTCGGCAGATACGGCAAAGCTCCCGAGGAAGTGTTCCGCCGCCTGACCGAGGCAGGACAGGACGATGCCGAGCTTCACATCTATCCGAATATGCGCCACGAGATACTCAACGAAGTCGGCAAGCAGGAGGTTTATGACGATATTTTAAGCTGGCTCAACGAGCATAACACCGATTCGGACGAACCCGTTGAAGACGAAGAAACTTTTGAAGAGGAATAATATGTACGCAAAGGTAAACAGCCTTGGACTTTTCGGACTGAATGCGTTCCCTGTCGATGTCGAGATCGAAACGAGCAAGGGAACGCCGTCCTTTGATATAATCGGACTTGCCGATACTGCGATAAAGGAGAGCCGTGAGCGTATCCGTTCGGCGCTTCGTGCTTCGCTGATAAGCTTTCCGCTCAACAAAATAATCGTAAATCTTGCGCCTGCCGATACGAAAAAGACGGGCAGCATACACGACCTCGCTATCTTCACGGCTCTGCTCTGCGTGACGGGAAATGTCCCTGCGGATATTTCAAAGTCCGCATTCATCGGCGAAGTTTCGCTCAACGGCGATGTAAGGGGAGTGAACGGTGTTCTGCCAATGGTACTGCTTGCGAAAAAAGAGGGCTTCGGCGAAGTCTTTGTCCCCGAGATAAACGCTTACGAAGCGAGCGTTGTTGAGGGCATCAAGGTCTACGGTGTGAAAAACACAGCCGAGCTTATAAAGCATTTTGACGGAAGTGAACCGCTCACGCCGCAGGATAAATACATCGTCCGAGAGGAACAGCGCTTTGACACGGTGGATTTTGCCGATGTAAAGGGTCAGCAGCAGGCGAAAAAGGCTCTTGAAATTGCCGCGGCAGGCGGTCACAATCTGCTGATGATAGGCGCACCCGGTTCGGGCAAGTCGATGATGGCGAAGCGGATCACAACAATACTCCCTGCGATGACGTTCGAGGAATCTATCGAAACTACCAACGTTCACTCTATCTGCGGAATACTCGATCCGGATACTCCGCTCGTTACGCGCAGACCTTTCCGCTCGCCGCACCATACCATTTCAAGCGCAGGACTTTCGGGAGGCGGCTCTGTTCCTCACCCGGGCGAGATCTCGCTTGCGCACAACGGAGTGCTTTTCCTTGACGAGCTTGCGGAGTTCGCACGTCCGACTTTGGAGATACTTCGTCAGCCGTTGGAGGATAAAAAGGTCACTATTTCGAGAGCGAGCGGAACGGTAACATATCCGTGCAGCTTTATGCTGATAGGCGCGATGAACCCTTGTCCGTGCGGATATTTCGGCAGTCCGAACCACGAATGCCGATGCACAAAACAGCAGGTAGCGGCTTACCTCGCGAAGATAAGCGGACCTATGCTCGACCGCTTCGATATACACTGCCGAATAAACCCCGTTGACTTTGAAAGTATGTCCTCAAAGTCGAAAGAGGAAAGCTCGGCGGCGATTCGCGAGCGTGTGCAGAAAGCGCGGGAAATACAGAATTCGCGCTACAAAGGCACGGGGATAACCTGCAATGCCGCAATTTCGGACAGCCTTATTTCCGAGGTCTGCCCTATGACGGACGCGGCGCGTGAAACGCTCAGAAACGTATTTGACAAAATGGGACTTTCGGCGCGCGGCTACAACCGAATTTTAAAGCTTTCGCGCACTATCGCCGATATGACGGGCGAGGAAGTCATCGACAAACAGCACATTGCGCAGGCTGTACAGTTCCGAACGCTCGACAGGCAGTTCTGGGGAAAATAATTGGAGTAAGCTTATATAAATGAAAGAATTTACAATAAACAAAAACGACAGCGGACAGCGCGTTGATAAATTTATCGAAAAGGCCGTTCCGCTTCTTCCGAAAAGCCTGATGTACAAATACATACGCACAAAGCGGATAAAGCTCAACGGAAAGCGGTGCGAGATTTCGACACGTCTTTGCGAAAATGACCTTATGCAGCTTTACATCGGGGACGAATTTTTTGAAACCTCGCCCGACCGTGTTTTCCTAAGCGTTCCTGCGGATATCTCCGTTGTCTATGAGGACGAAAACATTCTCCTTTGCGACAAGAAAAACGGACTTGTTGTTCACGAGGACGACGAAAACACCGCCGACACGCTGATAAACCGAATTCTGCACTATCTTTACAACAAGGGCGAGTACGACCCCGACCGTGAGAACAGCTTCACGCCTGCGCTGTGCAATCGTCTTGACCGAAACACGGGCGGCATCGTCATTGCGGCGAAAAACGCCGAGTCGCTTCGCATTTTGAACGAAAAGATAAAGGAACGCGAGCTGGAAAAGCGTTATCTCTGCATAACGGTGGGAGTTCCGCCGAAAAAGTCCGACATCATGACGGCTTATCTCGAAAAGGACGAAAAAACCAAGACGGTCAAGGTCACGGACAGAAAAACTCCGCAGAACAAGACGATAATCACCTCATACAAGGTGCTGAAAACGGACGGAAAGCTTGCACTCGTTGAGGTCAAGCTCGACACGGGACGAACTCACCAGATAAGGGCGCATTTCGCGCACATCGGCTGTCCGCTTCTCGGTGACGGAAAGTACGGAATCGGCGAAGTGAACCGCGCGTACAGGATAAAAACGCAGGCGCTTTATTCCTACAAGCTGAAATTCACGTTCCGCACAGACGCAGGTATCTTAAGCTATCTTGACGGAAAAGAATTTACGGTGAAAAATGTCTGGTTCGAGGATAAATTCCTTGGGTAAGGTTTGGCAGAAAAGCTTGTTCATTGTCACTAACTTTGTGCGAAACGCTGAATATCGATTACAAAACTAAATTCCGTGTAAAATATATTGACAAAAAATTCATATAATTATATAATTTATGTATCGCTGTAAGCTGACAGCTTAATATTTTATCACGGGGGTAATCACAATGGATAAGAAGACAACAGACATCGTAGCGTATCTTACTTGGATAGGCTTTATCATCGCACTCGTTTCGGGCGACAAGGAAAACTCCAAGTTCCACCTCAATCAGGCACTTGTACTTAATCTTTTCGCTCTTATCGGATCACTTTCAGGAATCCCGATCATTGGTATTTTTGCAGGTCTTTGGTCACTTTTCGTATTCGTATGCTGGATAATCGGCTTAATTGGCGCTATCAACGGCGAAGAAAAGGAAGTTCCGCTTCTCGGAAAAATCAAGATCCTCAAGTAATTTAAGCTATTGTAAAAGCCGCAGATCTTCTCTGCGGCTTTTTGTGTTTTATGTTCATATTGCAAACTGTTCAAACGTTGTCGGCAGTTTTTTTGGGTGTGAATTGCGCCTTTAGATTTGTTAGTGATTACGCTGCTGCAACAAGCTTTTCGCTGTTAGGAAAAGCTGATTAAAGCGAAGCGTTCGTTTTGCCATTTTGAGAAATGTACGAGT
>UQKC01000055.1 GCA_900541495.1 uncultured Ruminococcus sp. | reverse complement strand
TTTAATATTATATCACATTCATTCGAGTTTGTCAAGTACTTTTTGAAAATATTTTTTATTCTCTTTTTACTTGATTTTCTTTCGTTTGAGATGCAACTTTTATATTATATCACATCGCTTCGTTTTTGTCAAGTACTTTTTCAAAACTTTTTGAAGTTTTTTAAGTTCTTGGTTTTTGTCGCTTAAGACGCAACTTTTATATTATATCACATCTTTTTGACTTTGTCAAGTACTTTTTCAAACTTTTTGAAGTTTTTTGTACTCTTCTCTGTCTTTCGAGGTTTCCCTCGCTGACAGCTTTATTATATTACCACTTTTAGCTTCGATTGTCAAGAGTTTTTTCTACGTTCTATGTTTTGTTCGGTTTTTTTTGACTTTTTTCACACTTTATGTGCAAATCAAACAAACAACATCATTCAACCGATGTCATAAAGCCAATATAGTCCAATTCATTCACATATACATTCTTTACACTCTCGTCAACATCATTGAATACAACACAATAATTGCATACAACATCGTTTCCGCTCGTTTCATCACTGTAATAGTATCTGTAAACATTCGTCACCGTGTTGTCGATTCCCTTTATAATAGAATACGGCGTAAAACCAAGCGCCCTGTCAACAGCCTTGCGCTTCATTCCATACTCAACAGCCGTAAGCTCTATCTTTTTTGAACTGTGATGACCTTTCCAGTTCTTTTGGAGCTGTGAAAAATCATAATATGTTACACGATCGATAGTTTCATCATTCGCCAGCGAAACCGAGATAGCCCATTCAGGGAAGCTTACACCCTCTATCTTAATAGTAAGATTGCCCTCACAAATGTCGTCAAAGTCGTCAAGCTTGTTCACGGCATCATATTTCGATACCTTTGTGAAGTCTGTTTCCGTCTTCGCCTCCGCATAAGCAAGATTTCGTCCGATCGGCACATTTTTCAGTACCTTCTCACCCTCGGACGGCATATTCATCAGCACAAACATAGCAGCCGCCGCCAATACTATAATAACAGCTGCCGCAATAAGCACCGGTTTTACCTTTGACTTCTTTACAGCCGCATCTCCGCCGTCAGCAGCCTTTTCTTTACGCTTTTTCTTTTTGCCCGACCTTTTTTCAGCCTTCGCATCTGTCTGTTTCGCGCTTTCATCAAGCGCATTCATTATATTTTCCGAAGAAAGATCTTCTCCGCAGCCGCCGCAGAAAGCAGCGCCCTCTTCATTTTCAAATCCGCAATTTGGACATTTCATATTTTTGCCATTCCTTCCGTAATTTTTTGTCAATCAAACCGTGAATATTCCCGATTTTCCCATATATACATATAAAATATAAGTAAAAACTGTGCGATATGCCTTAATAGTATCATTTTTTCTCTTTTTTGTCAAGCAAACAATAAAATTCACAGTAAAAAGCGTTATTCCATAATCCGCACATAATATTCCAATAAAAGCATTTCACTTTGCCTAACTTTTGTGTTATAATAGTTTTATAGAAAAGGTATAAAAAATCCATATTTTGTGGAAACTTTTTCTACACTTTATATAACTTAATGCTATCATTAAAATCTAACTTAAAATTGGAGGAATTTGTTATGGCAAGATTTACTTTACCAAGAGATCTGTATTTCGGAAAAGGCGCAATCGAGAACCTTAAAACTTTTAAGGGCAAAAAGGCAATGATCGTTGTCGGCGGAGGTTCAATGAAGCGTTTCGGATTCCTCCAGAAAGCCGAAGATTACCTTAAGCAGGCAGGTATGGAAGTTGCTCTCTACGAGGGCGTAGAACCCGACCCATCGGTTGAAACCGTTATGATGGGCGCTCAGGCTATGCTCGACTTCGGACCTGACTGGATAGTTGCTATCGGCGGCGGCTCTCCTATCGACGCTGCAAAGGCAATGTGGATAAAGTATGAGTACCCCGATTGTACATTTGAAGATATGTGCAAGGTTTTCGGTATCCCCGAACTTCGTAAAAAGGCTAAATTCTGTGCAATCTCTTCAACCTCGGGCACAGCTACCGAAGTTACCGCATTCTCTATCATCACAGACTATTCAAAGGGAATCAAGTACCCTATCGCCGATTTCGAGATAACTCCCGATGTTGCTATCGTTGACCCCGACCTCGCAGAAACAATGCCTCAGAAGCTTGTGGCTCATACAGGTATGGATGCTATCACACACGCTATCGAAGCTTACGTTTCGACCGCAAACAGCAACTATTCCGACCCTCTCGCTATCCACGCTATCGAAATGATCCAGGCTGACCTCGTTGATTCTTACAACGGAGATATGGCTGCCCGCGACAGAATGCACGATGCCCAGTGCCTTGCAGGTATGGCATTCTCGAACGCCCTCCTCGGTATCGTCCACTCAATGGCTCATAAAACCGGCGCAGCATTCGCTGACTACGGCGCACATATTATCCATGGCGCAGCAAACGCAATGTACCTCCCGAAAGTTATCGCATTCAACGCAAAAGACCCGACCGCTAAGAAGCGTTACGGCGTAATTGCAGATTATATGCACCTTGGCGGAGCAAATGACGATGAAAAGGTTAAACTCCTCATCGAATTCCTCAGAGGTATGAACGATAAGCTCAAAATCCCTCACTGCATCAAGAATTACGGCACAGACAGCTACCCCACAGAGCAGGGCTTCGTTCCCGAGAATGTATTCCTCGAAAGACTTCCCGAGATTGCAAAGAACGCTATCGGCGATGCCTGCACAGGCTCGAATCCACGTCAGCCGTCACAGGAAGAAATGGAAAAGCTTCTTAAGTGTTGCTACTACGATACAGACGTTGATTTCTAATACATAACCAAAATAGCCGCCGCAGGAACTTCGCTTGCGGCGGCTTAATATTTTAAAAAGCTAAAAAGGATATACAAAATGAACTTTGATGAAAATTACCGCTCATTCCTGAATGACTTCGGAAAAGGCAGAAAAGCCGTCCTTTCCACCGCCGAAAACAATATCGTTTCCTCGCGAATGATGAGCATCGTCCAAATAAACGGCATATTCTATTTTCAAACGGATAAAACGTTCCGAAAGTACCGCCAGCTTACGCAAAACCATAACGTCGCCTTGTGTATAGACAATATCCAGATCGAGGGCGAAGCCGAGGAGATAGGACACCCGCTGACAAACTCCGACTTCTGCAAAGTTTTTGAAGAATACTTCAAAGGCTCATTCGATGCCTATACCTCGCTTGAAAATGAACGCCTTTTTGCCGTAAAACCTGCATATATACAGCGTTGGATATATAAAAACGGCTCACCCTATATCGAAAGCTTTGACTTCAAAACAAATACTTATAAATTTGAACAATACATCGGAATATAAAAACCGGTTTGCTGCTTTGAAAACATTTACCGACAAAACCCATCGCCGTTCATACAGCGTTGAAGCTTCAAATCCACTCACTTACGTTCGCGGATTTTCACTTCAAGGATAGTTTTTTGAAAAAAAAGTTGGTGCAATTCACATTTATGGTTTTACTAAACTGTGTTTATCATAGTTCGTTTAACCTTTTGGTGTGAATTGCGCCTTTTTTAACTGTTGGATATTGTTCTATTGCGGTGATGCCATAACTGTCAGTTTAGGGAATTTCGCTTCTGCGGAAGCGACAATGGGGCGCTGCCCCCTTGACCCCTGCCACCTTTGAACAAAGGTAAATTCTTACAGAATTATAAAACTTTTGCTTGGCTTCGCAGTACCATACAATTACGTTTACATTGCCGAATTTTATTTACTGCAGTATCTTGAACATTGCGACCTGATCTGCAAGTACCTGCGACTGTCCGTTGAGTTCTTCACACGATGCGGCACTTTCCTCTGCGGTTGCTGAGTTCTGCTGTACAACTTCGGATATCTGTGCAATGCCCGAATTGATCTGCTCGACAGCCATTGCCTGCTCTTCCGATGCTGCGTGTATTTTTCCTACGAGTTCCTTTGAAGCTGCGGACATTTCCGAAACTTTTCCCATAAGCTCTACTGTATTTGCTACGACTTCGCTTCCTCTTGCGACGGATTCCATTGTTTCCGTGATGATAGAAGCTGTTCTCTTGGTAGCTTCGTCCGATTTTGTTGCAAGGTTTCTTACTTCATCTGCAACGACTGCAAAGCCCTTGCCTGCTTCGCCTGCTCTTGCGGCTTCAACAGCTGCATTGAGCGCAAGGATATTCGTCTGGAATGCGATATCTTCGATAGTTTTGATGATATTGTTGATCTGGTCGGATTTTTCCTTGATGTCTTCCATTGCGGCGCGCATACGCTCCATTTCCGCAGCCTGCTCGCTGATAAGTTCGTTCGACTGTGCGGCGCAGTTGTCGGCTTCTCTTGCGTTTTCGGTATTGTTGTTGATCTTCTCTGCAACCTCGCTGATAGTTGCCGAAAGCTCTTCAATAGCAGCAGCCTGACGTGTTGTGCCCTCTGCAAGAAGCTGTGAGCCGTTGGATATCTGTGACGAGCCTGCGGAAACTTCGCTTGCCGAAACACTAAGACCGCCGATAACATTGCTAAGCTTTCTGCAGATCTCGTCTGCGGAATTCTTCATCGCAACAAAGTTTCCCTGATACTCTACCGCAGGCTGAACTGTGAAGTCACCGTCAGCCATTGCAGACATTACTCTGCCGATATCGGAAAGATACATCGAAAGTGTGTCTTTCATTCGTACCATTTCCTTGAGCATCGTTCCTATTTCATCATTGGAATATTTAACATCGGAGGTGTCGAAGTCAAGATCGCCGCCTGCCATTTTTCCAAGCACTCCGCAAGCCTTGTCGATAGGCTTTGAAATGCTCTTTACCGTGTATGCAACGAGCAAGCCGCCGCATACGATGCAGACTGCAAGTCCGATAAGAATAGAAACTATCGTAACGCTTCGTACATTTGCATCATTTTCCGCAGTCTGTGTTCCGCAGAAAACAGCACCGATTATGTTTCCGTCCGTATCAAGGAACGGCTCATAAATAGTGTAATATTTTGCTCCGAGTATCTCAGTTCTGCCTTCGTATATTCCACCATTGTCAATAACTGTGCTTCTGACCTTGTCCGACATCTGCGTTCCAATGGCTCTTTCGCCGTTTTCGTCAATGATAGTAGTAGAGATTCTCGTATCTCCGCCGAAAATCGTGACATCATATCCGACAACATCTTTTATATCGTCAAGGATCGACGGACGAGTGAAATCCACCGCAATGATAGCTCTTCCGACCGGATAGCTGAGGCTGTTGAGAACGGGTCTTTCGCAAACATAGTAAATGTCATTGCCGTTCTTGATATATCCGCTGAATTCTTCATTTTCAAGCAGCGGCATAAATATCTCCGTGTCGATACCTTCACTCGACCAAAGAACATTTTTGTCTATGTCGGTAAAAACGCCTATGTAACTGTCATTCGGTATCTCTTCGGTAAATCTGTCACCGATGACATTTCCTCTGTCAACATCGAAAGCACGGGAAAAATCCTTGTTTTCGCACAGCGTTGCAGCAATTATCCCTGCCTGCTTCTCCGCTGTCGCTATATCATCTTTGATAAGATTAACACCTATCGAAGCTTCCTTTTCAAGAGCCTGATTGTTCATATTGTTGATATGAACTGTGGAAAAAATTATAATGAGCATCACGGCAAAGATAACCGACGAATCGATCACCAGTATAAAATTTCTTCCAAGCTTGCCAAGCATTGATTTTCTTTTCATAATATCACCCACATTTATAAAAGCCGTCTGCATGATCCGAACAGCTTTTATATTTTTATTAATACATTATCCAATATTTTAGCATATTAGTATTAATTAGTCAACTGTTTTAGCGAAAAATGTACATTATTCACAAATTTGTACACGCTTTTACGGCATCAAGAAACCGTTTTCGATTGCCTTATCGAGCAGATCATCGACCATTTGACCGAGTTCAGCCGAACCGTCTTTGACCTTGTCAAAACGCTTTCTCACCTGCGAGGAGTTTACCCCGTGCTCTTTCCACGAGTAACCCTCCCTCGAATAGTTGAGCAAAAGCGGCTGAATTCTGTCCATAGCATTGGAAAAACGAGCCTCGGGAGTGTCGTTCCTCTCGAATTCGTCCCAAAGCGCACGGTACTCCGCTGCCTGCTCCTCGGGCAGCGTACCGAATATCTTCTCCGCCGCAGCCTTTTCGCGAGCTTCCTTGGTCTTTGCGCCCTCATCATCGTAGCAGTAGGTGTCACCTGCGTAAATTTCAACAGCATCGTGTACGAGAACTATTTTCATCACCTTTGCAACGTCAACGGGCTCATTTGAATATTCCGCAAGCACTGCTGCCGCAATTGCAAGAGAAAACGAGTGCTCAGCGTCATTTTCACGGCGCGGCAACGGTTTTTTCTCCTTGAAATTGTCGTCGAATTCCTTTGAACCCTGCGGAAGATCATCGCAGAGAATGTATGTCTGTCGGTAAACATTTTTCAGCTTGTCGAGCGTCAGCAAAAATTCAAGCTGTTTTTTCAAGCGTTCGTTTTCCATTTAAACGTCCCCCTTTTTCTTCTGCATAAAGCCTGCTATCTTCGCAAGAAGCATCGGCGGCAGGAAGCCTGCTCCGTAATCGGCGATTTTCATTTTCAGCGTCGGGATAATGAGCGTTTTCCTTGCAAACATTCCCTCAACTGCGCATTTTGCGGCATATTCGGCGGTAATTCCCTTTAACGCAAAGGAAACTCCTGCCGTGTTGTTGAAGTTCGTGTCAACGGGCCCCGGACAGAGCGCACTCACCGAAACGTGGCTGCCCTCATTTTTAAGCTCCGCACTCACAGCCTCGGTCAGACGGACAACATAATTCTTCGTGCAGTAATAAGTTGCCATATAAGGGCCGGGCATAAAGCCTGCCGACGAAGCAACGTTGAGGATATATCCCTTGTCGCGCTTGCGGAAATCTTTCAGAAACAGCTTTTGAAGAATGTGAACAGCCATAACGTTGACCTCTATCATCTCGATCTCACGTTCAAGGTCTGTTTCGGCGAATTTTCCGAAAAGTCCGAAACCTGCGTTGTTTATAAGAATATCGATGTTGTATTTTTTCGCTTCGTCATAAAGTCGGTAACATTCCTCGACCTTTGAAAGATCGGCAGGGATTATCTTCACCCTTTTTTCGCCTATCTCATCACGAAGCTTCACAAGTGCTTCATAATTTCTTCCCGAAATAACGAGCCTGATGCCTTTTTTTGCAAGCTCACGCGCAATTTCCCGTCCGATTCCCGAGCTTGCGCCCGTAATAAGTGCTGTCATATTTTTATCCTTTCCGAATCATGCAAAAATCGTTTATATCATTTGCTTTCCTTAATAAATTCTTCCCATTTTTCGGGCGCATATCCGACCGAAGCCTTTTTCCCCCAGCGAACGATAGGTGTCTTGTACAACTTCGGACATTCGCAAAGCTTGTCATACTTCGCGTCATCGAGAAGATATTTTATGCTGCAGTAATCCTTTGAAGCCGTGTCAATGACAGCATCAATTCCTCCGAGAGCCTTCACAACGCTGTCGAATTCGCCCTTGCTCAGACCTTTGGAAAGAATGTCAACGCTCTGGACTTTGATGTTTCTCTCCTTGAACCAGCGTTCCGCCTTTTTCGTGTCGAAGCATTTGGATTTTCCGAATATCTGTATAGCCATAGCTTATCCTTTCCTCATAAAAATATCGCTGCCGAAACTGACGGCAGCGACCTGTTTGTTAAATTTTTTCGCTGAACATTGAGCTTAACGAGAATATAGTTCCGTAATCGAACTTACCCTCCTGATTGTAGTTAACGACCTGAGCCTTGAGAGTTGCAGCCTTGCTTATCTGATTTGCCCTGTCAGCAGCTTTCGCCGTGAACGAATAGCTGCCGCCGAGGAGCGACTTCACCGAGTTGGTGTCTGCACCTTTCAGCGTGTCCTCGTTCAAAGTCAGTTTGTTGTCCGAACCGACCTTTAAACCTATCCTGCCGAGTGCTGCAGAGTAAGCCTTTGCCGTGTTCGTCATATAAACGCCCTTTTTGAGCGCGTCAACGCTCTCCGACTTCTGCAAGCTGTCAACAACAGTGTTGTAGTCCTCGACAAAGCTTTTAACATTCGATACAAGCTTGTCTTTGTCCTCAAAGTCAGCCTTTGAAGCGGAAGCAAGCACGGAAGCACTCTTTCCGAGATCAGTCGCATCGGAAGCGAGCTTCTTTTCGCTCTCGTAAGTTCCGACATCACTATTCGAGAAAGCCTTCTCGTACTCTTTTATCATATTTTTCTGATAATCTTTCGAGCGTACCTGATCGACCTTCTTCATCAGTGCAAGAAGATCACTCGTCGAATTGGTCTGCGCATAGTTCTTTTTGCTGTAATTCGACGAAAGAAGAGAAGTGTACATTGCATTGGACTTATAAGCATTGATTCCGTACATTGTCCGATTCCTCCCAATTTTTCAGCATTTTGTCTTTTATTCAGCAGCTTTTGCCTTTTCAGTCTCCGCCGCAAGGTTTGTCTTTGCGGTAGAAAGCATAAGCTTGATTCTGTTTTCCTGATTTACCTTTGTTGCGCCCGGGTCATAGTCGATAGCAACAATATTCGCATCGGGATAAACGTTGCGTATCTTTCTTATCATACCCTTGCCGATGATGTGATTCGGCAGACAGCCAAACGGCTGCGCGCAGATGATATTGTTTACGCCGCTGCCGATAAGCTCGACCATTTCGGCGGTAAGAAGCCAGCCCTCGCCCATTTTGTTCGCAGGCGAAACATACTCCTTGCTGTTTTCCTTTGTTTCGTCAAAGTGTGCAGGCGCTCTGAAGCGTGAATCCTCGAATGCCTTTATCATTATATCCTGCATCTTTTTGAGAAATGCTTCAAGCGCACCCGAAGCAATGTATTTTTTATATGCAACGTGATAAAGCTGCGTGTCAACAACGTGGTGGTCGCACATAAAGATGATGAAGTCGAGAAGTCCGGGAACAACGGGTTCAACATCTTCGCCGCGCAGGAATTCTTCAAGACAGTTGTTGCCGAGCGGCGCATACTTGATGTAAATTTCACCAACGATGCCGACTCTTGCCTTTACGCTCGGAGTATAAGCTATCTTTTCAAAATCCTTTACCATTTGGAAAGCATTTTTCTTGAACGAACCGATAGCAAAACCCTCTTTGATGAGCTTGTTCTGCCAGTCCTCAATGAGCTTGTCCGTTTCGCCCTTGTTGTTCTCGTAAGGACGCACCTGATTTCCTGCCCACATAAGGATATCGCCGTAGCAAATACCGACGATAAGATCCTGCAAAAGCGGAAGTGAAAGCTTGAAGCCCGGGTTCTTTTCAAGGTTTGCGATATTGAGCGAAACAACGGGAACGAATTCCATTTTGTTGTTTTTGAGCGCTTTTCTGAGCAGATTTATGTAGTTTGAAGCTCTGCAGCCGCCGCCCGTCTGAGTTATCATAAGAGCGGTCTTGTGAATGTCATATTCACCCGATTTGAGCGCGTCCATCATCTGTCCGATAACGAGAAGCGCAGGATAGCAGGTATCGTTGTGAACATTACGCAGTCCCTCATCAACGACCTTTCTTCCCGTCGAGGTGAGCAGCTTCATTCTATATCCATGGTTATTGAATATTTTTACAATAAGAGAAAAATGGATAGGGAGCATCTGCGGAACAAGGATCGTGTATTCCTGACGCATTTCTTCCGTAAAAAGCAAGCGTCCCTGTTCATTATATACGAGTTCAGCCATTAAAAATAAGCTCCTTTGCTTAAAACAATATTATTATACCAATTATATATATTATACCACAGCAAGCAGTTTTCGTCAATACCGCAGCAGCTTTTTTATACAGCGTTTTAACAAGTGAATTAATTTTTATCAAATCATAAACAGTTTATTGTAGGGGACGGGTCGCCCGTCCCGCTTTTTTTTGAAAGGTATTGGTGACTGCGGGTCGGGTTAATATTCGTTCAACACACAGCAATTCACTGTCAAAACGGGCGGATATAGAATCCGCCCCTACGGAAATCGGTGTTTTTCCGTAAATTTGCGGAGCAAAATAATTACGAATTACGATCAAGTTTTTCCGCAAGCGTTTTTATGTATTCCGCAAGCTCAGCGTGAAGCTCTTCACGCATAAGTCCGACCTCTATCGAGGCCTTTATGATACCCATTCTGCTGCCTATGTCATAGCGGTTTCCCGTAAAATCAACGCCGATCATCCCATCGGAAACAGCCACCTCACGCATTGCGTCCGTGAGCTGAAGCTCACCACCCTTGCCTTTCGGCGTTCTGCACAGAATATCAAATATACTCGGTTCAAGGATACATCTTCCGAGAATTGCAAAATCGGAGAATTCCTCGCCTTTCAGCGGCTTTTCGTTCATATCATAAACTGCGTAAAGCCTGCTTTCGTCCATAGGTTCAAGCTTCATCGAGTTGTATTTGCAGATGTCCTCACGGGGAACACGGTTTATGCCGACAACGCTTTTCCCGTATTTTTCATAAGCACGGGCAAGCTGTCCTATTGCAGGATCTTTGCCGACTATCACATCATCGCCGTACAGCACCGCGAACGGCTCACCGCCCGCAAATTCTTCCGCACAGAGTATCGCACCGCCAAGCCCCGTCTGGAACGGCTGACGGACGAATGTGAATCTTGCCGCCGAGGATATACCCGTTATCTCTTCAAGCAGCTCGGTCTTTCCGCTCTCCGCAAGCTTTGCTTCAAGCTCGGGCGAGCGGTCGAAATGATCCTCGATAGCCGTTTTTCCTCTCGCCGTAACGATGAGGATATCGGTTATCCCTGCCGCTGCGCACTCCTCTGCGATGTACTGTATCGCAGGCTTGTCCACAATGGGTATCATTTCCTTGGGAACTGCCTTTGTCGCAGGCAGAAGCCTTGTTCCAAGACCGCCTGCGGTTATTACCGCCTTTTTTATTTTCATTTTCCCCTGTCCTTTCGGTATAAAACTGTCGTTTACGACATCGTGCCGAGAAGAAAGCTCATACTGAACATCATATAGAATACAACATATATGCATATAAAAAGCGCAAGCCAGCCGCCCGATGTGCCGCCTTTTGAGCGAAGCGTCTGACGTATCGTGAGCGGAGTTGTCGAAGCCTTTATCTTCGCCGTGCGCTTTATCGCCGTCTTGTAGTAAATTTTGTTCGCAAATGCGCCGAAGAAGAACATCGCCGCATACATCAGCACATACGAAAGAACGCTCAGTATGCTGAAAGCCGTGCTTCGTATATCAAAACTCTGTGCGAACTGCGATATTGCACCCAAATTCATCTCCGCAAGGATAGGTATATACTGCGGTATCATAAAAACTACCCTCACGATAAGAGCCGCAAGCGCAACAAGAGGCATCCTTCTGTAGGAAAAATACATCTCGGGGATAAGCATAGCCGAAAAGTTCCAGCTCAGCGAACTTCCCGTGTCCTTGAAACGCTTGAAATTCGGGAGATAATAGTGAGTGTTGCTGCCGACATAATCGGCAAGCTCGCAAAGACGAACACCGTCAAAATCTTCATCGGGATTGTATCCGCAGAGAGGGTCGGTGAAGTTGATGAGGTACGGTTCAAGGTTTATTCCGCCGAAGTCACCGTCATTCTTCATCGCATCTTCCATATTCTTACGAAGCTCTTCGTTGTGGCGTTCAAGCGCAGGCATCGGCGAACCGCATCTGCCGCAGAAAGCCGTCAGCTTAGGGTTGACATATCCGCAGCGCGGACATACGCAGTCCTTTTCGGGGTCGTCCTCTTTCACATCGGTCGGAATTCCCGTGTCGGGCATAGGTGTCCAGCTCCGATGTGCCTTGTGAAGCTCGGTATTTACGCAGCTTCCGTATTTTTCGTAGCAGGCTCTGTGGTAAGGCGTTCCGCATTCGGGACATACAACGATATCATCGCCATCCTTGAACTGCTCGCTGCAAACGATGCACCTGCTTCCTGTATAATCAGCCATTTATAATAACTCCTTGATTTTTGGATTTGATTTATAATAGTATATCACAACCCTTGCGAAATAACAAGGAGTGCGCCAATAGTTTCATCTGTTTTTCACAATATTGTATCAAAAATATGTTGATAATTAACAGCGCCCGTGCTATAATATCCTTATAAAAAGACACAACGATTCTTCTATGAAATGAAAGGATATGACAAAAAATGACCGATGACAAAAAGACCGACTTCCGTGAAAGAATAACCCAAATAGCAAAAGCAGCGTTCGCCGTTGCACCATTTGTAATGATAGCGATATGCGCCGTGCTGTATTTCACAACATTCCGAAGCGTCACTGCAGAACAGCTTTTGCAGTACACGCCCGAAAATATATGGCTCGCCGCAATAGTTATCATCGCAATGTTCTCGCTCAAATCGCTGACGTTCTTCTTCCCGATGATAGTCATTGTGACCGCCTGCGGAATGACCGCACCTAATATATGGGCGGCGCTCGCAATCAATACGATAGGCATTTTCTGTATGATGAATATTCCCTACCTCATCGGAAAATTCGCCCAGAGGGAATATGTAGAAAAGCTCGTTATGAAGCATAAAAAAATGCACGAGATCATCAGCCTAAATATGTCGAACGGCGTATTCTTCGCATTTTTCCTGCGAATAATAAACTGTCTGCCATACGATGTCGTGAGTATGTTTCTCGGCTCGGTCAATATGAAATGGCGCGACTATGTCCTCGGCTCGATGCTCGGAACGCTCCCCGGAATGATATGCTGTACCTTTATGGGAAATTACCTCAATGATCCGCTTTCCGTAAAATTCATTCTCTCCGTCGCAATAAATGTCGGAATTTCGGTAATTTGCGGGATCGTCTACTTAGTATATGCAAGAAAACGCAGAAAGGAACTTGCCTTGAATGATAAAACTGATAGCATCTGATATGGACGGAACTCTTCTCAACGATAAAAAGGAATTTCCGCACGATTTTGATGAAGTGCTGGACAAGCTTTGCGAAAAAAACATACACTTCGTTGTCGCAAGCGGACGTTCCTATTCCACGCTGAAACTCAACTTCGAGGGAAAGCTCGATAAGCTCGACTTTATCTGCGATAACGGCGCTTACGTCATCGTGAACGGTGAGCTTGTAAGTATGAGCCTGCTCAAAAAAAGCTGCGTTAAGCACCTTATCGAAATTTGCCGCGGAATGGAAAGGGTAACGCCCGTTTTATGCGGCGTACACGGAACTTATTTCGAGCGCAGGGACGAAGAATTCTATCACGAAGTAACACGCTACTATCTCCACTATACCTGCGTTGACGATATCGCCGCAGTTGATGATGATATCTTCAAGATCGCCGTCTGTGACTATAACGGCGCGGAAAAGAATGTCTACCCCATTGTAGCAAAGGAATTCGCCGAAGATTTCACCGTCGCAGTTACAGGTCCGAAGTGGATAGATATTATGAACAAGGGCATAAACAAGGGCGCGGCTCTGAAAGAAATCCGCGAGCATCTCGGCATTTTGCCCGAGGAAACAATGGCGTTCGGCGACTATTTCAACGATGTTGAGCTTCTCCAAAACGCAGGCTACAGCTTCGTAATGAAAAACGCCCACCCCGATATGCGTCAATATGGCAAATACACCGCCGAAAGCAACAACGATGAGGGCGTTACCAAAGCTATCAAACAGTATGTGCTGAAAGAGGATAACAATGAATGAGCGTCTTCCTTACCTGCGTGAAAAAACGTCACTCCTGACGACTTCACCGGGCGTTTACCGAATGAGGGACAAAACGGGATATATAATCTATATCGGCAAAGCGAAAAACCTCCGCAACCGCGTCACGAGCTATTTCTGCAAATCGCCCGACCATACGCCGAAAGTCGCAAAAATGGTTTCCAACGTCTATGATTATGATTTCATCGTCACCGACTCGGAGTATGAAGCACTCGTCCTCGAATGTTCGCTCATAAAACAGCATAAGCCGAAGTATAATATCCTCTTGAAAGATGATAAAGGCTACAGCTATATCAAAATTTCGGACGAGCAATATCCGCGCATCACTTATGAGCTCCAGAAAAACGGCGAGGGGAAATATATCGGACCGTATACAAGCTCTTTCGTCGCAAGCCAGACCGCAAAGGAAGTCAACAAGGTCTTTATGCTCCCGACCTGCAAAAAAGTCTTTCCGCGTGACTTCGGCAAGGGTCGCCCCTGCCTGAATTATCATATCAAGCAGTGTATGGGACTTTGTATGGGAAAGATATCCTGCGATGAGTATAATTCCATAATCGCACAAGCGGAGGAATATATCGCAAGCGGCTCGGAGGCCTCGGTCGAAAGCCTTACCGAAAAGATGAACGAAGCCGCAGAAAACCTCGAATTTGAACGTGCCGCCGCACTCCGCGACCGTATAAATGCGATAAAGCGCGCCGCCGACAGCCAAAAGATAATCAACGAGGATATGCGCGATACCGACATCATCGCCGCCGCACAGAACGGCACGAATGCCTGCGTTGCAATTCTCCAGTACCGCGGCGGCAGACTTACCGACCGAAGCGAACTTCCCGTCGGCGAAATTGACGATACCGCCGTTATGATACAGGATTTCATCACGGTGTTCTATTCAACTCCCGAATCCATTCCCCGTGAGATAATCACCGAGGAGGAAATTCCCGATGTTGAAATGATCACCCGGCTTCTCCGTGAAAAAAGCGGTCACGCCGTCGATATCTTCTCCCGAACACGCGGGAAGGGTCTGAAACTCATCAATATGGCAAAGGAAAACGCCAGCGAATCCCTCGCAATAAAGGTCGGACGAACGGGCGCGGAGATAGTTGCTCTTGAACAACTCGCAAAACTCCTCGGTCTGGAAAATCCGCCAATGTACATCGAATCCTACGATATCTCGAACCTCGCAAGCTCCGCAATGGTCGCAGGTATGATAGTCTTTGAGAACGGCAGACCGAATAAAAAAGCCTATAAAAAATTCACGATAAAAGAAACCGCAATACAGAACGACTATGCATCAATGCGTGAGGTTTTACAGCGCCGATTCAAGCATTATAAGGACGAAAATGAAACTGACGAGGGCTTCTGCCGCCTGCCCGACCTTATCCTCCTCGACGGCGGCAAGGGTCAGGTCAACGCCGTCGAACCAATTTTGCGCGAAATGGGCATAAACGTCCCTCTCTTCGGTATGGTAAAGGACAATAAACACCGCACAAGAGCCATCGCAACGGGCGGCGGCGAGATTGCAATAAGCGAAAATAAAGCCGCATTTATGCTTTTGACCCGAATCCAGGACGAAGTCCACCGCTATTCGATAACATACCAGCGCAAAAAGCACAGCAAACAGTCATTCAGCCTTGAGATCACAAAAATAAAAGGCATCGGCGATAAAAAAGCGGAAAAACTTCTCTCCCGATTCAAAACTAAGGACGAGCTGAAAAAAGCTACCGTTGAAGATATAGCGAAAGCCGCAGGAATAAATATTCAACTCGCACAGGAAGTCAAAACATTTATCGAGAACGAGTATAGATAACAACCAAGCTTTAATTTTGTGCAGCTTTTAATAATACACTTTTTCTACAATCCGAGGTCGGATTTCATATTCAACCGTTTTCACACACAAAAAAACAGCTAAGGAAACGCTGATTAATACGTTTTTGCCATTTTTCAAAATGTTTATGTCA
>UQKC01000054.1 GCA_900541495.1 uncultured Ruminococcus sp. | reverse complement strand
AAAATTTGCGAATAATACGAAGTATTATTTTGTTTCGGTTTTTAGAGAACCCCATTAATTTTCTTCAAGATTAAGGCTGCGAACATATTCGTCAGCGTCGAAATCCTTGCAGTTTTTATTTTTGCCGCAGCATTTGCCGCTGAGCTTCTTTGTCACGCATATACCGAGTACGAATCCAAGTACAAAAGAGAGCAGACCCGTTACTGTAAGAAGCAGGTCGAGAACGCTGTCATGGGATCTTTCGGAAATTTCGTTCATATTATCATATCCTTTCAGAATTTTTATTGAGTTGAGTAATATATTCATCTAACATTATACACTTTTTTTCTGTGAATTGCAATAGTTATGTTAAAATTTCACAATAAAAAAGCCGCCCAAATATGAGCGGCTGAAAATATCAGTGGAAAAACGTTTCGTTGAGGATCGCAACGCTTCCGTCGATGTCTTTCAGGTCAACGAGATACATATTTCGCTGCATACCTTCAAGGTTGCGGTTGAGGACTTCCGTAACGGGGAAAACTATCGCCGTATCATCGGTGTCCTTGCCGTGATAATTTTTGAAATCATAGAATTTAAAGATGATGTTTATGTAGGAATCATCAAGCTTGTCCTTGACATAGAAGTTGGAAACGGGTTCCATATTAAGGTCAAGCGAAACGTTATTGACCGAGTTTGTCATTTTTTCGGGCGTGAGGAAGCTGTATCTTGAACGGTCTATCTGACGGCGCAGGCTTGTTGCAATACAGCCGCAGAAAAGCTTGTCGATAGGGAAAAGCATCGCATAAGCGACCTTTCCTCCGCAGAAGAACGTTGTTGTTCCCTTGTTCAAAAGGAACAGTCTGCACCAGCCCATTGCCCTTGAATATCTCGCCATGCTTCGGTCGTCGATAACGGCGGCAAAGTCACGCTTTAAATTTGTTGAGGAATCAACTCCGTCAAAGTCCATAAGGAGCGTTCTCAGGCGCTTCAGGTTAAGTCCGTTCGTTGAAAGCTTCAGCAGAGCGGCGAGAGTTGTTTTTATCAGCTTGTTCTCGGCGCGGTTTATGCTGAAAACATCGTATTCAACGAAGAATTTTTCCTTGTGTGCATAGTTTTTCTTTGCGTGTTCGGAGTAGATAGTCTTGCCCTTTACGAACGGCTCATTGCCGCGGTAGGGGACATAGGTCTGCTTCAAGCCGCCGCGGACAACGTTTTCGACTTCGTCAAGGAACATTCGCACACATATCTCGAAAATATTGAGCTGTTCCTTTTTGAAGTAGCGCTCGTTGACTCTTTTCACGGGGACTTCTATCATCGATTCGAGCATTCGCAGAATGAGCATCTTCGACACGACTGCATTTTCGGCAGGATCGGCGGCTATCTGCGGCATAAGCTCGATCTGCGTACCGTCGCGGAGCGTTATGATGCCTGCATAGCGGGCAGGGTGAATGGTCTTGCGCCCATCGGGGAGAGTTATCTCGTGCATAACTGGGTAGCGGTTGTTCTCGGTGAAGTCCGCAAGACGGTCAAAGTTATGCTCGGGGATAGGGATAATATGCGGATCGTCCGATGTACCGCCCCTTACAAAGGAGTCTGCATCTGTGATAACGAACTTTTTATTTGTACTCATTGGAAATTATCCTTAGATCTTAAGATATGCGTTGACATTTCCGAAAGCCGCATTATTTATAGTATAAATATCGTCATTTTCAAGGTAAAGCTCGGCATTTGCACCGAAGATCTGTGCATAGTCAACGTCTGTCTTGATGACGAACTGCTCGTTCGGCTCTTTGTTTGCATCGCCGAGGACAAGTCTTATCTTTTCATAGTCATCGTAGAAATAGTCCTGAAGAAGCGGAACTATCGCGTTTTTGAAGATATGCGCGAGGACTGCAAGGCTCGGACGGGAGCGAAGCGGCATAAAGTAAGCGTGACCTATTGTATGGTCGCGGTCGAGAAGTATCTCAACTCGCTTGTTTATCTTATACATAAGCTCGCAGATATCGATGCCCTCAACGGTAACTCCACGCAGAAGCTCGGGGTTCGGCATCATTTCAACGAAGTCGAAACGTCGTCTTAAAGCGGAGTCGAGCATCGCGATAGAACGGTCGGCGGTGTTCATCGTGCCGATTATGTAAACATTGTCGGGAACGCCGAACGCCTCCTGCGAATAAGCAAGCTTAACGGTAGCTTCTTCTGCTTGTCCAAGACGTTTTGTAGGTTCGATAATGGTTATCATTTCACCGAAGATCTTGGAAACATTGCCTCGGTTGATCTCATCGATGATGAATACATATTTTTCGCCGGGGTTCTTTGAAGCTTCGTCGCAGAAGCGCTTGAATACACCCTGATTTACCTTATAAACCATTTCTTCCTTACGGGAACGTTCGCCCTTTTCGTTCATTACCTGAATGAAGACAGGCTTGATACCTTCAACGAATTCTTCGTAGCCGAAGGACTGATGGAAGGTAGTGAACTCGATCTGACCATAGAGAGTTTTGAGAGCGTTGTACTTCTCAAGAAGCTCGCCGTAGTCGTCGCCCATAACCTCGCGGATAGGTCTTCCGTAAATAATAGATATCGCATAGGCGATAGTATTATAAGTTTTACCTGTTCCCGGAGGGCCGTAAAGAATGATATTAGAACCCATATTTTTTCCACCCTAAATATATTTTGTACAGCTTGTTCTATAAAACTAACTGCCTTTGATACAAAATTTTTATAAAAAATGACAAACTAAAACGTTTGAAACACATACTGTAACTATTTTAACTCATATTCGGAAAAATTTCAATAGTAAAATTAGATAGAAAAAATTTTCTGTATAAATAGTGCAAATGCAAATGATATAGCTGTTGATTTTTACTAAAATTATATTAAAAAGTAAACAATTTATGGGAAAAATCTTTGTGCAGCTTATATAAGCCTTTAAATTTTCACAAAGTGCTTGACTTTTTTTGTGAAATATGATATCATAATCAAGTAAATCCTGTTTGCGCTCTGTTTGAGGCAGAATCGTCCCAAAACGAGCGGATCAGCATACTATGATTGGAATTTATCCGGTATATAGGTGTGCGGGCCCTGTGCAACAGAACACCGTGAACCATGTCAGGCGGGGAACCGAGCAGCATTAAGCGGTTCGCTCTGTGTGCCGCAGCAAGCCTGCACACCTATGTATCGGATTTTTCTCTTTTTCGGAGGAACTTTCAGATGGACAAGTGGTATTTTATAAAAAAGCTTTGGCGGCACTTTATTATAGTAGTACCGCTGATGTTTCTTATTGCGCTTGCCTATCTTGTGATTTTTGATTCGCCCGATTATACGCCCGATCTGTTCCAGAAGCTTTTCTTCGGATTGGCGGAGTTTGCGCTTGTTATGTCCCCGATAGTGACGGCTTACAGTGATGCGCAGAGTGCCGCTCGCAGAGGCTATGACAAGTACCTCACGAGGGGGACTTTCAAAGGTCTTTCCAAGAAAGCAAGACTTTTCAGCGACGGTATGGACTGTATCCGCTGTGAGGAGCTTGTGGACGGCATTGACTATCTCAAAGAAGTTATGGAATGTGACTGCACCGACCGTGAAAAGGCGGTTGCAAGCTTTTACATAGGAAATACCTACCGCCTTATGGGGTATAATACCAATGCGGCGAATTATTTTCAGGACGCTATTGACCTCGGTCTGGATGATGAGAAATATATGGTCGATTTCCTGCTTGCAAGATGTCACGTTGAAAACGGTGCTTATCAGAAAGCGCTTGATATTTATGACGGACTTGAAAAAAAGGACGCTTATGAGGGCATTTTTCAGTATCTTTACACGGATTACGGGATGTGCTACCTTGCAATGGGTGAATATGACAAGGCTTTTGAAAGCTTTACAAGGTCGATATTGGACGGCAAAAATTATGTGTTTGCGCTCGGCGGATGTGCGCTTGCCCAGCTTGGGCTGAAAGACCTTGAAAAGAGCCGTGAATATTATGCGAAAGCGCTGGCGGCGAATATGTTTGATGTTGTCGGATTCAAGCAGTATTATTGCAAAATTGCCGAGAGTGTCGGCGTTTATGACAAGATAGACGAAGAAATGAAGATAAAATAAAGGGAAGTGAGCGTTTTGTATCAGGCTTTGTACAGAAAATACAGACCTTTGAGCTTTGCTGATGTTGTTTCGCAGCCGCAGGTCACAGAAACGCTCTTAAACCAGCTCAGAACGGGCAGAACTGCCCATGCATATATTTTCACGGGTTCAAGAGGAACGGGCAAAACGACCTGCGCAAGAATACTTGCAAAGGCGATGAACTGCCTGCACCCTGTTGACGGAAACCCGTGTCTTAAATGTGAAATTTGCCGCGATGCCGATGAGGGCGCGCTCGGTGACATAATCGAGATAGACGCAGCTTCAAACAGCGGCGTTGAAGATATCCGTGACCTGCGCGAGGGTACTGTTTATATGCCCGAACGCTGCAAATACAAGGTCTATATCATCGACGAAGTTCACATGCTCTCTCCGGCGGCGTTCAATGCGCTGCTCAAAATTATGGAAGAGCCGCCTGCGCACGTTAAGTTTATCCTCGCAACGACTGAGATCCATAAAGTCCTGCCGACGATACTTTCACGCTGTCAGCGTTTCGATTTTCACAGAATAAAATCCGATGATATCGCAAAGCGGCTCTTGTGGGTCGCAGAGCAGGAGAAGTTCACGCTTTCGAATGAAGCCGCACTGCTTATCGCAAAGGCTTCGGACGGCGGTATGCGTGACGCTCTTTCACTGCTCGACCGATGCACGGCTTACTCCGACAACATCACGGAAGATGTGGCTGCGAGTGCTGCAGGAATTGCGGGAAGCGGTCCTGTTTTCCGTATCCTTGAAGCGGCGGCTGACCACAACACTGCCGAGGCTGTAAAGGCGGTCGGCGAGCTTTACGATTCATCGAAAGATATGCAGCAGCTTTGTGCCGAACTCGTCGGACAGCTGCGAAATGTTATGCTTGCAAAAACTGTTCCCGATGATACGGGGATATTGAACTGTCTGCCGAGCGAAACCGCTCAGGTCAAGGCTCTTGCGGAGAAAATGCCGATAGAGGATATCTTCGCCGACCTTGATATTTTGCAGCAGACGGGTGATAAGATTGGCAGAGTGCCGTCAAAGCGTGTCGAGATCGAAATGTGCATGATAAAGATATGCACAAGCAGAGCGGGCGCAGCGGCTTCGGGAGCTTCTGCGAACAATTCTATTGACAATTCCGAAATTTATGCTAAAATTGAAATGTTGGAGCGCAGACTCGGCGATGTGTCCGTTCAGCGTACTGCTCCCGTGAGAAGCGAACCCCAACGTTCATATCGGCAGGAAAGACAGAACGAAAGCGTTCCTCAGCCTGCTCAGGCTTCACCGTCCGCTCCTGCAAAAACGGAGCAGGGCAAGATAGACCCCTCTTCGTTCAAGCCAGTTGAACGCTGGGCGGATATCCTCGAAGAGTACAGAGCGACCTGCCCGTCGGGTTCTGCGGCGCTTGTCGGTTCGTATGCCCTTGAAAGCGGAGATATGATGCTCATTTTCTCGGAGAATTCGTTCTTTATGTCCGTTTTAAAGGCGGGGGACAACGCCGAGAAGCTCAAACGCTCCATTCAGAAGATCACGGGCAGGATATACACTATCCGTGCGAAATGCACGAACAAGACCGAGAAAGCCGATACAGGGCAGTCAGTTGAAGCCATTTTGAAAAAAGCGCAGGAAAACGGGATACCGACAGAACAGTCATAAATGTTCCGTTTCTATAAATTTACAGTACCGCCTGTTATACTAATTTTTAAACTGAAAGTGTGCAAAAAATCGTAGCTGTTTTAACAGCTTGATGTTGAAAATAGCTTGATATGGCTTTTGCGCCGATTTTTGTCTACACTTTGATTAAAAATCAGTATTAAGTATCGCGGTGCTTAAAATCAACCAAAAGGAGTATTAATTATGAAAGCAAGATTGCCACAGGGAATGGGCGGCGGCGCTCAGAATATGCAGGGTATGCTCAAGCAGGCTCAGAAAATGCAGGAACAGATCACCGCTCTTCAGGAAGATATTGAAAACAGAGAGTTCAAGGCTACTTCGGGCGGCGGAGCTGTTGAAGTTGTCATGAACGGCAAAAAGGAGATCAAGGCTCTCACGATCAAGCCTGACGTTGTTGACAAGGACGATATCGAGATGCTTCAGGATCTCGTTATCAGCGCATTCAACGATGCTGTTCACCAGATCGAAGCTACTTCCGAAAATGAGATGGGCGCTATCACAGGCGGCGTTTCATTTCCCGGACTTTTCTAAGATACACATTGAACGGGAATCCGCGTTTAACGGATTCCCGTTATTTCAAATAACTTTTTTCTCAAAGGAATGATCTTATGTCAAAAACGGCTCTGCCGCTCGTAATACTTGCGGAGCAGTTCGCAAAGCTCCCCGGAATAGGAATGAAGTCGGCTCAAAGGCTTGCTTACCATGTTATGACTATGAGCGATGAGGAAGCACAGGCTTTTTCCGATGCGATAATGAACGCTCATCAGAAAGTCACCTACTGCAAGGTCTGCGCAAACTTCACTGAGAACGAACTTTGTCCGATATGCAGCGATGATTTTCGCGACCATAGCACTGTATGTGTTGTCGAAGCACCGAAGGACATTGAGGCTTTCGAGCGCACCAACGAATACAAGGGCGTTTATCACGTTCTGCACGGACTTCTTTCACCTATGGACGGTGTTACTCCCGAGATGCTGAGGATAAAGGAGCTTCTTGCGAGGGTGAACGCAGGCGGAGTGCGCGAGGTCATTATGGCTACCAACCCGACAGTTGAGGGCGAGGCTACCGCTGTTTACATTTCAAAGCTTTTAAAGCCGCTCGGAGTAAAGGTCACAAGGCTTGCTTTCGGTCTGCCCGTTGGTGCGATGGTCGAGTATGCAGACAAGACAACGCTGTTCAAAGCACTCGAAAACCGCAATGAAATGTAAAACTTGCACAAGTTAGAAAAAAATATTTGTATAAAACGCTAAACTTGTGCAAAAACTATTGCCAAACAGGAATGGACATGCTATAATAACTACTGTCGTTTGACGATGAGCTTGATTATTTCCGCATTAAAGTTCAATGGGATATAGCCAAGCGGCTAAGGCAACGGACTTTGACTCCGTCATTTCGTTGGTTCAAATCCAACTATCCCAACCAAAGTAAGTTGCCGTTAATGCATCGCCTTTTTGATCGGCGACTTATACTGGGGTGTAGCCAAGCGGTAAGGCACCTGACTCTGACTCAGGCATTTCCGGGGTTCAAATCCCTGCACCCCAACCAGTAGAAAAATCCGTTTCTTGTTAAAAGAAACGGATTTTTTTTATCCAAACACATCGATTATGCAGGACGGTTTTACGTTTCGCTTTATTTTTTTGGCGGTCGTGGAAACCTGCCCTTACAGAATATGAATATGATCTTTTTCAAAAAAGGAAAGGAACAAAATGAATTTTTCAAGAAAATCTATCGATATTCTCTTTGAACTCAAACTGCGCGACAGCAGGGAATATTATGAGGAGCAGAAGCCGATATACAAAAAGGTCATAACCGAGCCGTTCGCGGAGATAGCCGCAGGGCTTGCGCCGACCTTTGAAAAGATCGACAGCCAGCTCGTATGCTCGCCGAAATGCGTTTCGAGAGTTCGCCGTGACACGCGCTTCACAAAGGATAAGTCGCTTTTCCGCGACCATATCTGGATAGCCGTGAGCAGACCGCGCGAAAGGCTCGGAAATGCGCTGTCATTTTATTTCTGCATCGAGCAGACGGGCTTCTCCTACGGCGTTGGCTACTATCAAGCGCCCACGGCTGTTATGGAAAGCCTGCGCGAGCTTATAAAAAAAGATGACAAAAGCTACAAAGCCGCCGCAAAGATGCTGAAAGCTTCGCCCGAATTGTCGCTTGACGGTGACATTTACAAAAAGAACCGTTTCCCAAATGAGAGTGAGGAAAAACAGAACTGGCTCAATCGAAAGAGCATTTCCGTCAACGCTCTGAGCCACGATTATGACCTGCTTTTCAGCGATAAACTCATACCGTTTCTCATCGGCGAATTTGAGAAGCTTGCACCCGTTTATGAACTCCTGCTCAAAGCGGAGATAGATTCACGAAAGGAAGACTGACAATGGAAAAAGAACAGATATACCCACACATCGACCACACTATGCTCAAAGCAGTTTCGACCGAGGCTGATATTGACAAGCTCTGCGAAGAAGCACTTCGTCTTAACACTGCTTCGGTATGTATACCGCCGAGCTTTATTTCGTATGCGAGAAAAAAATTCGGCGAAAAGCTCAATATTTGCACGGTGATAGGCTTTCCTCTCGGCTACAACACCACCGCTGTAAAGGTGTTTGAGGCGCAGTGCGCTATCGCCGACGGCGCAGACGAGCTTGATATGGTCGTGAACCTCGGTGATGTGAAGATGGGCAGATTCGACAAGGTGACGGCAGAAATTGCCGCATTGAAAAAAGTCTGCGGTGAGAAGATACTCAAAGTCATCATCGAAACCTGCTACCTTGAAAAGATAGAGAAGATCGCACTCTGCGACTGCGTGACAAATGCGGGCGCGGATTACATAAAGACTTCCACAGGCTTCGGCACGGACGGCGCAAAGCTTGAAGATATCAGGCTTTTCAAGAAGCACATCGGCGAAAATGTCAGGATGAAAGCGGCAGGCGGCGTAAAGACAAAGGCTGACCTTGAAGCATTTCTGAACGAGGGCTGCGATAGGATAGGAACAAGCTCGGCGGTGAAGATACTGTCCGAGGAATCTTGAGCAGGGAAGCGCTATGAAGCTGATAAACAAACTGCTCAACACGAATATCCGCACGAAGCTTATTGTGATGTTCATTGCGGTAATCGTCCCCGTTTTTGCAGCAGGAATCTACCTCATTATGAACACGATAGGCGTTTTGCAGGAAAGCACCGTCAAGGAGGCGTACAAGGACGCTGACAACCTTAAAATAAGGCTTACGGACACGCTTTTTACGACCTCTGCGGCGGCTGACACGATATACAATGACGAGAACATAAGCTATCTTCTCAACAGTGGACTGACCCACGATGAATGTCTTGATTTCTATGCAACGCACCCCGTTGTATCGAGCTACAGAAACGCTTATTCACAGATTTCGGATATAACTTTCTATGTTGATATGGGCGAAGATCCGAACGGCTTTCTCTACAATCTTTCTTTTCAGCGCATAACTCAGCAGATCAAGGCTTCAAACTGGTTCGGTGAAGCTTTGGCGACATCTGCGCCGATATGGAGAGTGCTGAAAAACCCTTCCGATTCAAAATGCTATCTTAGCTATATCCGTCAGATAAAGTCAAAAGACGGCGGAAGCCTTGGCGTTATGGTAGTTTACATCAATCAGGACTGGATAGAAACGCTCATGGAGGAGGAAGTTTTCAACGTTATCTTCGCCGTTCAGAACGGAATGGTCTTTTACAGCAATATGCCCGAATACGACCTCGGAAAAGTATTCACAACGCCCGATTTTGAACTGGACGGCGTGGAGAAAGAGCCTGTTGAGCTTACGGGAAAATCTCCGCTTACCGATAAGGGTTACACAGTTGCGACCAACTTCAACTACAATCATACAGGCAACTTTTTTCAGATATATCTTGTTAAGCCTTATGCTATCGTAACGGGTGCGACAAAGGAGCTTTCGTTCGGATATGTTTTCTACATAACCTCGTGTTTTCTGCTGTCGGTGTTCATCGCGATAATTTTTACATCGTATTTCGTGCGAAGGATCGGCTTTCTGCGCGATCAGATGCACAGAGTAACGGTCGGCGACTTCGACCTCAACGAGAAGATAGACGGCGACGACGAGATCAACGAGCTTTACAATGACCTGCAGGTAATGGTAAAGAGTATGCAGGAGCTTATGAACGAAGCTTATGAAGCGAAAATTCAGACGGAAACGTTCCGCCTGAATCAGGTCGAAGCCGAGTTCAAGACCCTTGCGAGCCAGATAAATCCGCACTTCCTTTATAACACGCTCGAAACGATACGAATGAAAGCGTATGTGAACAACGACAAGGAAACGGCTGACCTTGTTAAAAAGCTCGGAAAGTTTATGCGCCGCTGTCTTGAAGTCAAAAACAGTATGGTCACTCTCGAATCGGAGCTTGAATTCACAAAGAGCTATCTCGAATTGCAGGCGGCTCGTTTCGGCGACAGAATTTCGTACTCGATAGATAATGAAATTGACGGGAATTATCCGATTTTGCCGCTCATTATACAGCCTATCGTTGAAAATGCGTTCGTTCACGGCATCGAGAGCAGCAAGAGCAACGGAAAGATAACCGTGAGCATAAAATATTCGGGTGAAAATGTCGTTATCGAGGTCGAGGACAACGGTCAGGGCATACCCGATGACAAAATGTCCGAGCTTAGGTGGAAGCTTGAAGAAAACGACACATCTTCGGGAAAAAGCATCGGCTTGACGAACGTGAACAAGCGAATAAAGATGTTCCACGGCGAGCAATACGGTCTTTCTTTCACCAGCCAGATCGGAAAGGGAACAAGGGTAAGGATAACCCTGCCGAAGGAGGTAAAAAATCAATGATAAAAAAGCTTTTATTGAGAACGGTGGCAGTAGTTTCGGCGGCTGTGATGATGATATCATCGGCAGGCTTTGCTTCGGCGCAGAAAGCGAAGAAATATACGGCTGAGGATTTCGTTCGCGCGGACGGCACAAAGCTCATCGGTGCGGACGGGGAAGAATTTCATATAAAAGGCATTGCTTTCGGAAACAGTGTGTGGGATAACTCGTCCGTTCCGAACACATCGCATCACGATGCAAAGGCATACAAAGACCTTGCGGATATGGGGTTCAACTGCGTGAGATTTTACCTTAACTATGGTATCTTTGAGAACGACAAGAACCCTTATCACTACAAAAAAGCAGGCTTCGACTGGATAGACACAAACATAAAATGGGCGAAGAAATACGGCATAAAGCTGATACTCAATATGCACGTTCCGCAGGGCGGCTATCAGTCGCAGGGCAAAGGCACGGAGCTTTGGACGGACAAGAGCGACCGTGACAGGCTCACGGCTCTGTGGAAAGCCATTGCAAAGCGCTATGCGAACGAGCCGACGATAATCGGCTATGGATTGGTGAACGAACCCAATATACCTATGCAAAAAACAGTCGAAAAGACGTTTGAACAGTATGATTCTCTTATGAACAGAATGGCAAAGGAGATACGAAAGGTTTCGCCGTATCAGGTCATATTCATCGAGGGTATAAACGGAGTTGTAAAGGAGAACGGGGAGAGGGTCTACGATCTGTTCACCCCCGAAAACTGTTTCGCGGAAATTGAAGACAGCAACATTGTATATGAATTTCACAAATATGATTCGTTCTTTTTCACACATCAGAATACCGAATGGGCAGGAACGCTCGGCAGGACGATGACCTATCCCTCGGAAGAGGTCGTTGGTGAGAATGTGAAGATCGGCTGGGTCGATTGTGTGTCTGCGAAAAAAATGGCTGAGGGTCAGAACGGCTGGACATATTTTGAGAGCGATTTTGCTTCGCTGTCTTCAAAGGCGAATATCGTGCAGCCTGCTTTTTCAGCATCGTATTTGGGCGAAAACGGCACAGCTTATTTTGACGATATCGTTTTTACGGAAATTTTGCCGAGCGGAAAGCGCAGGGTGCTTTTCTCGGCTGATTTCACCGACGGCACACTTTCGAGCAGTGCCTGGAGCTCGGACGGAAGCGGCAAAAGCGAATTTTGCGCCGACGACGGTTACAAGAAAAAAGGCTGTTTGAAAATATCGGGTTCGACCGCGATGTATGTTCAGAATTTCAGACGATACGAAATGAAAAAAGGTTACAGATATACTGTTTCGGGATATATAAAATCAGATATATCCACTCCCGAGATAAGAATGGATCTTTCGCTGAGCGATGATGTTTACAGCTTTAACAAGGATTTCCTTGAATCGGGAATAAAGCGCTATGTTGATTTTTCCGAAAAGAAGAACGCTCCGCTTTATCTCGGTGAATTCGGCGTTATCTCGGAGGGATTTGAGCAGGGAAGAAACGGCATCGGCTGGGTAAGGGATATGATAAGCCTTTGCGAAAAATACGATATCGGCTTTGACTATCACGCTTACAATGAATATTCATTCGGACTTTATGATAAATACCCGATAGGAAAAAATAAGGAACTTGCCGGACTTTTCAAAGAAATGCTCAAAAAATAATTGTGAATTTTATATATTTATCATCAAAATATGAAAATTTTATGAAAAACATTGATAAATGTAACAAAATAAGATATAATTGTATAAAAGAGCGGTCAAACGCATAAAAAGGAGGTCGGGTGATTTGCTGAAAGTTCTGTTGGTTGATGACGAACCGAACGTGCGCCTTGGCGTAAAGATGATGATACCGTGGGACGAACTCGGACTTGAAGTTATTGATGAGGGCGAGGACGGCGACGACGGACTTAACAAAATACTTATACACGATCCCGATATAGTTATTGCCGATGTGAAGATGCCGGGAATGACGGGGATACAGATGATCGATGCTGCAATAAAGAACGGTTTTAAGGGAAAAGCCGTGATACTTTCGGGGTATTCCGATTTTGCATATGCAAAGGAAGCTATGTCGCTCGGCGTGAAGAGATTCATTCTCAAACCCGTTGACGAAGATGAGCTTATCGAATGTCTGAAAGCTCTTGTGTCCGAGATAAAGGCGGAAAAGGAGAGCAGTTTGCAGCTTCAGAAGGGCAGTGAGTTTCTCAACGAAAATGCTATCAAGGAGCTTCTTATCGGCGGAGCGTCAGCTTCGGACAGCAGCGCTCTTAAAGAATACAGCAGCGGACGGAAGTTCAACGTTGTGCTTATCAGCGCGACCGAAAAGAACAGCTTTGAATCGCGTCAGTTCATTCTTGACAAAATACGCAGCCGACTTTCCGAAATGGAGAACGTTGACGCTGTTCCTATCGACCTCAACGGTATGCTTGCCGTTATATTCAAGGACAGTCCCGACGAGCGCATACAGGAATGTATGAGCAGGCTGAACTTCGATTATAGGGGAATGATATTCGCTGCGATAGGCGAATCCGTTCATTCGGCAAAGGAAATATCGGCTTCCTACCGCTCGGCGAACGAGATATACAACAACCGTTTCCTCTATCTTCACTACGGTGTTATTTCCGCTGAGAAGATACGCAGCCGAAGCGATGAGGACATTCCGGCGCCCGAAACGATAGCTGCGCAGTTCTTCCCGTTTATGGAAATAAACGACAAGAAACGCTTGGAGGGCTGTTTTGCGCGTTTTCAGGAATCGCTTTGCAGAAAAAGCTTTACGCCCGAAAAAATTTGCGTTATCTGTATAACGACAGTACTCAACACGAAGAATCTTATCATAAAAAGCGTTGGCGAGAAAAAGGCAGAGCCGTTCAAGGACGATTACATCGTCAGTCAGATAGGCTCGCTCGGCAGTCTGCACGACATAATCGAGCTGATGAAGAAAGAGTTCACCGAATTCTCCGACAGTGTTTACGGCAGGACGACGAAAAGTACTATGGAGCGCGTAGTTCAGTACATACACGCGAACTACAATCAGGAGCTTCGCCTTGAGATGCTCGCGAACATATTCGGCTACAACAGCGCATATCTTGGAAAGGTCTTCCACCAGTATATGGGCGACAACTTCAACAATTATCTCGATAAAATACGCATCACCGAGGCTAAAAGACTTCTTGCTGAGGACGAATACAAGGTCTATGAGGTCGCGGAGAGGGTCGGCTACACGAACATCAACTATTTCCACAACAAATTCAAAAAATATGTGGGCGTGAGTCCGCTGAGCTACAAAAAGGCTTGCCTTGCAGGGGAGAAGCCTGATGAAAACGACGGAAAAGGGCAGGACTGATCGCCGTTTTGCGCAAAATCCGATATTTTGTAAAAAAATAAAAAAACTCTTGATTTTGAACGAAAAATGTTATATAATTAACGAGTATGCAGATGGCATTTATTTGCCGTTAATAACGAAAGGAGTCATAGTATGAATTATACTCATGAAGTTGAAACTATGTGCAGCGTCAAGCAGGGCGTAGCACACGGCTGTGCACCTATCCCCGAAGAAGCAAAATGGGTCAAGGCTAAGGATGTCAAGGACATTTCCGGCTTTACTCACGGTATCGGCTGGTGCGCTCCTCAGCAGGGTACTTGCAAGCTTTCCCTCAACATCAAGGAAGGCGTTATCCAGGAAGCCCTCGTTGAAACTATCGGCTGCTCCGGTATGACACACTCCGCAGCTATGGCAGCAGAGATCCTCCCAGGCAGAACAATTCTCGAAGCTCTTAACACAGACCTCGTTTGCGATGCTATCAACACCGCTATGAGAGAGCTCTTCCTCCAGATCGTTTACGGTCGTTCACAGTCTGCTTTCTCCGAAGACGGACTTGCAATCGGCGCAGGACTTGAAGACCTCGGTAAGGGACTTCGTTCACAGGTCGGCACAATGTACGGTACTCTCAAGAAGGGTCCTCGTTACCTCGAAATGACCGACGGTTATGTTACAGGTATTGCTCTTGATGCAGATGACGAGATCATCGGCTACAAGTTCATCAACTTCGGTAAGATGATGGACTTCATCAAGAAGGGCGACGACGTTCAGACAGCTTACGAAAAGGCTCAGGGCCAGTACGGCAGAGTTGCTGACGCTGTTAAGATCATCGACCCCAGAAAAGAATAAGGAGGATTACAACGATGGCTTTATTTGAATCATACGAGAGAAGAGAAAAGCAGATTCTTGACGTTCTCAAAAAATACGGTATCAACTCTATCGAAGAGTGTGCAGATATCTGCAAGGCAAAGGGCTTCGATCCTTATAAGATCACAGAAGGCATTCAGCCTATCTGCTTTGAAAATGCAAAGTGGGCTTACACAGTAGGCTGCGCTATCGCAATCAAGAAGGGCTGCACAAGAGCTGCTGACGCTGCTGCTGCAATCGGCGAAGGCCTCCAGTCTTTCTGCATCCCCGGTTCTGTTGCTGACCAGCGTAAGGTTGGTCTTGGCCACGGCAACCTCGGCAAGATGCTTCTTGAAGAAGACACAGAATGTTTCGCATTCCTCGCAGGTCACGAATCCTTCGCTGCTGCTGAAGGTGCTATCGGTATCGCTGAGAAGGCTAACAAGGTTCGTAAAAAGCCTCTTAGAGTTATCCTTAACGGTCTTGGCAAGGATGCTGCACAGATCATTGCTCGTATCAATGGCTTTACATACATTGAAACAGAAATGGACTACTACACAGGTGAAGTTAAGGAAGTATTCCGCAAGGCTTACTCCGACGGACTCCGTGCAAAGGTTAACTGCTACGGCGCTAACGACGTAACAGAAGGCGTTGCTATCATGTGGAAGGAAGGCGTTGACGTTTCCATCACAGGTAACTCCACCAACCCAACACGTTTCCAGCACCCTGTTGCAGGCACATACAAGAAGGAATGTGTTGAAAAGGGCAAGAAGTACTTCTCCGTTGCTTCCGGCGGCGGCACAGGACGTACACTTCACCCTGACAACATGGCTGCAGGTCCGGCTTCCTATGGTATGACAGATACAATGGGTCGTATGCACTCTGACGCTCAGTTCGCAGGTTCTT
>UQKC01000053.1 GCA_900541495.1 uncultured Ruminococcus sp. | reverse complement strand
TATATAGGATTTCGGCGCAGATTTTTTCCTGTATTTTATTGGTGTTTAGTATTATAATGGATAGTTAATATTTGATAGCGTTTGAGTGAAGAATAAGCAAACGTTTTCATTGTAAACCGAAATTTTGTACAAGCTGTTAAATCCCGAAACAGAAAGTTACGGAAAAGCAAAGATGCTGACTATACTATTTATATAGGAATAATTGCGGAAGACCTTATTTTTGAACGTCCGTTGAGCCTCAATTGTCAACTCTTGTTTATTTTGTCATATATCATTGAAAAAGAGGGTAAAAATAGCTAAAAAGTCTTAAACGATTAAGCCAACTTTACCAAAAAAATCAACGAAAGCAATAAAAAGCAGAATTTTACTTGACAAAGTGAATTAAAATGTTTAGAATTATGATAGCTAGGTGAAATATTTTTGAACTATATTTTCCTAACGGCTTAGTTTATCCCAATGCAGGCTTTTCGGAGGTTGAATTGAATTGATCCGGAATACTGAAGATCTCTCCGATAAAGAGCTTATAGAAGTCATTCACAGCGACGGAGGACAGCAGAGCAGGGAAAGCAAGGACGCAGTTTCCGTGATGATCTCGCGCTATATGAAGCTCGTGCTGAAAAGAGCGCATACCTATTCGGACGATTGCTCCGACCTTGAAGATCTCACACAAGAGGGTCTGCTCGCGCTTTGCAATGCTATAGAAAGCTTCGACTGCGAAAACGGCGCAAAGTTTTCTTCCTTTGCCGATGTCTGCATCACGAACCGCATTAAAACGGCGGCACAGACTATCGCAAAGCATAAGCGGAACGATATGACCGTTATCGCCGATGAGAACGACATCGCGGACGCGGATTCCTCACCCGAGAATATCTGCCTCGAAAAAGAAAGCGGCATAAGGATAAAAAAGATGATTGAATCGGTGCTTTCGCCGCTCGAAGCAAAGGTTTTCGGGCTTTATCTGGACGGAAGAAGCTACCGTGAGATCGCAGAGATGCTCGGCATCTCGGAAAAATCGGCTGATAACGCCGTCTTCAGAATAAGAAAAAAGCTGAAAATGCTCCTCGGAAAATGAGAAGCTTTCATATATGGCCAAGTAGCTTAAAGTTCAGAGCGTTGTTCTTTCCACAAAAGGCAAAGGTGTCGGTGCAAGTCCGTCCTCAGGTCTAAAATCTATTAATTTTTTTAAGCGAGGGAAATCAAAATGTACGAAGACAAGACATTAGTTTGCAAGGAATGTGGAAATGAGTTCGTATTCACAGCAGGCGAGCAGGAATTCTATGCTGAAAAAGGCTTTGTAAACGAACCACAGAGATGCAAGGCTTGCCGTGATGCAAGAAAGAACAGCACAAGAACAGAAAGAGAAATGTTTGAAGCAACATGCGCTTCATGCGGCAAGGTTGCAAAGGTTCCTTTCAGACCGAGAGAAGATCGTCCTGTATACTGCAGCGAGTGCTTCGCAAAGATGAAGGAGCAGGGCTAAGTCCTTATCCACAATGCTTTCAACGGTGAAAAACCAGCGTGTTTTTCACCGTTTTTCTTTTTTGCTTGCAATTTTGAATAAAATATGATATAATATTCCGTGGAATTTTTTATTGAAAGGTTCGATAGAAATGGATTATATCTTTTCGGATAAGGTCAGCTCACTCCAGCCGTCCGTTATCAGAGAAATTCTTAAATTCACCTCCGATCCCGAGGTCATCTCGCTCGCCGCAGGAAACCCAGCCCCCGAAGCTTTCCCTGTAAAAGAGATTGCAGGCATCACAGCAAGACTTCTTGCCGAAAATCCCATAAACGCCCTCCAGTACAGCGTTACCGAGGGTTATACACCCCTCAGGAGCCGCCTTAAAGAGCGTATGAAAAAAGCAGACTGCTTCGACGAAAATTCGGATGAGCTCATCATCACCTCGGGCGCACAGCAGGCGAACGAGCTTGCCTGCAAAGTCCTGCTCAACGAGGGCGATACGCTTTTCTGCGAAGCGCCGTCTTTCATCGGCAGCCTTAACGCTTTCAAATCCTATAACGTAAACCTCGTCGGAATTCCTATGGAAGAGGACGGAATGAAGCTTGACGCTCTCGAAGAAGCGCTCAGAACTGCCAATAAGCCAAAGCTTATCTATATTATTCCGAACTTCCAGAACCCAACGGGTCTTTGCACCTCTCTCGAAAAGAGAAAAGCTATCTATGAGCTTGCGAAGAAGTACGGTGTTATGATACTCGAGGACAACCCTTACGGCGATATCCGCTTTGCGGGTAAAAATATCCCGTCTATCAAGACTATGGATAAGGACGGCATCGTTATCTATTCGAGAACATTCTCAAAAACGCTTGCTCCGGGACTTCGTGTAGGCTATGTAAGCGCGCCTAAGCCTGTCGTTCAGAAAATGGTAGTCTGCAAGCAGGTTTCGGACGTTCATACGAACATTATGGCGCAGATGATATGCGACGAATACCTCAAAAATTACGATATGGACGCTCATCTTGAAGAAATCAGAGCTATCTATCGTCACAAATGCGGACTTATGCTTGACGAAATAGACAAGAACTTCTCCAAGAAGATAACCGTTACAAAACCCGAGGGCGGTCTGTTTATATGGGCAACTCTCCCCGAGGGCAGCGATATGATGGGCTTCTGCAACACTGCTGTTCAGAAGTACAAGGTCGCAGTAGTCCCCGGAACAGCTTTCCTTATCCACGAAACCGACAAGACAAGCTCGTTCCGCCTCAATTTCTCTACGCCGACCGATGAACAGCTCATAAAGGGCTGTGAAATTCTCGGAAAGCTCTCCAAAGAAATGTTCAACTGACGGGGAAGCCGCCGTTGGCGGTTCGCGTTAGAAAAAAATACATTCACGAATATAGTTTGTTCAAGATTTGAAAATGATCTGCTTTAATGATGAAAAAATTAAAAAGGAAGTGCTATTATGCCTGAAATCGAAAAGAAAAAAGTTATCCTCAGCGGTATCCAGCCCTCGGGCGCATTCACACTCGGAAACTATGTAGGCGCTATCAAGAACTGGGCACAGCTCCAGAATGACTACGACTGCCTCTATATGATCGCCGATATGCACGCTATCACAGTACGTCAGGACCCCGCAAAGCTTCGCAAAAACACGCTCGAAGCTTATGCGGCTATCCTTGCCTGCGGCGTTGACCCGAACCGTTCGGTAGCATTTATCCAGTCGCACGTCCCCACACACGCACAGCTCAACTGGCTTCTTGCCTGCTGCACACAGTTCGGCGAGCTTTCCCGTATGACACAGTTCAAGGACAAGTCTGCAAAGCACCCCGATGACATAAATTCGGGACTTTTCACATATCCTGTCCTTATGGCAGCCGATATCCTCGCATACAATGCAGACCTCGTTCCCGTAGGTGCTGACCAGAAGCAGCATCTTGAACTTACACGAAACGTTGCACAGCGCTTCAACCAGCGTTACGGCGAGCTTTTCAAGCTTCCCGACGGCTATATCCCTCCAAAGGGCGCAAAAATTATGTCCCTTGCCGAACCTACCAAGAAAATGTCCAAATCGGACGAAAATCAGAACGGCTGCATCTATATCCTTGATGACAAGGACACTATCATACGCAAATTCAAGCGTGCTGTTACCGACAGTGATGCAGTTGTGCGTTATGCCGAGGGAAAAGACGGCATAAACAACCTTATGACGATATATTCAGTTGTTACGGGCAAGTCCAACGAGGATATCGAGCGTGAATTTGACGGAAAGGGCTACGGCGACTTCAAGCTCGCAGTCGGCGAAGCTGTCGCAGACCATCTTGCACCCGTAAAGGCCGAGTTCGACAAGCTCATCGCGGATAAAAAATACCTCGAGGAAAGCTATACAAAGGGTGCGGAAGCCGCATTCAAAATTTCAAGAAAGATCGTTTCAAAGGCATATCACAAAGCAGGTTTTGTTGACAGAGCATAAGCGGCGGGCTTAAACGTTTATTTGTTCTATTTATACAAATAATATTCCGGCTGTGAAGTATGGTTGTTTAATTTAACGGTGATATTTCCGAAAAAGTTGACAAATGTTCAAAATTAATTCATTTTCTGCTGTCATTTCTGCTTAAAAAAATGTTCTAATATTGTGCAAAACAACTATTTTTTTCACCAAATTCTCAAAAACCATTGACATATTGAGCGTAAGGTTGTATATTAATAATCGAACAAGGAACGAAAACGTTTAAAGACTTGTTCCGAAGATTTCAGCCGAAAGGCATATACGGGAGAGTTGTTGCCGACATGGTTTCGATAAAAGACATCGCTGCAGAATGCGGTGTGTCAATAGCAACGGTCAGCAAGGCGCTGAATAATCACAGAGATGTCAGCGAAGCGACAAAAGCTCATATAAGAGAAACCGCCAAGAAAATGGGGTATCTTCCCAATTATCAGGCAAGAGCGTTAAAAACCAATCGTACATATAATCTCGGAGTTCTCTTTAACGAAAGAGCCAACAGCGGTCTTACACATAACTATTTCGCAGCCGTTCTTGATGCGTTCAAGAGAGTGGCGGAAAAACAGGGTTATGATATAACTTTTATAAGCCATAACATCGGCTTCAATCAGTTGACCGTCTATGAGCACTGCATAAGCAGAAACGTTGACGGCGTTATGGTCGCAAATGTTGACGACTACAGCGATGAGGGTGTCGCACAGCTTTTGAAAAGCTTGATACCGATCGTAACACTCGATAAAAAAACAGAAAATAAGCCTGCGGTCATCTCAGATAACTTCAAAGGCGTCGAGTGTCTTGTGAAATATGTCCACAAAATGGGACATACAAAAATCGCATATATTTACGGTGACCAGTCGGGCGTAACCTCAACGAGAGTTGATGCGTTCCGCAAGACAATGGAAGCTTTAAATATAAATATCAGAGAAGAATATTTGCTTGGCGGATGCTACCGTGATCCCCAAAAAACGGAAGTGCTTGTGGAAAAGCTTATGAAAATGAGCGACCCACCGACGTGCATACTTTTACCCGATGATTTTTCGGCAATAGGCGCGCTGAATGCATTTGAAAAGCTCGGACTTTCAGTTCCGGACGATATCTCCGTTGCAGGATATGACGGCATCACGCTTTCGCAGGTCCTCAGTCCGAAGCTCACAACATTTAAGCAGGATACGGACGGACTTGGAAAAGCAGCCGCAGAGCAGCTTATCTCGCTGATAAACAAGGAGCTCCCGGAAAACAGCGAACCCGTTGTTATCGAAGGCAGTCTTCTTGAAGGCGGCTCGGTCAGGGATCTGACCAAATAACACACGCTATTATATTTTTTTAAATATAATATAACTTTAAGGAGGAAAATCAAATGAAGAATTTTAAGAGAAATCTTGCTCTCCTTTCTGCATTGGCATTAGCTGGAACTATGCTCGCAGGCTGTGGAGACAAAACAACAACAACCGATGATGCTGCAACAACATCCGCTGCTGCTGACGCTGCTGCTGATAACGGTGACGCTGCTGCTGATAACGGTGACGCTGCTGCAAGCGATGACGCTGCAACAACTGACGCTGCAACAGCTGATGTTTCCAAGGCTGGCACAGGCATCACACTTTCCGACACAGAAGGAAAGGTATTCAACATCTACGCTTGGAACGAAGAATTCAAGGGCTTCTTCGAGAAGTACTACACAGTTCCTGAGGGCGTAACAGTTAACTGGGTAATCAATCCTTCCGACGGCGGCGTTTACCAGCAGAAGCTCGATGAAGCTCTCAGCGGTCAGGACGCAGCTGCAGCTGATGACAAGATCGATATGTTCCTTGCAGAAGCTGACTACATTGCTAAGTACACAAACGCTGCTGTAACAATGGATGTTACATCTATCGGCGTTAAGCCTCTCGATACAGAGTATGATTACACTGTATCTGCTGCTTCCGGCAGCGATGGTACTCTCAAGGGTGTTTCCTTCCAGTGCTGTCCTTCTGCTCTTATCTACAGAAGATCTATCGCAGAAGCAGTTCTCGGTACTTCCGATCCTGCTGAAGTTCAGGAACAGCTTTCTGACTGGACTAAGTTCGATGAAGTTGCTGCTAAGGCTAAGGAAGCAGGCTACCTCATGACAGGTTCCTATGCTGAAACATACAGACCTTTCGCTAACAACATCACAACTGACTGGGTTGATGCAGACGGCAACTTCCAGGTTGACGATCAGGTTAAGGCTTGGATCAAGCAGGCTAAGAACTACGTTGACAACGGCTACACAACAACAGGCGGTATTTGGTCTGATGAAAACACCAACGAAATGTTCAAAGAAGGTAAGGCAATGTGCTACTTTGGACCTGCTTGGTACTACAACTTCTCCATGGGCAATGCTCAGGATCCTGATAAGGGCTGTCCTGGCGACTGGGCTATCATTGAAGGACCTGCTGCTCACTTCTGGGGCGGTACATGGCTCCTCGCAGCAACAGGCACAGATAACCCTGAAATGGTTGCAGACGTTATGAACGCATTCACAGCTAACGAAGACATCTGCACAAAGCTTGTTGAAAACGAGAACCAGTTCTCCAACAACACAGCTGTAAACCAGAAGTTTGCTGAAGATCCTAACTATGGCAATGATTTCCTCGGCGGTCAGAACGATGTTGCTATCTTCTCTGAACTTGCAAAGAACATCAAGTTCCGTTCCACACCTTATGGTCAGGTATTCAACGAAGATGTTCCTGCATGTTTCCTTGACTACTTCACAGGCAAGATCACAGAAGCTGAAGCTTGGGCTAACGTTGATAAGGTACTCGATGAAAAGTGTCCTTCCGTTACTCACGATTGCTCCGGATTCGCTGCTGAATAAGGTAATAATTAAAACCTAAATTGTGAAATTGGGGCAGGGCTATTCCGCCTTGCCCCTTTTCATATCAAAAACCAGGTATGAGAAGAGGTCGAAGAATGAAACGTAAATCAATCAGCTATGCAAAATGGGGCTATATCTTTATCGCACCTTTCTTCATAGTATTCCTTGTATGTACTTTCTACCCGTTGCTTTCAACATTTTATAACAGCCTTTTTGAGAATTATTTTGATGCAGGTTCTTTCTCACAGGTAGGTCCTAATTTTGTTGGTCTTGATAATTTCAAAAAACTGTTTACAGCTGATTCAAAGGGTAATATTGATATTCTGACTTATACAGCTAACACAATGATAATGTGGATCGTGGGTGCTATCCCGCAGCTCATTTTCTCACTTCTCCTTGCTGTTATCTTTACAAGTACAAGCCTTAATATCAAGGGACAGACGTTCTTTAAAACAGTAATCTATCTTCCTAACCTTATCATGGCTGCTGCATTTGCAATGCTGTTCTTCACATTGTTCTCTAATGTAGGACCGATAAACCAGATTATTTCGGGCGGAAACGCCGATAAGGTCGTTGACTTCTTCAATAATGTCGGCACTTCACGAGGAATAATCGCATTTATCAACTTCCTGATGTGGTTTGGTAATACAACTATCATGCTTATGGCAGGTATCATGGGTATCGATCAGAGCTTGCTCGAAGCTGCTGCTATCGACGGCGCAACATCGGGTCAGGTATTCCGCAGGATCACACTTCCGCTTCTTTCCCCGATCCTTGTGTATGTTGTCATCACATCTCTCATCGGTGGTTTCCAGATGTATGATGTACCTCAGGTCATCACAAGCGGCCTTGGTAATCCCAACAGAAGTACAATGACTCTTGTTATGTACCTTAACAGATTCCTCGGAACAACCAAGAACTATGGTATGGCAGGTGCTGTTTCCGTACTTGTATTCATTATCACAGGTATCCTCAGCTTTGCTGTTTACCGTTCTATCATAAGCGGACGTTCCGATCCTAAACCTAAGAAAAGCAAGACTAAGGGGGTTCTCTAATGTCGAATATTAATTTCCGGCCGGTAGGTCACGACAAGAGCAATACAACAACGACAAAGATTTCAAGAGTTATTGCTTATATCTTCCTTATTTTTGTAACTTTTCTTTCGTTGTTCTCGATATATCTCCTTATCATAAACTCCACAAGAAGCCATGCACAGCTTCAGGCAGGCTTTACGCTCGTTCCGAATAACTATTTCTTTAAGAATCTTGTCAAGGCATGGGAAGATACAGCTTTGTTCACGATCCCTCAGGGTATGTGGAACAGCTTTTTCATCGCCGCACTCTCATGCATAGTTACGACATATTTCTCTGCTATGACAGCTTACGGCGTACACGTTTATGACTTTGCACTTAAGGGATTCGCTTTCAACTTCATTCTTATCGTAATGATGATCCCGACTCAGGTTTCCGCCGTTGGTTTTGTTCAGCTCGTAAAAAACGTTCACCTCGAAAATACATACTGGCCGCTTATCATTCCTACGATTGCCGCTCCTGCTGTATTTTTCTATATGAAGCAGAATATCGAAAGCACACTTCCTCTCGAAGTAATCGAAGCTGCCCGTGTTGACGGTTCAAATGAATTCAGAACATTCAATACCATTGCACTTCCAATGCTTAAGCCTGCAATGGCTGTACAGATGATCTTCGCATTTGTTGCATCCTGGAACAACTACTTCACTCCTGCTCTCGTTATTGATAAGTCGAACAAGTGGACACTTCCTATCATGATGGCAGTCCTTCGTTCAAAGATCAATTCCCAGAGCGGTGACCTCGGCGAAGTTTATATGATGATCCTTCTTTCGATCATTCCTGTTGTCATTGTTTACCTCTTCCTTTCCAAGTATATTGTTAAGGGCGTTGCACTCGGCGCAGTTAAGGGCTAATAGAAAAACAACAAAACAGATCAAAACGGTGAGGAATTCGTTCTGCACCGTTTTTTGCGTTTTCAGTATAAAAATTTTTTCAAAAATATTGAAATAACCAAACCAATATGGTATAATATCATTAACTGGATTCCAACTATTGAAAAACGTTTTGTGTATTGAAAGTGGCTGAAAAAGATTCGAAAGGAGGGCTGTGCCGTGCTGGGTGAAATGAAGATTATTGCTTTGTGTGCATCACGAATTTATGACGATAGCTGCGTTGAACTTATAACCTCGTTAAATAATGAAATTACCAAACGCGGCGGAAGACTCATCGTTTTCAGCTCGGTTTCAGACCTCTATTATGGTACGGAAGCGGAAAAAGGCGAAGCAGCCGTTTTTCGCCTTATGAATTTTTCAATGATCGATGCCGTTATCGTGCACGGCGAATGGATAAAAGACAAAAACGTCCTTGAAGATATCATTGGCAGAACAAAAGCAGCAGGCAAGCAGGTCTTTTATATCGGAAAACAGCGCGACGACTGCATTAATTTCAGCTTTGACTATAAAAAAGGCTTTGAATCGATTGTTCGCCACGTTATCGAAAAGCATAATGTTTCCTCCCTGCATATGATCGCAGGTATTAAGGATAACGACTTCTCCAACGAAAGGATCGATTGCTTCAAACACGTCCTTGCCGAAAATAATATCGGTTTTGACGACAGTATGCTCAGCTACGGCGACTTCTGGAGCGTTCCTACCGAAGCGGCTGTTAAAAAACTTATAAACGAGAAGCGTGTCCCGAGAGCGATCATCTGCGCTAACGATTCTACCGCAATAACCGCAGCTCTCGTGCTGAAAAAAGAGGGTTTTCGTGTCCCCGAGGACGTTATCGTTACAGGCTTTGACGGCCTTATCGAAGCCAGATTCAATGACCCGAAGATAACCACCTGCGTTTGCAGCTATGGCAGCTTTGCAAAACAAATAACTACCGCAATTTACGACAGTTTGGACGGAAAAACTATCGAAAAGAACTATATGACCGAGTCCGAGCTTTTGCTCGCCGAATCCTGCGGCTGCTGCGAGGGCGACTTCATCTCCGTCTGCGAGTACATAAATTCAATGAATGAGCGCTTCTATAATTATCAGGAGAACGATAAGCGCCTCAACCGCTTTTCACTCAGAATACAGAGCTGTACCAAGGTCGAGGATATCGGAAAAGTCCTCGATGACCAGTCGATAATGTACGATATGGCTTGCGTTGTCGATGATGATTTTATGAACCCCGCGCTCAACCCGATGAAAGATACCCAAAATGATATTATGTCGGAAACAGCTCACGTTATCTATAAAAGCGAGTCGAATACCGAACTTCGCACAAGAATAACAGAGTTTCCGCTTATCGAGCTTTATCACGACTTTGAAAATTTCGTGCGTGATATCAAAGCGCCCATCGTCTTCAACTCGCTTGCATTCCGCAGTATCCCGTTCGGCTATGTCTGCTATTTTTATAAGGATTTCTATAAATACAACTATGCCAAAACCCTGCAGATAACGCTGACTCTGTGCAGCGCCCTAAGTGGTTTCAGAGCCGCAAGATATCAGCGATACCTCCTCGAACATATCGAGGAATCCTACCGCCACGATGCAATGACGGGTCTGTATAACCGAAGCGGATTTATGCAGATATTTCCCAATTTCAAGAAAAACTGCGGCGCAACTATGACCGCCGTCCTTGCCGACCTTGACGACCTCAAAGGTCTGAACGATAAATTCGGCCACGACGAGGGCGATGTAGCTATCAGAGCAGTAGCGCAGGCGCTTATGAATTCCTGCCCCGAAGATTCCATCTGCGTTCGTTTCGGCGGAGATGAAATGTTTGCCGTCATAAAAGGCGGCGCGGACGATGAAATTCGTGTAAAGATAAATAACTGGCTCTCCGATTTCAATGCGAAGTCGGGTAAACCATATACCGTTTCCGCAAGCGTAGGTATCTATACCACCGACTCGGACGATGCCACCTTTGAAGAACTGGTGCGAAAGTCCGACCAGCTTATGTATAACGAAAAGATCGCCAAAAAGATCAAAAGATGATGCATAAATTTCAAACCAAAGTTTACGTCCACGCTTTTCAAAGGGTGGTGGGTGTCCAGAGGCGGGGAACCCCCGCAGGTATGTCGTTTTAGCTTTTGTCCGAACCGTAAGTTTGCGGCTCGGTACCCTAACTTTGCAGAGGGAAGTCTACTGGGCAAAGCCCTTGGTCGCACTCCGCAGAGTGCGAAACACCTTAAATTAACAGCACCAAGTATTGCCGCAATAGCGAAATATCCATAAGTTAAAAGGCGCAATTCACATTTAAAAAGTAAAACAGAACGTGATAAATCGGTCTGTTAACCTATAAAATGTGAATTGCGCTTATTCTTTATGTTCGGAACAACTATCCTCGGTAAGTAAACGTGAGGAGCAAAGCGACGAGCGTTTAATGCCGACGGGATATGAGCAGTGGCTTTCCTTAGCAATCAAGTCATAAAATTCTTTTTCCGTCAGCATAAAAGCAATACACTTTTTCATAGTCTAAATGCCGCAGAATTTCCAGCGGCATTTTCATCTGTATTTCATCGGCACAACGATAAGTTCGAGCGCCTTTTTGTGCAGACGGTGAATGTGCTGCTCACTGTAGAGCATTTCCTCGGCAATTTCCGCCCACTTCTTCCCCGAAATGTAACGTTCCCACAACACCTGCCTGCAATTTTCGTCCGAAAGCCGTCCGACCGCTTTTTCAATCTCCGCCATTTCGCAGGCAAGTTCTTCGTTTTCCGCCCAAAGCCTGTCCTCAAACTCAGAGGTGTACTCAAAGTAATTCCTGCTGCAAATTTCCCACGCCCTGCGCTCTGCCGAGAGCATTTGGCTGCGATTTTGCAGCACCTTTTTTTCGTCTGCCTTGTATAAAGTCAAAAAATCCTTCGCCGTCATCAGCAGCACCCCTCAGTTCTCGCCGCCGAATGTCCCGATCCTTTGTTTTGCGTGTTTTTTTATAAGAAAATCGGCGAACTCCGTTTCGTATTCCGCCGCAAAATCACCGTATTCTTCTTCTCCTACCTCCTCCTTAAAGCAATCGAAGCAGAGCGTCCTGCCGTTCTGCACAAAAAAGATACCGTCCACGCAGCCGCACTCTGCGCAGACTATTTCCGACCGACTGCAATTTTCGCAGTCGTAAGTACACTCGTCAAATTCATCGTATATGCATTTTGCCATAACAAATTCTCCTTTCAATCTTACCTTAAAAGGAAAAGCCGCTTGGGGCAAATGGCTGCTTCTCCACAAAAATTTACACTATATCGCACGAACGTATGTTTTGGTTGCAAACTAATAATAGCACAAATGTTCTGATTTGTCAATACCTATTTTCGCGTAAAATTAAATTGCTGTACGAAAATCGGTACAGCTTATACTGAACACCATTTAAAATTTGGAAAAAATCAAGCCGATAATCTTACTATATAAGATCTCGGCGCAGATTTTTCCTGTATTTTATTGGTGTTTAGTATTAAAATCTTATTAAACTTTTGAATGATTTTTCCCTCTTTACGTTCCTAAAAAAATGTGATATAATAAATAAAGTTATGATTATGTTATTGGAGGGTATTCCCATTGATCTGTATAACCGGAGATATGCACGGCGACCTGAGTCGTTTTAACGATAAAAGAATAAAAGCGCTGAAGAAGAACGATGTCCTCATCGTCTGCGGAGATTTCGGCTTTGTCTGGGACGGCTCGAAGCGCGAGCAGCGAATACTCAAAAAAATCGGCAAAAAGCGCTTCTATACACTGTTCGTTGACGGCTGCCACGAAAATTTTGATCTCCTCTCAAAGTACCCCGAAAGCGACTTCTGCGGCGGCATCGTCCACAGGATCTCGGGCAACCTTATGCATATAAAAAGGGGAGCAGTGCTTTCGATACAAGGCTACAAATTCTTCGGCTTCGGCGGCGGTCAGACAAAGGAGATCGATATTCGCCGCGAATCGCATACTTGGTTTGAAGCCGAGCTTCCCGACAATGACGAGATCGAATACGCGATTCAAAACCTCAAAAACGCAGGCGGCGAGGTCGATTATATAATTACCCACGAACCGCCCGCCTCGATGAAAGAATTCCTCGGCTTTGAGGTCAATCAGATAAGCTATATGCACACCTTCTTCGATAGGGTCAAAAACAATTGCAAATTCAAAATGTGGTTCTTCGGCAAAGCGCATATCAATAAGCTTGTTCCGCTAAAATACCGCTGCCTTTTTGATGAAGTCGTTGTCCTCAAAAACGAAAAATGGGATAAGGAGCAAAAGCTTCTTCGCAAAAACAGACACAAAAACACAGAAACACCACAGCCCGAGCAGGAAATAGCTTCGGACAGCTTTGAGTAAAGGAGAAAAATTATGCCGCATATTTCAGTAAAAATGCTTAAAGGAAGAACAGACGAGCAGAAGAAGCTCGCAGCAGATAAGGTAGCAGAGGCTCTCTATGAAGCAATTGGCTGCTCAAAAGACCACATCACCGTCACCGTCGAGGACTACACCCCCGAAGAGTGGCAGCAGGTCTATGCCGATGATGTCACAGCAAAGCAGGACGTGCTTTTCCGCAAAGCAAACTACGACCCGAAAGACCTCTTGAAGAAATGAACTACATAATCAAAGGAAACGATATACATCTCTCGCAGCCCGACTTCGATCTTGACGAAACTCTCGACTGCGGACAGGCTTTTCGCTGGGAAAAATCCGCCGACGGCGCATATCACGGCGCAAAGCTCAATACAAAGCTCACCATTTATAAGGAAAAGGACTATTTCGTCCTCGAAAATACGTCCGAAAGCGACTTCCTCAATGTCTGGTGCGACTATTTCGACCTCGCCACCGATTACGGCGAGCTGAAACGCATCTATTCCGAGGACGAAACGCTCGCCAAAGCCTGCAAATTCGCTTCGGGCATACGCCTTTTGAAGCAGGACAAGTGGGAAGCGCTCGTTTCGTTCATAATTTCGCAGAATAACAATATCCCACGCATAAAAGGAATCATCGGACGGCTCTGCGAAGAGAACGGCGGATTTCCGTCCGTTGAACAGCTCAAAGGCAAAACAGCCGACGATTTTTCCTACCTTCGTGCAGGATTTCGTGCAAAATATCTCGAAAGCTGCGTGAACCTCGTCACAAGCGGCGAGATCTCGCTCGAAAGAATAGCCGCCGCATCCGTTGACGAAGCAAGACCCGAGCTGATGAAAATAAAAGGCGTTGGCCCTAAAGTCGCCGACTGCACAATGCTCTACGGAATGTACAAAACAGAGTGCTTCCCCGTGGACGTGTGGATAAAGCGCGTTCTTGCGCAGTTCTATCCGAATGGTCTGCCCGAATTCATCAAGCAGACCGCAGGCATCGCACAGCAGTATCTTTTCCATTACATAAGAACAAGCGGAATTTATGAAGGCTGATTGGAGAATAATATGAGAGAAAGCATTTTAACTATCCCGATAAGCGACGTGCTCGAACCGAAGTGCGGCTGCCCGATATGCCGTATGCGGGATATGCTCGAGCAGCGAACAGTCGAGTATATAATGGGCGCAGCCATGATGGAACCAGACGTTCGCATCGAAACCAACCGCGCAGGCTTCTGCCATACCCACCTTTCGCAGATGATGAAGCAGAAGAACCGCCTTTCGCTCGCACTTATGCTCCAGACCCACCTCGCCGCAGTTGACGGTCAGCTTTTCGAACGCAAAAAGCTCTTTGAACCGAAAAACGCCAAGAAGCAAAGGCTCTCGAAGATAAACGAAAGCTGCTTCGTCTGCGAAAAAATAGATTGGGGAATGGAACGCCTTATGCGTACATTCTTTGAAATGTTCCTGCACGATGATGTGCGAAAGCTGATGAACGAGCAGGAGTTTATCTGCCTGCCGCATTACGATATGCTCGTTTCGCTTGCGCCTGCGTATCTGCAGAAAAATGACCTCAAAGCGTTTGAAGCAATGACGGAAAAGCTCGTCCGCAGCTACCTTGAAACGCTGCAGAACGATGTCACGCACTACTGCAATATGTACGACTACCGCAACAGCGGCAAGGACGCCGACTGGGGCAATTCCAAGGACAGCATCGAACGCGCGGTAAAATTTTTAACATCACGAGAGGGATAATTAAATTCGGAATTATTTTGACTTGCACGACAATGATTTTTGTCCCACAAACCGTAGGGTCGGATTCTATATCCGACTGCTTACAGATTTTTGTGGAAAGGAATATTTAATTGCGAGAAAAAATTCGGAACACGAATAATTCCACATTCCGAATTCCTGATTACGAATTTTTGTTGACGGGTTTCCCGTCCCGCTCAATGCATAATATAATTGCATAACAAAAATGCGTAACGCATAAATAATTACGCATTACGCATTGAACAGACTATTTCAAAAAGAAGTAGTATATGATTCCATACAAAACCGACGACGCCGTTCCGTAGAGAATAACGGGTCCCGAGATTATGAAAATTTTCGCACCAAGTCCGAGAACGAAACCCTCCGTCTTGAATTCGAGCGCAGGGGATACGACCGCATTCGCAAATCCCGTTATCGGTACAAGAGTTCCTGCACCGCCGTGCTTCGCAAGCTTTTCATAAAGTCCCAACCCCGTCAGGAGCGCGCTTATAAATACAAGCGTTATCGATGTCCAAGTCGCTGCGCTCTGCGTGTCGAAGCCGTTAGCCTTGAAAATGTTGCTTATCGCCTGCCCAACACAGCATATCGCACCTCCGATAGCGAACGCCTTAGGTATGTCTATCCAGCTCTTTGAATTCGGCGAAGCTTTTTTCACCATCTCATTATATTCTTTGGGCGGCAGACCCTGAATACTCATAAAAAATTTCCCCCTTTCGGAAATTCTGCATATAATACAAAGTGCTGAGCTTTGTTTAGGGAATCTCTAAGGAAACGCTGATTAATACGTTTTTGCCATTTTTCAAAATGTCCTCAAAGGC
>UQKC01000052.1 GCA_900541495.1 uncultured Ruminococcus sp. | reverse complement strand
GGACATTTGAAGAAGTTGACGCTAAGCTCAAGAACATCATGATCAACATTTTCCACAATGCATACAATGCTTCCAAGGAATACGGTCACGAAGGCAACCTCGTAATGGGTGCAAACATCGCAGGCTTCCTCAAGGTTGCAGATGCAATGAAGTGGCAGGGCGTTTCGTACTAATTCGGAATCAGGAATTCGGAATGCGGAATTATGCTCAGCTTCTGCGTAAGAAATAATATAATTCTGTAGGGGACGGGTTTCCCGTTCCGCCGCCGTAAGGCGTTTCGCAATAAACAGAACAGACCTATTTCAAAGGATCAATTCCAATGAAATAGGTCTGTTTTTTTATTATATTTGCGTTAAATCGGGACGGGCAACCCGTCCCCTACAGTTATATCCGCATTATGCGTATATTGGAATTATATGTTTATCGGGCGGATATGAAATCCGCCCCTACGATTTGCCGAATTTTACGAAACAGCGGAGTATAATTCCGAATTCCGCATTAGTTCTATCGTTCCGCATTAATTTAATATGTTCTTTATAAACTCCGTAAGTTCCCCTGCCATTTCATTGTGTTCCGCAAGTCTTGGGTGTCCCGGGGTTGCCGCGCCGTTTCTTGTAAAGAGGTTATGGTATGCTTTTATGCCCATTTCGTTAAGTTCGTTCTTTATTTCCTCTATTGCGTTATCCCAGTCGGCGTCATGCATCAATATTGTCGTTGTGAGGACAAATTTCGGCGAGGAATACTTTTTATCGAGGTCGCGGACCATTTTGATATATGCGGTCTTCCACACTTTTCTGTACTCGGGGTCGGAGATATTTATATCGTCGCTGTCCGTTCTGCCGTTATGCTTATCGTTCTGACCGATAACTATTACGACGATATCGGGGATATAACGCGAGAAATCCCACTGCGAAAGTCCACCCTCGGGGAAATAGCAGAGCTTATCATAGACGCTTTCCAGTCCGATATAATCGGGGTGGTGGAAATATCCCGTTCCGTCAAAGAGCGCGATGCCGCCCTGACAGATATTATGTATTTCCGCACCGATATTGCGCGCGGTCTGCATCACGAAGCTGTTCCAGACATTATCATAGCGGCTGTTGTGGTTTTCGGGGTCACATTTGCCGACATAATCTGCGGCTTCGATGACCTCACCCGCGCAAACGCTGTCGCCGTAAACTTCCATTTTAAGCTTCGGCTTTTCGGGCGCATCGAGCATTTCGCCGTCTATCTCAATGCCTTTGAGGGTCAAAAGCTGGTTTGCGGCGTGCTGCTTGTATATTGTGACATTATGCTCAGTGTTTTCAAGGCCTTCCGCTATAACAACATCGATATCCCTGCCGTTATTTTCGGCAGAAAGCTTAACACTGCACTGTTTTCCGTCAACGACTGCGCCGAGGGAAAGTTCGCCCCAATAGATAACGGCGTTGATCTTGACGGTGAGTGCTGTTCCCTTAAAGCGGAACGAAGCACTTGAACCTGCGTAGTAAAATACAGGTGCATTTTCATCATCGAAATTTATTCTTCCGCTGTATGATATCCTTTTATCCGACATTTTTATGCTGTTCATTTTTATCCTCCTAAAACTGACAATGAAATCATTTTCATTCCTGCTGTTATAATATTTTAACATACATTCTCGGTATGTTCAAGCAAAATCATATAATTTTTTCAAAAATATACAGAAAATCATCATTATAAAATAGTATAATAAAATCAAGGAAAAGTACACTTTATCATTCCGATAGGCGGTGAAGACAATATGAAATCAAGGCTTTTTATCAACCAGCTCGGCTATGAGCTTTACGGTCCGAAAACGGCTGTTGTCACGGGCATCACCCAAACAGAATATTTCAGCATTGTCGATTGCGCCACTGAGAAAACTATGCTCACGGGACAGCTTTCAAAACCGCTTTTTGACGAGGCTTCGGGAGAATACACCGCCATTGCGGATTTCTCCACGTTCCGTCTTCCGGGAAGATATTACATAAAGGTCGGCAGAAAGCACTCATACGAATTCGATGTGCGCGAACGCCCCTACTGCAACCTTAAAGCAACGCTGCTCCGCGGATTTTATTACAACCGCTGCGGCGAAGTGAGCGATGAGAACCCTGCAATTATCCCCGAATATGCCCACCCGAAATGCCACTGCGAGCCTGCGGAGCTTGTCGAGAACCGTGAAAAGATCATCGACGTTTCGGGCGGCTGGCACGATTCGGGCAGCTATGTAAAGGCTGTCCCGAGCGCCTGCATCGCCCTTGCTCAGATGCTTTATGCTTATAAAATATTCCCTGCCGAATTTTGCAGCAGGGATAATATCCCCGATTCGCCCAAGGATATGCCCGATATCCTCGCCGAATGCAGAGTCGAGCTTGTATGGCTGCTGAAAATGCAGACGAGGAGCGGCGGAGTTTACCACAAGGTTTCGACACCGAACGTCAGCGTTTTTGCACGTCCCGAAAATGACCACGAGCTTCAGCTTGTTGCACCCGTTTCGTTCCAGGCGACCGCCTGCTTTACGGCTGTTGCGGCGCTCGCAAGCAGTATATATGAAGAATTCGACAAGGACTTCGCCGACCTGCTCCAGTCTGCGGCTTTCAGCGGTTGGATATGGCTTTCTTCCTGCGAAGAACCTCAGCAGTTCGTCAACCCTCCCGAATTTATACATTCATCGAGCGGCGATATCAAACCGAGAAGCCTTACGGATACGCTCTTCTGGACAGTGTGCGAGCTTTATTCGCTCACGGGTGAAGAATCGTTCCGCAGGAAGATACATCAGCTCTATAAAAACGTATGCGCAACGGAATTTTCCTGCTTCGGCACGGGCGGTTTTGGAGCACTTGCTTATATCACGACCGACAGAGTAAAAGACCTCGAAGTTGACCGTCATATACGTCTCCAGTTCCGAATCGAAGCCGATAATATCATCGGTCTTTCCGAGCATAACGGCTTTGAAACTGCGCAAGCGCCCTCGGAGTATAACTACTTCACCAATATAAACGTCCTCAACCGCGCAATGGTGCTTATTGTTGCGAATATCTTTTTCCACAGCAGAGAGTATGTCAATGCCGCCGCAAGCCAGTTTGACTATATTCTCGGAAAAAATCCGCTCGGTCAGTGCTTTATCACGGGCGTGGGCATCAATCCCGTAAAAAATCCTCACCACAGACTTTCGGCATTCTCCGAAACGGACGATCCCGTACCGGGACTTCTCGTCATAGGCGTATGCGCTGACGATGACGCAAAGGATTCATTCGCGAAATGGAATATCCCGAGAGGAACGCCGCGCGCGAAGTGCTACTGCGACAACAAAGTATGCTATTCGACAAATGAAACCGTCCTCTTTGCAAACTCGGCAATGCTGTTTGTTACGGCGTTTTTCGACAAAATGTAAATCAATGCGTAATTCGTAATTATTTTGTTCCGTAATAGGAGTATATAATGTAGTGGACGAATTTCCGTTCCGCGCCGCAAGGCGTTACAATATAAACAAACAGACCTGTTTTCAAAGGGATAATTCCAATGGAAACAGGTCTGTGTTTATTATGAATTACGGTGTTTTTATTGTGTATCCGTACACCGAAAAATCGCTGACGCGATTCGGGACGGAAAACCCGTCCCCTACGGTGAAATATGGAAAAATCAAGCCGACAATCTTGAATATACGGATCTCGGCGCAGATTTTTCTGTATTTTATTGGTGATCAGTATTATTTACTCGTCGAAATACCGTGGCAATATGCCGCAAAGCTATTTACTTTTATATTTTTTTGCGGTATAATTAAAAATCAGAGCATAGACCCACGACAATTCCGAATTTATCATAAGGGGCGACAAAATGAAAAAGGGCTTGAACTCCAATGCACTTAAAATGATCGCCGTTGCCGCAATGACGATTGACCATATCGCGTGGCTCGCTTTCCCCGATTATCCGCACGAAGCTCTGCCCGTTATCCTGCATATCATCGGCAGACTTACCTGCCCGATAATGTGCTTTTTTATCGCAGAGGGATATCACTACACTAAAAATATACGCAAATATACCTGCCGATTGTTCGTGTTTGCGTTCATCTCGCATTTCGCATATATTTTCGCATCTGCGGATTTTGTCGATTGGAAGTCATTTATCCCGTTTTATTACGGAAATATCCTCAACCAGACGAGCGTTATCTGGCCGCTCGCATGGGGACTTGTTATGCTGCGCGTAGTCAACAGCGAAAAGATACGGAAGCAATGGGTCAAAACCGTTCTTATACTGCTGATATGCCTTGTGACGTTCCCGAGCGACTGGAGCTGCATCGCAAGCCTTTGCATACTCGCATTCGGCACGAACCGCGGCAACCTCAAAACGCAGTCGATGTGGCTTATAATATATGTTGCGATATATGCCGCCGTGTACTGCTTCGCTATCGATTGGGTCTACGGACTTGTGCAAATGGGTGTTGTCCTCGCAATACCGTTCATAAAGCTTTACAACGGCGAAAGGGGCAAAAACCCGAACGTAAACAAGAACATGAAGTGGTTTTTCTACATATACTATCCGCTTCATCTCGCAATTCTCGGCTTTATCCAGCTTGCTTTGCGATAAAACCTTATTAATTTGGTGAGAAAAATGAACAAAGAAGAAACTTACGCCTTTTTAAAGGAAAATAACATAAAATTTGAAGCTGTCGAGCATAAAGCCGTGTTCAATATGGACGAACTCGGCACGATCGAGCTTCCCCACCCCGAATGGGAAGCGAAAAACCTTTTTGTCCGTGATGATAAAAAGCGGAACTACTACCTTATCACCGTTAAGGGCGACAAGCGTGTCGATCTAAAGGATTTTCGCCAAAAGCACGAATTAAGACATCTTTCGTTTGCCTCTGCCGATGACCTGCTCGAAATTATGGAACTCACCCCGGGCTCGGTAACACCGCTCGGACTGCTTAACGACAGCGAATGCAAGGTGAAATTTTACCTTGATGCCGAATTTGAGAGTGGAATGATCGGTGTTCACCCTAACGACAACACCGCGACCGTTTATATGAAAGCCGATGATGTTCTGCGACTTATCATTGAACACGGCAATGAAGCGGAAATGACCGAAATATAAGGAGTTACATTAGGGAACCTCTAAAAACCTCCCTCACGGCAAATTTTCTACGACTTCGCGATTCGGGACGTGTGACCCGTCCCTACGGAGTTTATGACAAATATACGCAATACAAATAATTACACATTGATCTCAGTTCCGCCAACAGGACGAATGAAAAGCTTGTGGCACGAACCCTCGCCGAAGACAGCGTTTTCTGCCTTTATGAATTCGTCAAGAAGCTCGTTCGGAACGAATGCCTGAATAGTGCCTGCGAAGCCGCCGCCGTGTACACGCGATGCGCCCTTTCCGCCGAGAACGCGCTCTGCGGTGTAAAGTCCGACCGCAACACCCTGTTCTTCGGGGTTTTTGTTCGCATAAACATTCTGCAGGAATTTATAGGAGCTGTTTCCGCTCGCGTTAATAGCTGCGAGGAATGTGTCGATATCGCCCGATTTGAGCGCTTCTGCCGCTTTTTCCACGCGGTTGTTCTCATCGAAGAAATGCGCTGCACGGAGAACTGCTCTGTCGCCGCACTTTTTGCGAAGTTCGCCCATTTTTGCGAAGAATTCCTCTTCCTCGACCTCGCGGAGAACGGTCTTTCCGAGTGCCGCCGCAACCGACTTCATCTCGGCAGGGATAGCTGCATATTCGGGGGTGAGGTCTGCGTGGCTGCCCTTGGTGTCAACGATGCAGAGGGTGTAGCCGTACTGATTGATGTCGAACTCGATCGGCACGATGATAGGATACTGAGTTTTCTTGAAGTCAACATAAACGAAGCCGCCGACCGAAGCCGCCATCTGGTCGAGAAGTCCGCTCGGCTTGCCGAAATATTCATTCTCGGCGAACTGCGATATCTGTGCCGCTTTTACCGCGCTCACGGTGTTGTCATTGTAAAGTCCCGAAAGTATGCTTGCAACAAGGACTTCAAACGCCGCCGAGGACGAAACGCCGCTTCCTTTCATAACGTCCGAGGTCATATAAGCCTTGAAGCCGCCTATTTTAAGTCCGTTTTTCGCAAAGCCTGCCGCAACGCCCCTTACGAGCGCAGGAGTTGTGTCCTTTTCGTCAGCCTTGGCTTCAAGCTCTTTCGTGTCAACGGTGAAAAGTGGATAACCCTCCGATTTTACGGTAATGATGCCGTCATCGGTCGGAACGGTGTATGCGATGATGTCAAGGTTTACAGCCGCCGCAAGAACCTTGCCGTTGTTGTGGTCGGTGTGGTTGCCGCTTACCTCTGTTCTTCCGGAGGCGGAGAAAATTCTCACGCCGCTCTGCTCGCCGAATTCCTTGACGAAGCTTTCCTCAGCAGCTTTGTAACGTGCTTTCTGGCGGTCAAGCTGATCTTCGCCGTAAAGCTTTATAAGCTCATTTTCATTGATATTCATAGTTTTATTCTCCTTAGCTTTCCATTATTGCAAGAATTGTGATGCCCTTGTCCTCCGAACCCTCGGCAGGCTTTATTTCAACAGTGTGCTTTTCGGTGTCCTTTGCAAGAAGTACCTGCTTCGGGAAAGCGTAATTTCCCCAGCCGCCCGAGAAGTCGCCCTCAAGCTTGCCCTTGCGCTCGCCGTCAACATAAACTTCGTAAGTGCCGCTCTTGCCGTCCGTAGTTTTGAGGTAAAGTATGCCGATGTTCTGACATTCAACATCGAATGAAAGCGTTCCGCCGCCCTCGGTTATCCAGTTTTCGGGGAACTGCGTGTAGACCTTGTTCTGACCGACCTCGAAGCCGTCGGCAGTATATTCGATCTGCGAAGCGTTGACAAGCTTTGCATTCTTGTAGTAATCGTTTGTGTAGCCCTCTGTGTCGAAAGCCGTCACTTCAGCAGCGAGAGAAGCCGTGTCGGAATCGTAAATTCCGTCAAGATAGCGGGAAAGAAGCTGACCGATGATACCGTGACCAATATCGTTCGGGTGAATGTTGTCGGGCGAAATGTCTTTCCAGTTGATAGTTCCTGCCGCAACCTCGGGGTAAACGGCTTCACGGTAGCTTATCATGGGCAGATCGTAAGCCTTGCCTATTTCCTTGTGAACGTCCTGCAGGCTCGTTCCGTCCTCCTGCGTGGTGAAAAGGAGAATGACAGCAGGCTCGTTTTCAGCGGAAAGAACCTTGCGCACAAGGCTGTCGTAGGAGTATTTGTTCATGGTCTTGTCCGTGTCGTTTACCGAGAATTCGATAACAACAACATCGGGGTTGTAGGAAAGAAGCTGCTCGTCAGCGCGGTGAACGCCGAGGTAGGAGTCCGTTCCGCCGATGCCTGCATTAACGGTGTTGACCTCGCACTCGGGGAACTTTTCCTGCCACCAGGAGAAAAATCTCGAAGCATAGCAGCTGTTCGTGCTTGAAGCAGCCGTACCCTGCGTGATAGAGCCGCCGATAGCCGCAACGGTGATGCTTTCGCCATTTTTAGCCTTTTCCATAGCCGCCGCAAGACGGGAGGTGTTGCCCTCGCTGAGGAGTGCGCGGTTGTACATCTTGTCGGTAACGCCGCCCTCAAGGTCGAACGGTACGCTCGGGTCAACAGCGTTTTCGTCTGCCGAAACAGCGGTGGTAACAACCGTTGTTGCCTCGCTCGTTTCGGAAGTGCCTGCATCGTCAGTTTTGCTTCCGCAGCCGCCGAGCATCGAAATGCATATAAGTGCCGCGATAAAAACGGAAATGCGCTTTGTATTCTTCATATATTATCGTCCCTTTCCGATTTTTAGGAAAAATATTCAATGTACTAATTATACCAAACTTTTGCTGTAAATGCAATAATGTTTGAAGGATTTTATCAATGCGTAATTCGTAATGCGTAATTATTTTATTTCGGGAAATTGTTGTTTCGCCGTAAATTTGCGGAGCAAAATAAATACGAATTGCGCATTAAGCATTGCGAATGGCAAATGTTATACCCTCTATAACTAAATTAAATATCGCAATATTTATAAATTAATAAAAAATCGGTTGACTTTAAAAGGAAATAACATTATAATAATAGGTATATTTATTATGTTTGGAGTGATTAGGATGACTGAGAAGATCAAAGCCGCCGAAGCCATGGTCAAGTGCCTGGAGCAAGAGGGTGTCAAAGTCGTCTTCGGTTATCCCGGAGCTGCTATCTGCCCTTTCTATGATGAGCTTTACAAAAGCGATATACACCATGTCCTTGTAAGACATGAAGCTAATGCAGGTCATGCCGCTAACGGCTATGCAAGAATCACAAACAAACCTGCTGTATGTATTGCCACATCGGGTCCGGGCGCAACTAATCTTATTACCGCGATAGCTACCGCTTATGCCGACAGTATCCCGATAATCTGTATCACGGGTCAGGTTTCCACCGACCAGATCGGCTGCGACGTTTTCCAGGAGGCAGACATTACGGGTTCGGCGATGCCGTTCGTAAAGCACAGCTACCTTGTCAAGAACGCAAGCGACCTCCCACGAATCTTCAAGGAGGCTTTCCATATTGCAGGAACGGGCAGAAAAGGCCCTGTCCTGATAGATGTTCCGATCGATGTTCAGCAGGCTGTCATCAAGTATGAGCCCGTTGAAGAAGTTGCGATGCGCACATACAAGCCCACTTTCAAGGGCAACACCATGCAGGTGAAGAAGATCGCAAAGGCTCTCGAAGCTGCCAAGAAGCCGCTTATATGCGCAGGCGGCGGCGTTTTTGCCTCCGACGCTGCGGACGAGCTTATCGCTTTTGCCGAAAAGTCGGGTATCCCTGCTGTTTCGACAATGATGGGCATAAGCCTTTTCCCGACCGATCACCCACTTTATATGGGTATGCTCGGTATGCACGGCGTTAAGACCGCTAACCACGCTGTCAGCGAGTGCGACACGCTTATCCTCATCGGCGCAAGAGTTGGCGACAGAGCTGTCACTTCGCCGAGCTTCCTTGCCGAAAACAAGAAGATCATACATATTGATATAGATCCTGCCGAGATAGGCAAGAACATTGAAACGGATATCCCGCTTGTAGGTGACTGCAAGGCTATCCTTACAGAGCTTACCGACTACATCGAGAAGAAAGACCGCTCCGAGTGGCTTTCCGAACTCAACGAGGTAAAGAATTCCGTTCCTACCGAAAACGAAACCGAGGGCTACGTCAACCCGAAGATGTTTATCCGCAAGCTTTCAAATGCACTTCCCGACAACTCGGTATGCGTTGCCGATGTCGGTCAGAACCAGATATGGGCTTGCAACAATTTCAACATCAAAAAGGGCGGCAGATTCCTCACGAGCGGCGGCATGGGAACAATGGGTTACTCCGTTCCTGCGGCTGTCGGCGCGAAAATGGCTGCACCCGACAAGGAAGTTGTCGTTATCTGCGGCGACGGTTCGTTCCAGATGCAGATGATGGAGCTTGCGACTATCGTTCAGGAGAACATTGCCGTAAAGATAATCATTATGCGAAACAACCGTCTCGGAATGGTTCGTGAGCTTCAGACAAAGGCATATAAAGATCAGCAGATAGCTGTTCGTCTTACGGACGGAAACCCTGATTTCGCGATGCTTGCAAAGGCTTACGGCATTGATTCGATGTCCGTTTCAAATATGTCCGAAGCGGAAGAAGCTATCGGAAAGCTCGCAGCTTCCGACAAGCCGTTCCTGCTTGAAGTCAACGTATTCAAAAACGAAAGCACTTTATAATAGGGAGAGAAAAATATATGAAACACACGATCTCAGTTCTTGTTGAGAACCATGCGGGCGTTCTTTCGAGAGTTTCGGGACTATTTTCAAGAAGAGGCTTCAACATCGACAGCCTTGCAGTAGGCGTTACCGATGACCCCGAAATTTCAAGAATAACCATTGTTGCAGACGGTGATGAACACACCGCTCAGCAGCTCGAAAAGCAGCTCAACAAGCTCATCGATACACTCAAAGTCAAGAATCTCAGCGAGGGCGAGTTTATTTCAAGAGAGCTTCAGATGATAAAGATAAACGCAAACGCTTCGCAGAGAAGCGAGATCCTCACTATCTGCGAAATTATGGGCGCAAAGGTCGTTGACCTTACTTCCAACACCGTAACTGTCGAAATCTGCGATACAACGCCGACTTTGAAGCGCTTTGCGGAGCTTGTTCGTCCTTACGGTATAAAGGAACTCGTAAGAACGGGCGTTATCGCTATTGAAAAGGGTTCGGAGAGCCTTAAGACCAAGTAATAATGTTTCTGATTCTGCGTCAGAATTTTTCTGCACAGTTCAAAAATGGGTTTGCTAAAGTTTGAAACACGGATTTTGGCACTTCCCAAATAAAAAAATACATATATGGAGGAAATTAAAATGAATAAGATCTTTTATCAGCAGGACTGCGATCTCGGCAGACTTGACGGCAAGACAGTTGCAATCATCGGCTATGGCTCACAGGGTCATGCACACGCACTCAACCTCAAGGACAGCGGCGTAAATGTTGTTGTTGGTCTTTATGCAGGTTCCAAGAGCGCTGCTAAGGCAGAGGCTCAGGGTCTTAAGGTAATGTCCGTTGCAGAAGCTACAAAGGCTGCTGACGTTATCATGATCCTTATCCCTGATGAAAAGCAGGCTGAAATGTACGATAAGGAGATCGCTCCAAACCTCACAGCAGGCAAGACACTTGCTTTCGCACACGGCTTCAACATTCACTTCGGCTGCATCGTTCCGCCTAAGGACGTTAACGTAATCATGATCGCTCCTAAGGGTCCGGGACACACTGTAAGAAGCGAATATCAGGCCGGCAAGGGTGTTCCTTGTCTTATCGCTGTTGAGCAGGACGCTACAGGCGACGCTCAGGATATCGGTCTTGCTTATGCTCTCGGTATCGGCGGCGCAAGAGCAGGCGTTCTCGAAACAACATTCAGAACAGAAACAGAAACAGACCTCTTCGGTGAGCAGGCAGTTCTCTGCGGCGGCGTTTGCGCTCTTATGCAGGCAGGCTTTGAAACACTTTGCGAAGCAGGCTACGACCCAAGAAATGCTTACTTTGAGTGCATCCACGAGATGAAGCTCATCGTTGACCTTATCTACCAGTCCGGTTTTGCAGGTATGAGATATTCTATCTCCAACACAGCTGAATACGGCGACTACATCACAGGTCCTAAGCTCGTAACTGAAGAAACCAAGAAGACAATGAAGAAGATCCTCTCCGATATTCAGGACGGTACATTCGCTAAGGAATTCCTCCTCGATATGTCCCCTGCAGGCAAGCAGGTTCACTTCAAGGCTATGAGAAAGCTCCACGCTGAACACCCATCCGAAAAGGTTGGCGAAGAGATCAGAAAGCTCTACAGCTGGAACGGCGAAGACAAGCTCATCAATAACTAATTCGGAATCAGGAATTCGGAATGCGGAATTATTTGCAAAACTCAACTTTGTTCAGTATTGCGAAGCCAAATAAAGTTTACGTTAATTCTGCAAGAATTTCGCTTTGTTTAAAGGCTGGCTGGGGTCAAGAGGACGGAGTCCCATTGTCGCAGGTCAATTTGACCTTTAGCAGAAGAGCGAAATTCCTTAAACTAACAAGCATAATGCTTTGCCGCAATAACGAAATTACTAACAGCTAAAAAGGCGCAATTCACGAGAAATAGGTTAAACGAACTATGAAAAACACGGTTTCGTAAAGCCAATAATGTGAATTGCGCCTATTCTGTTTTCCTAAAACGAATTGTCCTCGGTGCGAAATGCGCAGAGCGAAAGCGATAAACATTTCACGCCGACATCGCTTGAACAGCTACGGGATATGAACGTAAGCCAACATTTTAACGCAGGGGTGGATTCCATATCCGATCGTTGATATCCTACATTTACGGGGATTTTTTGTAGAAAAAACAGTGATCCCCACCGCTTCATATTCAACCGACGGTTGATTTTTTGCCGCAGAATTAAACTGACATTCGTTTGACAGCAGACCTTTTTCCGTGTTACAATATATTCAACAAAAGCTTTTGATTTTACGAAAAGGATAAGATAATATGAATATAAACATAGGAGAAAATATCAAAACCCTCCGCAAAAATATGTACATAGGGCAGGAGATGCTTGCAAATTCAGTCGGTGTTTCCGTTCAGGCTGTTTCAAAGTGGGAAACGGGGCAATCGCTGCCCGATGTCGGCATAATCCCAGATATTGCGGCTTTTTTCGGGGTAAGCATCGACAGCCTTTTCTTCGGCAAAAGTCCAACCGCAACAGGTTCGGAAAAGCTCACCCTGCCGAATGACGGCAAGCTCTACATTGTTCAAATCCTCAACGGCGAAATTCTTGACAGTGAAGAATGGGACAGGGATAAATACATCGACCTCGCAGCCGAGCGCTTTGAGGGAACGCTCAGCGTTGAAATCTGGGGAAATGCAAACATAAAAGGCGACGTGAGCGGCGGTCTGCACGCAGGAGGCAATGCGGCGTGCAAGAACGTTAACGGCGGTTTACACGCAGGCGGAGACATTGCCTGCAAGAATATCGGGGGCGGTATTTTTGCAGGCAATGCGGTGTACTGCGGAGACGTTGTCGGAAATGTCAGCTCGGGAAATGAGGTCAACTGCGGAAACATTGTCGGAAATGTCAGCTCGGGAAATGAGGTCAACTGCGGAAACATAAGCGGCAGTGTCAACACAAGCGGCGACATTCGCTGCGGTGATATTTCCGAATGCAGAAAGATATCCTGTGCAACGCTCTATGCCAAAAGCAGTATAGAATGTGATTCGATCGAGTGCGGAGGAAATATCTGCACGGAAGAAAAGCTCGGCGAAAAATTTGATTAAAGCAAAGCAGACTTGCGGTGCGGGGAGAACCCCGTCTATATACGAAAATTTTTCATAATTCGTGGGAATGACGGGCGGATATAGAATCCGCCCCTACGGAAATCGGTTCTCGCCATAAATTTGCGGAGCAAAGTAATTCCGCATTCCGAATTAATATAAAATGTTTCTCTCCAATTCGTCCCAGTTAAGTATTTCAAGCGCCGCATCAACATAATCATCACGGTGGTTCTGACGGTCGAGGTAGTAGCTGTGTTCCCATAGATCGAGAGCGCAGACGGGACGAATATTTTCACCCTCGGGCAGCGTGTGGTTCGGCGTTGACATTATAAACAGACCTCCGCAGCAGTCCTCGCAGACCCATGTAAAACCCGAACCATAGACCTTTGCGGCGGTTTCTTTTATCGCTTTGAGAAATTTCTCCACACTGCCGAACTGCTTGTTCAGGATCATTTTCAAATGGTCGGACGGCTCTTTCCGATTCGGCGACAACGACTTGAAATACAGCTCGTGTCCGAACACTGATGCGGCGGCTCTTGCGATATCGATATCTTTCCGGTGAGCAAGGTTTTCAAGGCTGATATTCTGCGCCTGCGGCTGTTCAAGCACCATTGCATTGAGCTTTTTCAGCGTCGGCAGATAATGCTCATTATAGTGAAAAAACACGGTGAAGCGCCCGATATTCGGTTCGAGCGCATTGTCCTCATACTCCAATTTCAGCTCCGCAAAGGGATAATACTGTTCATATACCATAGTTGGTCTCCTTTTATATAAATAGATTTGAAACGCCCGAAACCGCGGCACACAATATAAGTCCGACCGCTGTTGGGAGCGCCGCACCGAGCAGTGTCCATTTCAGACTGCCCGTTTCCTTTTTCATCGTCATGAGCGAGGTCGAACACGGGAAATGGCAGAGCATAAATATCAGCGTACACACTGCCGTAACGGGTGTCCAGCCGTTTGCAAGCAGGATATTTTTCAGCGAATCAAGGTTCTCGTAGTCGGTCATCACCCCCGACGAAAGATATCCCATAAGCATTATCGGAATAACAATTTCATTCGCAGGAAAACCTAAAATAAACGCAAGCAGGATAACCCCGTCCATTCCGAAAATCCTTGCGAATGGGTCGAGCGCGCCCGAACATATTGAAAGTATGCTTTCACCGCCGATTTGAACATTCGCCGCGAGCCATATAATAAGACCTGCAGGAGCGGCGGCTGTCACGGCTCTGCCGAGGACGAAAACCGTTCTGTCGAGCAGCGAGCGAATGAGTATCTTCCCTATCTGCGGTCGGCGGTAAGGCGGAAGTTCAAGCGTAAACGAGGACGGTTCGCCTTTCAGTAACGTTTTTGACAGCAGTTTCGAGATAAAGAGCGTCAGCATCACGCCGAAAAGTATAAAAAGTATCAATATTCCGACCGAGATGAGCGAGCCGCCGAAGCCGCCCGTTCCTGCCGCAAAAAATATCGTTATTATTGCGATAAGCGCAGGAAAACGCCCGTTGCACGGGACAAAATTGTTCGTGAGGATAGCAATGAGCCTTTCCCTCGGCGAATCGATTATGCGGCAGCCCGTTATCCCGACCGCATTGCAGCCGAACCCCATTGCCATTGTCAGAGATTGCTTTCCGCAAGCACCTGCCCGTTTGAAATATCGGTCAAGGTTGAACGCCGCTCTCGGCAGGTAGCCAAGGTCCTCGAGCAATGTGAAAAGCGGAAAAAATATTGCCATCGGCGGCAGCATGACCGAGATCACCCACGTCAGAATACGGTAGATCCCGTCAAGCAGCACTCCCTTTATCCACTGCGGAGCGGCAGTCATTTCCATAAGCGCACGGAGCTTTTCCCCGAGCGCGCCGAACGCCGATGAAAGCAGTGCCGAGGGGTAATTTGCGCCGTAGATCGTTATCCAGAATATAACGGCAAGCATTGCCGCCATTATCGGAACGCCCCATACTTTGTGCGTCAAAACACGGTCAATTTTGCGGTCGCGTTTAAGGCAGTTTTCATCACCAAAATGCACACATTCCGCTGCGATATCCTCGCCTTTTCGGACAAGTGTTGTAACGATAGTATCGCGTATCTTCTGTCCATCATAGCCGACCGATGCAAGGCGTTCCTTTTCCGCTGAAATAACAGTAAGCATTTCTTCATCGGCGCTTTCGAGAAATCTCTGCGAAAGCTTTTCGTCACCCTCCAAAATTCGGAGAGCGGCAAAACGCCCGCCGTTTTCTTCGCCGAGCTTTTCGGCTATAACGGCGGCGGAGCGCTCTGTTTCTTCGTCATAAGTACAGCGGAAAGCCTGCTCCCTCGTTATATCTTTTATTGCGGAAAGTCCGTTCGCGAACGCTTCCATACCCTCGCCCGAACGTGCCGCCGCAGGATAAACGGGAACTCCGAGCAGTGATGAAAGTTTTTCGCAGTCCACGGATATCTGCTTTTTCCGAGCCTCGTCGATAAGATTGACGCAAACGATAACGTGCGGCGTTATTTCAAGTATCTGCAGAACAAGGTTGAGGTTTCGTTCAAGACAGGACGCATCGCAGACGACCGCAACGCCCTGCGCTCCGCCGAAGCAGATAAAATCACGCGCGGCTTCTTCCTCCGCCGAGTGCGCAAGTATCGAATATGTGCCGGGGATATCGACAAGGGTATATGAATTTTCACCGCAGGAAAAGCTTCCGCAGGCGTTCTGCACCGTTTTCCCCGTCCAGTTTCCCGTATGCTGATGAAGCCCCGTAAGAAAGTTGAAAACTGTTGATTTCCCGACATTCGGGTTGCCTGCAAGCGCAAGAACGACGCTGTCCGTGGCGGTGATATGCTCGATATCGCCGCAGCATTTGCCCGTATTTGAGGCTGTAAGTCCCATACGCTCCCTCCTTTTATTGATTGACTTGATACAAGTCTATTCAAAGGCGGCAAGTCCTTATACTAAACATGATTTAAAATGTGGAAAATCATAAATTTCAAACCAAAGTTTACGTTAATTCTTAAAGAATTTCGCTTTGTTCAAAGGGTGGTGGGTATCCGGAGGGTACAGCCTTGGTCGCAGGTCAATTTGACCTTTAGCAGAACGTCGAAACTCCCTTTACACGAAGGCACTCTGCAAGAGAGATCGTCCCTTTTAAAATTAAAAACCTAATTTACTCATTCGTTAACTTGTTTACTTTAAAAATCTATCTATTTAAGGGGTTCTCTAAAAACCGAAACAAAATAATACTTTGTATTATTCGCAAATTTTCG
>UQKC01000051.1 GCA_900541495.1 uncultured Ruminococcus sp. | reverse complement strand
GAAGATGCGCCAAGTCGTAGAAAATTTGCCGTGAGGGAGGTTTTTAGAGGTTCCCTAGTATAAAATTGCGAAATAACGTTGTAAAACAATCGAATAAAACGGGACGGGAAACCAGTCCCCTACAGATTTTTTGAAAAAATAGCGTTTTTAAACGAATAAATATAGATCCTTACCCACGAAAAAAATAATTCATAATTCCGAATTCATAATTCCGAATTTAAATAAAGGCGGTGTTTAAAACAAAATGAATGTCCTGAACGACCTCGTCCTGCCCGCATTGTATAGCTTTATCGCATCAATAGCATTCGGTATACAGTTCAATATCCGATTTCGCCATATCATCGCCGCAGCAGTCGGCGGAGTCATAAGCCAAGTCATCTTCAACGCAGCCGAACTCGGCGGCAGCAGCGAACCGCTATGCTATTTCTTCGCAACCTGCGCAATAGCCGTCTATTCAGAATTTCTCGCAAGAAGACTGCACGTCCCCGTCAATATGTACCTCGTCGTCGCCATAATACCGCTCGTCCCGGGAAAACTTATATACCAAGCAATGATCGCCCTCATCAACGGAGAAACACAAAGCTTCGCCGACCAGTGTACAGCCGCATTCGCAGCCGCAGGCGCTATTGCAATGGGCATCTTCGCAGTTTCCTCAATAGCCAGAGTTTTCCGCGTCGTTATCCGCAAAAAAGGAATATAGTATAAACGCTTATCAACCGCAAAATTGATAAGCGTTTATTTTATATCAAGTTGTAAAAAAACGCTCTTCGCGAACACAAACTTATTTCCTACGCAAACCAAGCGGAACGAAGTGCAGCGCAGCGCGAATCTGCCACGGGGCTTCCCTGCCGAATCCAATAAACTTGAACCGTCAAAAACCCTCTTCGCGAACACAAACTTATTTCCTACACAAACCAAGCGGAACGAAGTGCAGCGCAGCGCGAACCTGCCGCGGGGCTTCCCCGCTTAGTTGCCTACTTCAATGCTTATCTCATTGAATTTGTCAAGAATATCATCAATGCCCGTCTGCTTCTTTTCCTCTTCGGAAAGATTCATCACAGCATTTCCCGAGTGCATCATTACCATTCTGTTGCCGTATTCAACAGCGAAACGAAGATTGTGCGTTACCATAAGCGTCGTGAGCTGCTTTTCCTTGACGATCTTATCCGTTATCTGCATAAGCGTTTCGGAAGATTTCGGGTCAAGCGCCGCCGTGTGTTCATCAAGAATGAGCATCTTTATGTCCGTCATAGTCGCAATGATAAGTGCCAAAGCCTGGCGCTGACCGCCGCTCAATGAACCGACCTTTACACCCATACGATTTTCAAGTCCCATTCCGCACTGCTCAAGCAAGGTCTTGTAATAATCTACACGCTTTTTGTTTATAACAGGAGAAAGGTTGTATGCCTGGTTCTTGTTGTCGGAAAGAGCCATATTTTCAAGTATGGAAAGACTTCCGCAAGTTCCCATTCTCGGATCCTGAAGTACACGTCCGATAAACTTCGCACGCTTGTATTCGCTCACCTTTGTGATGTCTTTTCCCTCAAAAATTACAGAACCGCTGTCAGGCTGCATAGTTCCGCAGGCAAGGTTGAGAAGCGTCGTCTTGCCGCTGCCGTTCGAGCCGATAACGGAAATGAAGTCGCCCTTGTTTACCTTGAAGCTGAAATCGTTGAAAAGCACATTTTCATCAACAGTTCCCTTGTTGAAGATCTTAACTATGTTATTTAGCTGAAGCATCGGAAGTCCTCCTTCCCTTTAAACCAAAACCGTTGCTGAATACGAGTGCAGCGGTGAAAATAAGCGCCATAAGGAGCTTCAAATACTCCGTCGGCAAACCGAGCGCAAGCGCAACCGACAAACAGCCCTTGTAAAGTATCGAGCCGAGAATTACCATCGTCGTCGCTTTCATAAACGAAACTTTCTTGAATACACTCAATCCAATAATTACCGAAGCAAGCGCAAGAACCACCATTCCGACACCCATCTGCTGATCGGCAGAACCCTTTGACTGAGCAACTACCGAACCTGCAAGAGCCGCAAAACCGTTTCCTATCGCCAGTCCGAGAATTTTTGAAGCACCGTTGTCCTGACCGAGCATCGTTACGAACTTTTCATTGTCGCCCGTCGCACGGAGAAGAAGTCCCGACTTCGTTTTAAGATAAAGATCAAGCAAGATCTTGCATATAATTACAAGAATAAGTGAAACTATCGTAGTTCTGAGATAATATCCGCCAATGCTCTCCGGAATGAGCGCACCGAGCGAGCTGTTGAAGATAGTGTCCTTGTTGAAGAACGTGGCAATAGCCTTTCCTCCCGTGCCTTTGAGAAGCATTACAAGGTTTATCGAAAGACAGCCCGTGTAAATAAGAATTCCGCAAAGCAAAGGACGAATTTTAAGCTTGACGTGAAGCAAACCCGTCACCGTTCCTGCCAACATTCCCACCGCAAATGCAATGAGCAGACAAAGCCACGGGTTCACACCCTTCATAATAAGTATGCCCGAAAGAATAGCTCCGAGTGGAAACGTTCCGTCAACCGAAAGGTCGGGGAAATCAAGTATGCTGTAGGTGATGTAAACTCCGAGAGCCATAAGCGCATACATAAGACCCTCTTCAAGAGTTACTATCAGAATATTGAGAATAACGTTCATATAATTCCTCCGTAAAAATCAGAACCGACCTCGTCGGTGTCGCCACTGTTTCGCAGCTTAAAACAGCGGAGCATTTTCCGCCGCTTTAAGCCGCGAAGCAAATTTTCATTCACTTCGCAGTAATTTGTTATAAATTATTCTTCGGAATTGCCGCCTGTTGTAACCTTTTCTGCATTTGCATAAGATTCAGGAAGCTCAATGCCAAACTGTGCAAGTACATCAGTGTTTACAACGGGAGTACCCTCTGTAATAGTACCAACAGCCATTGTCTGAGGATCAGCACCGTTGAGAACTTCAAGTCCCATTTCAGCAGTCTTTTCGCCGAGTGCAACGTAGTCAATGCTGATAGAAGCGATGCAGCCGTTGTAAACCTGTTCGATCTCAGAACCGTAAACAGGAACATTTGCAGCATTAGCCTTTTCAAGAAGAACAGAAAGGTTGCTTACAACATTGTTGTCTGTGAAGTTGTTGATGCAGTCAACCTTTGCAGCGAGTGAAGCTGCAGCCTGTGGGATATCAGCAGCACCCTGAACACCCTGAGATTCAACAGTGATGCCCATTGTGCTTGTTATCTCTTCAAGTCTTGCAAGGTTGGAAACGGAGTTTGCTTCGGAAGTTGTGTAAAGAATACCAATTGTCTTTACATCAGGCTGAAGTGCCTGGATAAGAGCGACCTGAGCTTCGAGGTCAAGAATATCGGAAGTACCGATGCAGTTCTTAGAACCTGCGTCAAGGCTCTCAACAAGACCTGCTGCAACAGGGTCGGAAACAGCTGTGAAGATTACAGGTGTCTGTGAATTCTGTGTTGCGGAGTAAGCGGAAACAGCCGCAGGAGTTGCGATAGCGAAAATAAGGTCATAGTTCTTCGATGCCATGTTCTTTGCGATAGAGTCGCAGGTAGCGCTGTCGAAGTTGCCGTCCTGACGGTCGATAGTGATCTTGTCAGCGATAGAGCTTGACATAAGACCATTTTCAATGCCCTGATAGCAGTTGTCAAGCGACGGGTGGCTGCCGTACTGGATAACACCGATAGTGTAGCTGTCCTTTTCGGCAGTTGTGTCTGCTGCATCGGCAGCTGCGCTTGTTTCAGCATTCGCATCAGCGTTTGTGTCTGTGTTTGTTGATGAACAGCCTGCGAAAGCAAGTGTCATTGCTGCTGCAACTACTGCAGCCATAATTCTCTTCATTTTCATAATTCTCTCTCCTTAATTTAAATAGGAATGAATGATTGATTTATTTCAAACCGCTATTCACACGGTCCAAAAGCAATAAAAAAAGCCTTGCCCCAAATACAAAGGGGCAAGACTGTTATATCCTGCGGTACCACCCAAATTCGCCCATAAAAGAGCGCACTCGAAAGCATTATAACGTATGCAAAACGTTCTTCCTACTTGAATTTCTCGTTCAGTTGACCCTCATAAGTCCATTCACTGAGATATTGCGCACCGCTTTTCACCAACTGCGGCTCTCTGGAAGCGAATTGATCTCGGTTACTAATCTTAATCATCGGTTTACTTCTATAAATTTTATTATAGCACAATTTTCTGCGTTGTCAAGTGGTAACAGAAAAATTTTTTTGAGATCAGTCGTCAAGACAAGCGTCAAGAGCATCGGTAATGCCGTGCTTGTCCATTTTCTGACCGATAAATACAAGCTTTATCTCACGGTCGCCGTAAATTTCGTCCCAGTCCTCAGCAATTTCGGGATACTGCTTGAGAAGACGCTTTCTCTCCTTTTCCGGAGCGGAAGCAAACCACTTACCCAATTCGGTAGCGTTGATCTGAACGCCTGCCTGCTCGAAAACATAAGCGTTGTCGCGGTCATCGGAGAACCAAAGCATACCCTTGCAGCGAATTATGGACTTAGGCCAGTTCTCAACGAATTCACCGAACTTGTCCTGATTGAACGGTCTGCGGCGGCGGTAAACGAAAGTACCGATGCCGTATTCCTCAGCCTCGCCCTCTTCATCGTTGTGTTCGTGGTCGTGATGATGTCCGCAGCTGCAATTGCCGAATTCATCATACTTGTGTTCGTGATGCTCATGCTCATCGTGATCATGGTCGTGCTCATCATGGTCATGATCGTGATGATGTTCGTGCTCATGGTCGTGATCGTGGTCATCGTCATCATGATCGTGGTGGTGATGATGATGCTCGTGCTCGTCTTCCTCGTCAACGCCCTCTTCGTAAGCCTTTGCCCAGCCTGCGGAAGTAACAGCTTCTTCAAAATCATAAGACTTTGTGTCGAGGATATCGGAAACAGCAACTTCGCCGTAGCTTGCCTCGATTATCTTAGCCTTAGGCTGAAGTGTCTTTATCATAGCCTTAACTCTGCCGAGCTGGTCGGGAGTTACCTTGTCCACCTTGTTGAGGATAATAGTCGTGCAGAATTCGATCTGCTGAATGAGAAGATTTGCAATGTCCTCTTCGCCGATATCATCAGCAAGAAGATCATCGCCGCATCCGAATTCGCTTGCCATTCTGAGTGCATCGACAACCGTAACGATGTTGTCAAGACGGCAGATAGCAGGATAACGCTTGTCTACCTTGCCCTCGAGAACGGAAATGGACTGTGCGATCGGGAGAGGTTCGCAAATACCGCTTGCTTCGATAAGAATGTAGTCGAACTTGCCCGTTTCGATGAGGTCTGTGATCTGATTCATAAGATCGACCTTGAGCGTACAGCAGATACAGCCGTTGGAAAGCGGAACGAGGTTATCGTCCTTCTGTGTAACAGTGCCGCCCTTCTGAATAAGCTCAGCATCGATGTTTACTTCGCCGATATCGTTGACAATAACAGCGGTTTTATAACCCTCCTGATTGTTCAGAACGTGGTTGATAAGTGTAGTTTTTCCTGCGCCGAGGTAACCTGTGAGAAGTGTGATCGGCACGAGTGGTCTTTTTGCCATATATATCATCCTTTCAGAATATTTTTCGTACAAATTATATTCTACCACAAAGGTTGATATTTTACAAGGGTTTTCACAGTTATTTCACCAAAAAATTCAAATCCCGTACATTATGTCAAGCAGCGCAGTTCCCGTTTTCGTGCGAAAAACCCTTTCGCGGAACGTCTTTATGCTCTCCTTTGAAAGCCCGTCCTCATACGCATTGACGAGAAAATCCGCTTCAAGAAGTATCTGCCAGTCCAAACCGTCCACTCCCGTGTAGGTGTGATGATGCCCGATAAGAAAGCATACCCTCTCCGCCTCCTCGGACGATATCTCGGGGAATTTGTTCATCATTTCCCGTGCATAAGCAGGACCTTCCTGCTCCTGAAGCTTGCCGTCACAGCGTCCGTATTTCTCCTCGCTCGGTCTTATGCCGATATCATGCATTATCGAAGCTGTATCAAGAATTTTCTGAGTCTTTTCATCAAGCTTTTCAAGCACTCCGATAGTGTGCGCATATTCATATACCTTGGTGAAATGCTGTATCCGCTTAGGGTCGCCGCAGTCGAATTTTGCCATTTCAATTATAAGCTTTTCGTTAAGCATAACTGTTTCTCCTAAAAAACGAGACTTCCGCAGGACATATCGTCCGCAGAAGCCTCGTTGCATTAAGTTAAATTATCTTATCTAACCTGATCTTCGTAAGAGCATCTGAGTGCTGCTTCGTTCAAGCACCAGTTAAGGCACTGATCGTCAGGATCGTATTCCTTGCACTTAGCAAGCATTTCGCTGACGTTCTTGTCGAATTCTTCATCGGAAGTGGAGTAGATAGCTCTCCAGGAGTAGTCAACGATGCACTTTGCAACCTGCTGCCATACAACCTTAAGGTCATCGGACTGTGCAGATTCAGAGTAAGCTGTTGCAAGGGAAACCTTGTAGTTAACAGTGTTCATATATTCCTGTGTATCGTAGCAGCCTGTGTGTTCTCTCCAGTCAGCAAGGATATCATAAGTAGCGTTGGAACGTCTGCTCTTCCAGTTCTGATAGTTGTATGTATCGCCGTTGGAATCAGGGTTGGTAGCATCTCTTGTCCAAGTTGTGTTGTTTACCTGGAACGAACCTTCATCGTATGTACCGCCGCCCCATTCATCAGGCATCTTTGTGCCCTTCTTGTCAGCCTGGCAGGTCTCACCGAATTCGGTAAGGCAGGAGTTGCCCTCTTCATCATAGTACCAGCAAAGATCCTTAGGACCATACCAGTATGTCATATATCCCTCAGGAGTTGCAAGGTAGTTGATGATAGCCATGCAAAGCTCAGGATATTCAGTCTTAGCGCCGATAGTCCAAACTCTGTTGCCGCCGAGTACGTTCATACCGTAGCAAAGAGGTGTTGCATCTTCGGGAACAACAGGGTACATTGCCTTGCCCTCTGCAAGATGCTCTTCTGTGTTGTAAAGTGCAGAACCTGCATAGTCGAAGATAGAGAAGAATGTACCGCCTGCGGTAACCTTTTCAGCCATTTCGTTGTAGGTCTGTGTCATGGAGTCAGGGTCGATAAGACCTGCCTGATAAAGCTTGTTGAAGAACTTGAGGGACTTCATGTAAGGACCGTCTTCCTCACGGGCATCGTGATATGTGCCGTTCTCAACGTCGTAAAGACCGAAGCCCATTTCATCGAAGCCGTAATAGCAGGTTGCGAAAGCCTTAACGTACATTACCATGTTGCCGTCCCAGTCAGGCCAGAGGGATGTTGCATAAGTTTCGCTGCCTGTTTCATCAGTCGGGCAGATCTCTTTCATAGCAACCATAAGATCATAGAAATCATCGATAGTCTTTACCTCGGGATAGCCGAGTTCCTTGTAAAGATCGTAACGAACGTCCATTGTATAGAAGAACGCTTCATGATCCTCAGGGTTGGTAGCGATGTTGTGACCGATACCGTAAACTGTTTCGCCTGCGCCGAAAGAATTGCTGAGCTGAGCATTGTTCTGAATAGCGTAAGGCATATGTTCCTTTATGTAAGGACCGTAATCGGAAAGGATATCATCTTCGTTCCAGTCGAAGAGAAGTCCGCCGAGAGCAGCTCTCTGATAGTTTGTGCCCGTCGAACCGAAAACAACGAGGTCGCCAAGGTCGCCTGCTTCCATTCTTGTATCGAATGCGCCGTCAGCCTCAGGAATAATTGTGATCTCGCAGTTGAACTTGTCCTTTAAGATCTTAGCGAACCAGCCTGTGAGCTTGCCGGAGTAGTTAGCGAGCTGGCTGTAAGCTGTGAGCTGAATGGTCTCATCACCGTAAAGCTCGGAGAATGAAGCAACTTCGCCGGAAGATGCGGAGCTGTCACCGTCATCCGCAGCTGCGTCACCGCCGTTGTCAGCGTCTGCGCTTGCCGATGCTGTTGTTGAAGCCGTATCATTTGCTGTGTTGCTGACGCAGCCTGCAAATGAAGCAGCCATTGCCAGAGCAAGAACTCCGGCTGCAATTTTCTTGAATTTCATATTCTCTCTCCTTTTGAGGAATTATGCAGAACATTACGGAAAGTTCTGCAATCGTTTACACTCTGTCAAAAACATACATTTCTTCCAAAGTGCTATTGTTACAATCTGATTATAACATTTTTCAAAAGTCAAAACAATGCCTATATTATATAATGTTAGATGATAATTTTTGTTGAATATAAACAAAGCCGCCCGATATCGGCTTTGTAAAAATAATACCGATATCGGGCAGCATAAAGTTTTGATCAACCAAGCAGCTGTTAATTCATTTATCAACAAATGAACATCGTCCGCAGGGATTTAGTTCTTCTTCTTAACAACTACTACAACTACAACTGCAACAACTACTACAGCAGCAACGATAGCAATGATAACGCCAACGTTGGAGGAAGAGGATTCCTCTGCAGGCTGTGTGTCAGCAGCAGCGGCTTCTGTTTCAGCAGCTTCAGTTTCTGCTTCTGTTTCAGCCTCAGTTTCAGCTTCTGTTACTTCTTCGGTTGTTTCTGCTTCTGTAACTTCTTCTGTTGTTTCAGCTTCGGTAACTTCTTCAGCAGCAGCTTCTGTTGTTTCAGCTTCAACGCCTGTGCCGGAAACTGTGAACTGGAGTTCGATAGAATCTGTAGGCATCATGTAGCCGAAAAGTCCGTCCTGCTTGCCGAGATCCTCGTTCCAGATATTGATGCACATAGGGCTCATGTATTCCTTTTCATCAGGGCTGAGGTAAGCTTCATCAAATGTGTACTTTGTGTTGCCGTCCATAACGACCTTAACATCAGAAATTGTGATGCCTGCATCAAGAGGGATATCCGTGGAAACGAAAAGGAGGTTGAGTGTTTCATCTTCACCAAAATCGAAATCAGTAACGGAAACGCTGTATGTACCGTCGCCTGTGATCTCTGCATCTGTGAATACACCGCCCTTGTTTACAGCGATGTTGCCGGGATTTTCCCAACCTGTGAGCTGATCAAAATAAACCATTCCGTCATCGGAAGTCACGCCCTGACCGTAGGTTGCATCGTTCCAAGCATTTCTGAATGTGTAGCTTGCAGACTGAACGCCGAGATATGCGTGGTAGGAAACATCATCTGCAGAAGCAGGGATTGCGAGTGCGGAAGCTGCGATAGCTGCTGCACAAGCTGTGCTTAAAAGCTTTGAAAATTTCATAATTATTACCTCTCCTAAAGATAAAATTTATTTTTGTACTCCACTATGAGTACATTAAAGCTAATATATCATACTTTTCAAAGCTTGTCAACCGCAATTTTTCACAAATTCACTATTATTTACGCTAAATTTTGACTCGATTAACAGTATTAACATATAATCTTAACATAATATAAATATATATTTGGTAACATATAACTACATAATATATCGTCGCACGATCTCTTTGTTTATTTACATACATATTTAATTGTTTACACGTTATCTTTAGAAGGAGAGCCTATGGCTAAGAGGAAGCTTATAGGGGTTCTGACAGCAAACCCCGAGGGAATATATCAGCATCGCATAATGGAAGGCCTGCTCGCACAGTGCCGCCTTTATGACTATGACGTAGCGGCATTTTCTCCGCTCGTTCAGGTCTGCCACTATTTTACACCTTATTTAAAAGGCGAATTGAATATATTCGAGCTTATCAACTTCGACCTTATCGACGGACTGATAATTCCTCCGATCCTGCTCTCCGAAAACGAGGAATACAAGAAGCTCGATGAGATAATGGAATATATCGGCAAAAAATCAACAAAGCCTATCATTCTCCTCGACTACCCGTACGGCGATTATCCCGTTGTCACCACAGACGACAGAGGTGCTTTCGCCGAAATTACCTCGCATATCCTCGATGTCCATAAATGTGACCCCGAAAAGGTATATTTTCTCACGGGAATGAAGGACTATGCCGTTTCCAACAACCGCCTCGGCGGCTACCTCGATGAATATTCATCACGAAACATAAAAATAAACGAAAACAACATTTTCTACGGCGATTTCTGGTACAGCGGCGGTGAAAAACTTGCCGATTCCATTGCCGACGGCGAAGTTCCGATGCCCGAAGCCGTAATTTGCGCCAGCGACCACATGGCGATAGGTCTTGAACGCCGCCTTACCGAAAAAGGCATAAAAGTCCCCGATCAGATCATCATTACAGGCTATGATGCGACCATTGAAGCCGCACTCAACAGCATCACTATCACAACATACGCCCCGAACGTGCCGCTCGCAGCCGCCCTCGCAGTAAATAAGCTGCGTTCAATCATCGAACCCGATATGCCTGTCCTTGACCCACCCGATTTTCCCGAAACAGGACTGAAAATCTGTTCAAGCTGCGGCTGTCAGGAAAACTATGAGTATCTTCGCAGCCGTCTCTACGGCTCACTTTTCAATGTCAACCACAACTACCATAACGGCAAGCTCGCCGATTCGGATTATGATATCAGCCTGCTTCTCAAAAGCTATATGCTCGAAGACCTCACGAGCGCCGAAAGCATCACCGACGGTCTTAAGAAGATAACACACCACGTTTACCTCCTCGAACCGCTCGATAGGTTTTATCTCTGCCTGAACGAGAATTTCCTCGATACCTCGGAACGCCAGATCAACGGCTACCCCGACAAAATGATCCTTGCCGTCGGCTATAACAGCCATATCCATAACGATGATTCTGCCGAAGATTTCTCAGGCTTTGAGTTCAAACGCGCTTTTGATACCAAAACCATGATCCCGAGACTTTTCGAAGAACGCAGCGAACCGTCCGTTTTCTACTTTATGCCCGTCCACTTCAACGAGTATTCAATGGGCTATGCCGTCCTAGAAAGCAAGCTTTCCACCAAAAAGAAAATGAGTACGGTCATCGTCAACTGGATGCGTAATGTCAATAACTGCCTCGAAATGCTCCGTATCCGTGAAGAGATAATCAAGTTCTCCGAGCGTGACGCTATGACGGGTCTTTATAACCGCCGCGGAATGGACGTTAATATCCGTGAGCTTTTAAGCACCGCAAATACAGGCGATTCCGTCATGGTCTTCGTCATCGATATGGACGGCCTTAAACATATCAACGATACCTACGGTCACAGCGAGGGCGACTACGGAATAAACGCTATCTCCGCAGCCGTCAGCAGCGTAAAGCGCAATAACGAGATCTGCGTCCGCGCAGGCGGCGATGAATTCTATATGATAGGTGTCGGAAAATATAACAATATCGATCAGGTCATTCGTGCAGAACGCTTCAACCTTGCCCTCTCGGAAACTAACAAATCCTCGGGCAAGCCTTATGAAATATCGGCAAGCATCGGCTCTGCAATGCGCCTTTTCACTCCCGACCTTGATATTGATGAGCTTCTTGAAGAAGCAGACGCGAAAATGTATAAAAATAAAGTCAGCCGCAAAAAGCAGCGCACAAATTAAAAAACAGCGTACATTCACAAATACGAATGTACGCTGTTTTTTTATTTTATAAGCTCTTCTATCTCCTTGATCTCCGCATCTGTGAAATCAAGATGTTCGATGCAGGCAGCATTTTCCTTTATCTGCTCGGGACGGCTCGCTCCGATAAGCACCGTCGCAACAGCCTTGTTGTGAAGCACCCACGAAAGCGCCATCTGCGACAGCGTTTGTCCTCTTCCTGCCGCAATGGAATTGAGCTTGTTAAGACGGTCGAGCATTTTGTCGTCAAGCTCGTTGCCTATCCAGGTCGCACCCTTGCCAACACGCGAATCAGCAGGGATTCCCTTTAAATAGCGTCCCGTGAGGAAGCCTTGGTAAAGCGGCGAAAATACCGCAAGCCCGATGCCGTTTTCCTCAGCATATTTGTCCAAACCGTCACGCTCTATCCAGCGGTTGAGCATCGAATAGGACGGCTGATTAACTATGAACGGCGTGTGCAGTTCCTCGAAAATAGCCGTAATTTCCTTTGTCTGCTGAGTGTTGTAGTTGGAAATGCCGACATAAAGCGCCTTGCCCTGATGAACAGCATTGTCGAGCGCAAGCGCAGTTTCTTCGAGCGGCGTGTTCGGGTCAAAAATATGATGATAGAAAATATCAACATAATCAAGCTTCATTCTTTTAAGGCTCTGGTCGAGCGAAGCGGTGAGGTACTTTCTCGAACCGTTTTTGTCACCGTAAGGGCCTTCCCACATATCGTAGCCTGCCTTTGTCGAAATGCAAAGCTCGTCACGGTATTCTCTCATTCCCCTGTCCAGTATCCTGCCGAAGTTTTCCTCCGCACTGCCGTTGTAAGGGTTTCCGTAGTTGTTCGCAAGGTCAAAATGAACGATACCAAGGTCGAACGCCGTGTGGACCATTTCCTCCGCATTCGCAAAAACGCCCGTGTGACCGAAATTCTGCCATAAGCCGAGCGAAACCGCAGGCAGCTTCAAACCGCTCTTTCCGCAGCGGTTGTAAACCATTTTTTCGTATCGTTTTTCGTTGGGTGTGTACATCTTATACCGCCTTTCAAGCCATTACAATGTCATATATCTCCGCAGGGTCGTGAACGAACAGCGTTGCACCCTTTTCGCGCAGAAATTCTTCGTCACGGAAGCCCCAAAGCACCGAAATGCACGGCAGCTCCGCATTTTTTGCCGTTTCAAAGTCAACATCCGAGTCACCGATATAAACAGCCTCACTCTTACTCATTCCAAGAACCCTCAAAGCCTCGTTCACAGCGTCGGGCGCAGGCTTTCTGCGTATGCCCTCGCGTTCGCCGACTGCATAATCGAAAAGTCCGTCAAAATATTCCTTGCAAAGCTCCTGAACGCCGTAGTCAGCCTTGTTTGAAACAACAGCTGTCTTTACGCCGCTCGCACGAAGCTTTTCCAAAAGCGGCTTTATGCCGTCATAAGCCTTGGTCTTGTCGGCACAATGCACCTTGTAATGCTCCGTGAAAACTTCGTGTACACGGTCGATCTGCTCAACGGCCAGACCCTCGGGGACTGCTCGTTCGATGAGCTTTCTTATGCCGTTTCCAACGAATCTGCGAACTTCGTCATAAGTTCTCGTCGGATAGCCGCACTTTTCAAGCGCATAATTCGTGCTGTCCTTTAAGTCTTCGAGCGTGTCAAGTATCGTTCCGTCCATATCAAAAACTGCAAGTTTGTACATAGTTTATCTCCTTTGCGTCTTACATAAAGTTTGCGAATATCGGCGCAAATATAACCGTCATAAGTCCTGCCGTTACAACGGAAAGCGAGCTGATAGCTCCCTCCGTTTCACCAAGTTCAAGCGCCTTGACCGTGCCGAGGATATGCGAAGAAGTTCCGAGCGCAACTCCCCTTGCGACGGGTTCGTTGATGTGTAAAAGCTTGAAAATGCCCTCCGCAATGATGTTTCCGATAATACCCGTTATAACGATAACAGCCGCCGTAACGCCGACATAACCGCCGACCTCCTCCGAAACGCCAACGCCGATAGCCGTCGTGATAGACTTCGGCAGGAATGTTACATATTCTTCGTGCGAGAATTTCATTATCAGCGCCATAACGAGTATCGAGCAGAAGCTTGTCAGCATACCCGAGATAATTCCTATCATTATCGCAGCCGCGTTCTTTTTCAGCTTTTCAAACTGCTCATAAAGCGGTATCGCAAGGCAGACCGTTGCAGGCGTGAGGAAGTAGTTGAGGTACTTTCCGCCCGTCTGATAGCTTTCATAATCCATTCCGCCGAGCGCGAGAACAGCGATTGTCACCGCCGTTGAAATGAGCAGCGGATTCAGAAGCGGAGTTTTGAACTTGTTTTTGAGTATATCGGCAAGTATGTACGAGCCAACGCTTATAAATACTCCGAAAAATACGGAATTTGTCAGCATTTCTTTCATTCGGACTTCGCCCTCTTTCTTAAACGGATAATGCCCTCGGTCACAAGTCCCGAAACTATCATTACAACGATAGTTGAAACGACCGTCGCAATGACATATTTGAGCACCTGCGGCTTGACGATACCCCAGTAGTCCATAAGCTCAACAGCAGGCGGAACGAGCATAACGGGCATAATATCGATAAGGAAATTTCCCGTTTCCTTGACCGCTTCAAGCTTGATGACCTTTGTTTCAAGCAGGATAAAAAGCAGCACTATCCCGTAAATTCCTGCAGGGATAGGCAGCGGCAGAACTGCGTTGAGTATCTCGCCGATAAACGAGATCGCAAGTATGATGCCGAATTGTTTAAGATACTTCATTTTTTTCAGACCTCTTTTTCATAAACCCAAAATTCGAGACAATTATATCACTTTCGGCAGGTTTTGTCAACGAAAAAGCTGTTACACAAATTTTAAAGGGTATACTATAATATATTAAAAAAAATCCTCCCCGATCGAATGACCGAGGAGGATAATTTTATGCAGTTATTAAGCGCATTTAAGCTGCAATGATAAACTCTGAATCAGCAGTATCAAACTTACTGGAGGAGTGAGAGAACACCCTGAGGAAGCTGATTTGCCTGAGCGAGCATAGACTGAGAAGCCTGGCTGAGGATCTGATTCTTTGTGAAGTTCATCATTTCTTCTGCCATATTAGTATCACGAATACGGGACTCAGCAGATGTGAGGTTCTCGCTTGTGGTGTTGAGGTTATCGATCTTGTGTTCGAGTCTGTTCTGAACAGCACCGAATGTACCTCTTACCATGGAAACCTTGTTAAGAGCGTTATCGATCTTGTCGATAGCAGTGTTAGCGGATTCCTGTGTAGCAAGTGAAAGCTTGTCAGTTCCAAGTCCTCTTGCGGAGCAGTCCATATCAGCCTTAAGATCACCAAGACCGTTGGAATCGTAAGCAAATGTGAAGTTTACGCTATCCTTAGTTCTTGCGCCAACCTGAAGAGTGATGTTGTCCTTATATGTAAGTGTAGCAGCAGAAGCATTGTTTGAGTTAGACTGGGAAACCTTAGAATCAGGTTCAACAAGGTTGATTGTTGGTCCCTGAGCAGGCTTGTATGTACCCTTAGTTACATTGTAATCAATTGTAGCTGTACCGGAAGCTGTTGCAGCAGCAGCAAGTGTTATCTTGCCATCAGCAATGTTACTCAAAGTACCAATTACAACTCCTGTAGCATCGCCCTTTTCAAAATACTTAATTTCACCAGCATTGTTAGCACCGAGGTATCCGCCGTCCTCTGTCTTTGCAAACTCAGCATATGTAGTAGCATCTTTGCCAAGAGCCTTGCCGTTAAGCTTAACCTGTGCTTCGTCACTGCCTTTTGCAGCTGTGATGGATACAGAAAGCTTATCGAGAGCATTTTGAGCGTTGATTACCTTTTCAGATGTAGCAGCTGTAGCTGCTACAAGTGTAAGTGCAGGCTTCTTACCATCGATCTCAGTCTTAACTGTTGTGCCGTAATCAGTATTAGTACCAATTACTTTCGCCTCAGCTACATTAGCATCTGCGCCGGGAGCAATCTCGAGTACGATTGTATCACCAGCAACGATCTTACTGGAATCAACGTGAACCTTAGCATTTGCATAAGAGAAACCACCGTTATCTTCTGTGCCTACTGTACCATTCAGGTTACCGGCAGAAGCAGCCCAAGTAACTTTACCATCATCACCTACAGAGGCAGTAAATGTAACTGTTTCAGCCTTAAGAGCCTTAGCCTCAGCAGCTGTCATATCCTTACTGATATTTGTAACGAAACCGCCAGCAGAACCAACCTGCTGTGCATCTCTTTTAGCGTCAGCGTAATTGAATTCGCCGTTTACAGCCTTGAGGCCGTCAGCCATTTCGCCACCGTTGAGAACTACAACGCCGTTGAAGTCTGTATCAGCGATCTGATTGAGTTCGTCGTTAAGCTGATCGAATTCGAGCTGGATAGCTTCACGGTCAACATCGTTCTGATATGTGCCGTTAGCGGACTGTGTTGCAAGAGTTCTCATTCTCTGGAGAATGGAGTCTGTTTCTGTGAGAGCACCTTCAAAGGTCTGAACCATTGAGATACCGTCCTGTGCGTTCTTAACGCCCTGGTTGATACCGGAGATCTGAGCTCTCATCTTTTCGGAAACTGCGAGGCCTGCAGCGTTATCGCCTGCACGGTTGATCGCATAGCCGGAAGAAAGCTTTTCGAGGGACTTAGAAAGCTTGGTATTGTTCATACCAAAGTATCTGTTAGCGTTTATCGCTGTTAAGTTGTGCTGTACTACCATAATTATACCTCCTGTATTATAGGCGAAATCCGAATCCTTTCAGATTTCTTAAAAAAATTTTGCAGCTTTCGGTCAAATTCCCTTTAGCGCTATTGGGGTCAGATTCCTTCCGCCTGCATATTTGAAGCTTCGGGAAAGTCTTTTTGACTTTTCTCTTTACTTTCAAACTATATATCGGCTCTTAACGGAATAACTTTAGCCTTTTTATGTGAACTTTTTATTAAGTTTATATGAAATATAGCAATTTTATCTGTTTTTCTATAAAATTGTGTGAAAAGTTCTGCACCAATGACAAAATTCCGCTCGGTTGACAGCAAAAAGAGTATGTGTTATAATCTTTTAGGAAAAAGCTGATTAAAGCGAAGCGTTCGTTTTGCCATTTTGAGAAAT
>UQKC01000050.1 GCA_900541495.1 uncultured Ruminococcus sp. | reverse complement strand
TTTGACATAAACATTTTGAAAAATGGCAAAAACGTATTAATCAGCGTTTTCTTAGTATAACAAACGCCGCACAATGAAAAGTTGTGCGGCGTTTTTGCATAAAAATTACCGTCGAATCAACTCGACGGTATATTTTTTACTTAAATCAGAATGCAAGCACTCTCGAAGCGATAAGGAAATATACAAGAAGTGCAAGTGCATCGACAATAGTTGTGATAAACGGCGAAGCCATTACAGCAGGGTCGAATCCAAGCTTTTTTGCGAGCATAGGAAGTGAGCAGCCGACAAGCTTTGCAACGATTATTACAAAGAATATCGTCAGCGCAACTATCATCGCAATAGTCGCGCCCTTTTGATCGATGAGCATTACCTTTGCGAATACGACAACTGCCATTGTTGCGGCACAGAGTATGCCGACGCGGAGTTCTTTCCACATTACTTTGAGAATATCGGAAAATTCAATTTCCTGAAGCGAGATTCCGCGGATTATCGTAACGGACGACTGCGAACCCGAGTTTCCGCCCGTATCCATAAGCATCGGGATAAAGGCTGTCAGTGCAGGAACAACAGCAAGTGCGCTCTCAAAATGCGTGAGTATCATTCCCGTAAATGTTGCCGATATCATAAGGAGCATCAGCCACGGGATACGCTGTTTCCAGAGTGAGAACACGCTCGTTTTGAGGTAGGTCTTGCTTGACGAAGACGGGAGCATAGCACCCATGATCTCCATGTCCTCCATATCCTCGTCACGGATAACGTCCATAGCGTCGTCGAATGTGAGGATTCCGACTATTCTTCCGTCGCTGTCAACGACGGGAATAGCGGCAAGGTCATATTTTGAAAGCATCTGCGCGGCTGTTTCACGGTCATCGTGAGTGTTTACGCAGATAAAGTTAGTTTCCATTATATCGGAAACGGGGGTTTCATAATCCGAAACAAGCATATCGAGCAGTGAAACAACGCCGAGAAGTTTGCGGTTCTGTGTTACATAGCAGGTATAAACGGTTTCCTTTGCAAGACCGATCTTTCGTATCTGGTCGAAGCCCTCTTTAACGGTGAGGTCTGCGCGGAAGTAGACGAACTCGGTCGTCATTACCGAACCTGCGCTGTCTTTCGGGTACTTTAACAGCTCGTTGATCTGATTTCTCGTTGCGGGATCGGTATTTTTGAGAATACGGGAAACAACGTTCGCAGGCATTTCTTCGATAAGGTCAACGGTATCGTCCATGTAAAGTTCATCGATGACATCGTGGAGTTCCTTATCGGAAAGGGCATTGATAAGCACACGCTGGAGGTCGCTGTTCATATAGGTGAAAACCTCGGCGGCGATCTCTTTCGGCAAAATTCGGTATAAAAGTGTAAGTTCGCGCTCGCCAAACTCGTCAAACTCGTCCATTTCTTCAACGAGAGTAGCGATATCGGCAGGATTCATCTCAGAAAGCTCGGATTTGAGCTTGGCGAAGTTGCGCTCGGTCAAAAGCTGTACAGCGGTATCTTTTTCCATAAAAATTCCTCCTCATCTTTCGGAACACGGCAAAGCGTTGTTTCGCTTCGTCAGCTCCATAATAAAAAAGCGGGAGGCATAAAACATTAAAGTGAAATTACGAAACGAACGGGGACACTTCCGAAACCGTCGCTTCGCACTTGCTACCTCGAGGTTTTATACCTGTACTTCCCACGTCCATTAAATCTCACTCCTCTGTAAAATCAATTGCTGCGAATCATCGCAATTACTTTTTAATTATACATTAGCGCTTTTCAAATGTCAAGAATTTTTATGTTAATTTAAGTTAAAAAGCAAAAATTACCGCCGCATAAGTGTTTCAAATTCTTATGAGGCGGTAATGCTGAACACCAATAAAACTATATACAAAAAATCTGCGCAAAATCTATATAAACCTGTTTATAACAGCTATGAGTTTTTGCTTGGTTTTTTGTATAGTTTTAATTGGTGTGTAGCATAATATCAGCTGCCCTTTATGGCGAGCGGCTTGACCGAAGAGCGTCTTGTGATAAGGCAGGATAAGAGCAGCAATATCAGCGAAGTACCGATGAATACCGCAGCACCCTGTGAGGCATTCCCTATAAACGTAGCATCCGAACTCGGATCAACAAGATCTGCAAGTCCGACCAATTTCACAACACTGCACCAGAATGATGCCAATGCATCTTCTCCCAGTGCAAAATAAATTCCTCCCGTTGGGATAAAGATTAACAAAAGTGTGATTATCAAAGCTACCCGGTTAGAAAGTTTGTATGAAACTGAAGCGATCAGTATAACGATTGCACACAATGCAATGTAGCTGAATATGGCTATGCCCAAAAAACGAAGTCTTACTGCAAAATTGCTCCAGCCTGCATCATACAGAACGTACTTTACACCGTAGAGCGATGCACCCCACATTTCGTCATCTCCCGTTATCAATGACATAATAGGGTAAATAACGGAAACTTCAAGTGCCGATACTACAGAAAATATCACCGAGGAAATATATACAGAAACACAGGCTGTTGTCCTTGATGTGCCGTTTGCGGCAGCGGTGTTGAAGAAATCAGTGATGTATGCACATATAAATCCGAATACGAAAAAGCCCATAAAAACATCAAATCCGTTCTGCCCCGTTTCACGAAGACTGAACGGGACTTTTTCGGCGACAGATCTAATTGTTGCGGAAATCAGCAGAGAACCGATCGTCCCAATAAGGTAAAATAACGGAACAAATCTCAATCTGTAAAGCTGATATTTGCAATTTGCGATAATACTGTTTGCTGACATAAAAATTCCCCCTTTATGAATTCGTAAGATGAATGAAAATGTTCTGTAAGTTCATCGGCTCGGCTGTAAGTCCCTCGGGAAGTTCAGCTTCACCAAGCCTACCCTTTATGTAAACGGTTTTTAAACCGCCGATAACGTCCTCGCCCATAAGTTCCTTGCCATTTGCGAAGCTGTCAACATCGGCTGATTTTCCCGAAACACTGTAACCCATTGAACGCACTTCCTCAACATCTTTGTCAAAAAGAAGCTCGCCCTTTTTGATAACAACAGCGCGTTCGATGATGCCTGCTGTTTCCTCGATAAGATGCGTCGAGATAACGAATGTTGCAGGACGTTCGCTGTAGCGGTTCACAACGTGCTTGTAGAAAAGGTCACGGTGGTTTGCATCAAGTCCGAGAACGGGTTCATCGAAGAACACTATCGGCGCACCACAGGCAAGCGCATTCACAGCCTTTGCAATGGTTCGGTAGCCGGTCGAAAGCTTATGAAGCTTTCTGTTCGTGTCAAGTTCATATTCCGAGCAAAGCTTCATCGCATATTCCGTGTCAAAATCGGGATAGTAAAACGATGCAGTTTTGAACATATCCTTGACTTTGAGCGACGGATTGTAAAGAAGCTGTTCGCTCATCAGATGTACCTTGCCGAGTGCGCTGTCATTGCTGATCGCGTTCACTCCGTCGATGATGACCTCGCCCGAGTCGGCAAAAGTCCTGCCCGAAATAATGTTGAGCAGGGTGGATTTTCCTGCGCCGTTTCTGCCGAGCAGACCGTAGATGCAGTTCTCCTTGAATGTAACGCTGACGTTATCCAGCGCAGTGGTTTTACCGTAGTTTTTTGTAAGATCTCTGATCTCAATTGTGCTCATTTCCGTCACAGCCTTTCTCTATCATATTGATGATCTCATTTTTTGTGATGCCGAGTTTTGTTGCTTCGCTGATGAGCGATTTGATGTACTTGTCGCAGAACTCCTGTCTGCGCTCACCGCGAATTTTCTGCTCCGCACCCGTGCATACGAACATACCAAGTCCCCTTTTCTTGTAGATTATTTCTTTGTCGACCAAGATGTTTACCCCTTTGAGGGCAGTCGCAGGATTTATCCTGTACATCGCCGATATTTCCGTCGTGGACGGTATCTGTGTTTCCTCGGGGAATACTCCCGTGAGGATATTTTCCTCGATCCATTCAGCCATTTGAATGTAGATAGGTTTTTCGCCGTCAAAGTTTGCCAATATATCATCTCCTTGTTTATTGGTTAATTACTTGTGTAACTAACTATATCACTAACTACCCATACTGTCAATACAAAAGTATTATTTTTGTGAAATGCTACAAAACATAACTTGGATTTATAGTAAAAACAGCCATATCCGAGAATGACCCGAATATGGCTGTTGTGATCCTATATAATGCTAAACACCAATAAAATACAGGAAAAAATCTGCGCCGAAATCACATATAAAGCTGTTAAAACGGCTACAAGATTGTCGGCTTGATTTTTCCAAATTTTAAATGGTGTTTAGTTTAAAGTTTTAGAACCTGTTTTCATAAGAAATGTATGCGGATTTTCGAGCATAATTTTGTTGCAGACAAGGCAAAAATCCGCAGGCGTGCTGCCGCACGGCAAGGATTTTTAACGCAGTATGCAGCAAAATTTGCCGAAAAGACGTGTGTATATGCTTATGAAGACAGGTTCTTATATTACGGAAAAAGGAATGTTCCCACCCGTGAATTGAACGCTGTCAGCAGAGAATATTCCTGAAACAACTTCGATTTCGACCGTGTGCAAACCGTCGGAGAGTCCGTCAATGACGTAAGCGATATCACGAACTTCACATTCAGGTACGGAATAGTTTTCCACGGCGGTTTTGCCGTCAATTTTTACGTTTATGACCGCGTTTTGCTTGTTTTCGCCGACAACAGCAAAGCCTTTTCCGCTGAATTTTATCGTCATAACCGCTCCCGCACTGCCGTTTGAGAGTGTTCGCTTGTAATTTGCAAAGCTGCCTGTTGTGATATGCTCCCAAGCACCCGTATAATCGCAGCAAAGGTCAGTGTTGTCGTAACGTGTGACATAACAGTTCTCATTTGGCTCAATGAGAAGATGAGCGAACATATTTCTGTTAAAAGAGCTGTAAAATGCTGCTCTGCCTGCGCTTTGAACGCATTTGTCGGTGTAGTTGATGACTTTTTCGCCGCCTATGAAGCACCGGATATTGCCGTTCTGAACGAAAATTTTCAGCGGCGTGAATTCGTGAACGCTCGCCTTGCACGAACCACTTTCAAGTATGGTTTTGTTCTTCATAAGCGAGTAAGTTCCGTCCTCGGAGAGTTTGAGCCAGTAGCCGCTTTCGCCCTTGTGACCCTCGTTGTAGCGAAGTCCGATGCCTGCATAGTTCTTGTCGGGTTCGGCACTTTCGCAAAGCTTTACCTCGGCGGAAACACTGTAATTGTACCAGCGGTCATCACCGAAATTCGTTGTCGGGTTCGGCGTGTAGCCCCATTCCTCGGCTTTTGTTTCGGGCGTTATCTGCTGAACGAGAACATTTCTGCCGCCGATGTTTTCAACCTCGAAAGCACCGCCCTCGTCCGTGGTGAATTTCGGCGCATCACCCCTTGCGCGGAGAAATTCCTCGCCGTAATCAAAATCATCGGAGTAGGGGAGAGCGAGAACAGTGCGTTCGCTTTCGGGCATATTTACAAAGTCATTCGCGGCTTTGACCGTGGATAAAGTTATCATCGAAAAAGGCTTCACGGTCACGCTGTAGGTATATTTTCCGTCACTTTCGGTCGGTGTTATCGTGTCTGTCTTCTTGAAATAATTTTCGTCATAACTGCCATTGTCAGGACCTCTCGTTTCCCAAACATCGACCTCGGACGAAGCTTTAGCAAGGTCGTAAACGGTGATATCGTAAACGATAGGCTCGGCAGTCGAGTTCGTGATAACGGTGCTGTAATCGCCGCTGTCATGGTCGCAGGCTGTGATATAGCTGAAAACGGAATCGACAAGCGCGTGACCGTCACCGCCCGTTTTTGCGTCAGCATGGCAAGCGCCGTCAATGTATGTCCAGCCTTTCTTGATGAACTGCGAAAAATGCAGCGACATAAAAAATCCGCTGTCGAGGTAATAATATCCGCTCCAAGGGTCGCAGGCGGAGATGAACTGCTTCTGGCAGTAGCACACACCGTCATAATAAGCCGCAATGACCGGCTGTAATTCGCACATCGTCATTTTGCCGCTTGCGTACATCATTATAAGTCGGTTCGCGATGTCGAGAACGCCGTTGAGGTCGCCCAGTCCCGAACCGTTCCCGTCAAAGCGGTAAATTCCCTGTGCGTAGCTCATGGACGAGCTTCCCTCGCTGAACCAAAGCTCCTTGCCGTACTCCGCCGCAAGCTTTTTCGCAGCATCGGTGGACATACTAGTGTAGTGACTGCCGACAATATCGACCGCCGCCATAAGCTTTTCGTCCTCAAACATTCTGTCGGCAAAGCCCCATGTGCAGACCTCTTCACCACCGACAATCTTAATTTTTGAATAATCATAAGGGCAGTTCGTTTCGCTTTTCAAATGCTCCGAAAGATACTTCGCCCATTCTAGATCAGCGCCGCGCTCGTTGCGCACAACGCTCACATAATCGAACTTCAAGCCGTAGGTTTCATACGCCGCATCAAGCGTTTCCTTGTACCATTTGTAACGTGCGGCGTGAACATCGTCAGCCTTTGTCACCCACAAGGGCTCGCTCCACCAAAGCATATCAAGCTCCAGATCGGGATTGATCTTCTTAGCGTCAGCGGCGAGCTGATAGCCCACACCGCGCGTAACATCAGTTTTTTCATCCTCATAACGCTTTACGCAAGGTTCAGTTCCCGATGATGAATTCACATCCGAACCCATTTCAAGCTTTAGAAAATTCACGCCGATGCCATGCTCGCCGAACGTGTATTTGAGTATCTCATTGTATCTGTCGGGGTGTTCCGATTTGTAGTCGAGCAAAAGCCGCGAAGAATTGTTTCCCGAAACCATTCCTGCACCGCGGAATCGCATATTTAAAGCCGTATTCGCATTTTTGCCGTCGATAGTGAAGCTCGTTTTTTTCATATTTACGATCCTTTCATTCCGATGTTTTCAGCCTTGAAAATCATTTCTATAAGAAGATGATACCATAAATACCGCAGATTTTCAATCGTAAATATTTATCATACTCTTAAAATCTGAACATCACCTTATGCCATGCATTTTTCTGTAAAGGCTCGGCGAAACGCCCTCATATCGGCGGAAAACTATCCCGAAATAGTTCGGGTCGGGGTATCCCGAAAGTTTACCGATTCGGGCAATGCTTTCGTCCGTGGTTTCAAGCAGGGATTTTGCGTGTGAAATGCGTCTGAGTGCAACATATTCCATAGGGCGAAGTCCGAAACGTGCCTTGAAAAGACGGCAGAAATGCTGTTCCGAAATATTCGACAGCGCAGCGAGCGCACCGAGCGTTATATCCTCGCTGAAATGCTCATTTATGTACCGTACAGCGTCTTCGGTCACACTGTCGGCGGACGGATCACTGCCGTGTTTGGTGCAGAATATCCTGTGCATTTCGAGTATGTATTCATAGAGAAGCCGAGAGCATTTTTCGGGGTCGCAGTCGGGTTCTTTCGCTGCCGAAAGGAGCATATTGAACAGCGAGCGCACGGTTTCATTAGCCGAATTTTCCGCAATGCCGTATTTGCCGAAGCCGAGCGTTTTCATAAGCTCGGAAAGATGTTCACCGCGGAAAACTACCCAGTTTGTTGTGAAAATTTCACTGTTCGGGTAATATTCGTGCGGAACGCCCTTTGCGGCGTAGAGAATACTGCCCGTGTTCAGCGGAAAGCTTTTGCCGTCAATGCCGAACGTCCCCGAACCCTCGCTGACAAAAAGAAACTGGTGCGAAGCAAGTCCGTTTTCGCGGACGATGTGATATTCGGGTTCGGAAATGCCTATTCCCGAAACGTAGAACGGCAGTTCGGTCTGCCTGCTGATGACGGGATAAATCGAGCAATACATTAATTTTCCCCCATATTTATATTCAAAATATTGTCAAGCCAAATCTCGGTGCGGTCGGTGAAGATCATCTTCCGTTCGATCTCATCTATACGCCTGACAGAACCGCTGAAAAGCGTTATCGCACCGCCCTCTTTGAGCGCATCGGGAATGAAAAAGGTCACGGTCACTTCGGGGCGTTCGTCTATCCGCTCGGTAATGATGCGAAGCTTTTCGTTCAGCTTGCTCTGCATCATTTCGGTAAGTTCGGGCTTCTCGGAGGTAAGTCGTGCCGCTTCGTCCGTGCAGTCCTCAAACCCCGTCAAAGCCGCAAACGGGGCGAACTGCGCCGCACGGCTTATCCTTGACATTGGCTGACGTGTTGTCGATGTGTGGTGCGGCAAGTTGATTATATCGTCATATTTATGAGTTGCTTTTAGTGCAGACAAGACCTTTCCTCCCTTGAAAAATTTACGCCTTGTGACCTCCAACCTGACCGTTTCGCTCGCGCGCAGTTGCGCCGTCCTCAAAGTTCATACCGCGCAGAACGGCGTTTTTTCCGTATTTTTTCTTTATTTCAAGCATTGATAACTGCATTGCTTTTTCACGGCGCAGGCGTTCCTTTTCGGCGGCTTTTTCACGTTCGAGCTTTTCTGTATCGGTGAAAAAATCAAGTTGAACGGCTTCTTCGGTTTCGTCTGAAGCCTGCTTCTCGCTGACAATATGATTCGCCACAACATACATTCGCCGAACGGAGAGTGACGGGTCGGTTATACGGTCGTAAAGCTCCGCAACAGCGTCGGTTATGATGCGTGACGAAGCCGTTCTGAACGGGAGATTTATCGTTCCGTGCGCAGGCTTGGGAATTTTCCTGCCGTAGCGGTCAACGGTGCTTTCGCCCTTGTAGCCGCTGTTTTCCTTGTCATAGCCGATAGTGAGAACTATCTGATCGGTGACGAGCCGCTTGTCCACAAGGTCGAGCGAGAGCATATCCGCCATTTCGCGTATAACGATGCGCGCTTTTGCGACGGTGTAGGCGCATTGAAGCACCTGCCCCGTGCTTAAGCTGTTCGATTCGGGACGGTAGGATTTTATATCCGCAATGGTGCAGGGTTCGTAACCCCAAGCATGGTCAATGAGAAGCTCCGCATTTACGCCGAAAAGCTTGTAGAGAAATTTTTCCTCGTTCGGATCAAGCGAAGCACGGGCAATGTCGCCCATTGTGTGAAGTCCGTTTTTTTCAAGCTTGTCGGCATAGCCTTTTCCCACGCGCCAGAAATCCGTGAGCGGTGTATGCGCCCACAAGAACCGCCGATAGTTCATCTCGTCAAGCGCCGCGATGCGAACGCCGTTTTTGTCGGCAGGAATATGCTTCGCAACGATATCCATTGCGATCTTGCAAAGGTAAAGATTCGTTCCGATGCCTGCGGTGGCGGTGATGCCCGTTTCGTTCATAACATCATTGATGAGCATTGTCGCAAATTCGCGCGGAGAAAGCTTGTAGGTGTCAAGATAAGCGGTAGCGTCGATGAAAACTTCGTCCACGGAATAAATATGAATATCCTCGGGCGCGACGTATTTCAGATATATTTCGTATATGTGAGTGCTGACCTCCATATATTTTACCATTCGCGGCGGTGCAACGATAAAGTCGAGTTCAAGTGACGGGTCTTTGGCAAGCTCTTCGGCATAATAGGACTTGCCGTTGAATTTTCGGTTCGGCGCTTTGTAACGGCGTTCGTTGTTGACCTGTTTAACGCGCTCAATTACCTCGAAAAGACGCGCTCTGCCCGATATCCCGTGTGCTTTGAGAGAGGGCGAAACTGCAAGGCAGATAGTTTTTTCCGTGCGTGACGGGTCGGCAACAACAAGGTTCACGCCGAGCGGGTCAAGTCCTCGCTCGACACATTCGACCGAAGCATAAAATGATTTTAAGTCTATCGCAATATATATCCGCGTATGCTGTTCCATTCTCTCACTTCCTTTGCTTTATATTATAGCATATATGTTCGATTTTTGCAAGAACCTTTGTTCGGTTTTTTAAATATTTTTGCTTTGAAGTACATTTTTTTGAAGAAATGCTTGATTTTTTGACGAAAATTTACTATAATTATGGAAACAATATTTCGACAAACTTTCAATTTCTTTTTTGAGGGGTAACAAAATGAAAATACATAAAGTAAGTTCGTTATTGCTTGCCGTTTCGGTATTATTTGCTTCGGGCTGTTCAAAGGTCGAAGATGCCGTTCCTGCCGAAGCTACGATTCGCACCGATATAGTATCGGAAGAAACAACTGCCGAAACTGCCGAAACAACGACCGCCGAAACCGTGTATGAACCGCAGCTGACTTCGCATATACACATCGCGGCGGCAGGAGACAACCTTATCCACAGCAGTCTTTACGAGCAGGCGGCGCACCGTGCAAACGGCAATGGCTACGACTTTGCTTATGAATATGACAATGTTGATGATTATATCGAAAGTGCCGATATAGCGATACTCAATCAGGAAACGCTTATCTGCAATGATACGGTCAAGCCGTCCACCTATCCGAGGTTCAACAGCCCGAAAGCGCTCGGCGACTATATGATAAAAATCGGCTTTGACGTTTTCACAATGGCGAACAATCATGTTCTCGACAAGGACGCAAGCGGACTTTCGGCTTGCCTTGATTATTGGGATTCGCACCCCGAGGCTGTTGTCCTCGGCGCATACCGCAATGTCGAGGACAAAGAAAATATCCGAACGCTTACCGAGCAGGGCGTGACGTTCTCGTTCCTTTCCTATACGGAATTTCTTAACGGTCTGAAGCTTCCTGCCGATTCGGAGCTTGTCATAGGCGATGCGAACGATGTTGACGGAATGGTGAGCGACATAAAAAAAGCAAAAGAAATATCCGACCTCTGCATAGTTTCGCTCCACTGGGGTGTTGAGGATTCAAGCGTTATTTCCGATATCCAGCGAAGCACGGCGAAAAAGCTTGCCGATGCAGGTGCAGATGTTATCATCGGAACTCATCCGCACGTTCTTCGCGACATCGAGTGGATAGAGCGCGAGGACGGCGGAAAAATGCTCTGTGCATATTCGCTCGGCAACTTCGTTTCGGCGCAGTCAAAGCCGAGAAATCTCATCGGCGGTGTGCTTGATTTCTACGTTGACCGATACGATGACGGCGAGCCGTACATAACCGATGTTTCGCTTCTTCCGACAATACAGCATTATGATGCAAGGTATTCCAACAACCGCGTTTATTTTTATTCGCAGTACAGCGATGAGCTTGCAAAAAGCCACGGTATAAACTCTTCGTATCGTTTTGATATGGACTATATCGACAGCGTTATCAATGAAACCGTTTCACCCGAATTTTTAGGAAAAAACATAACAGAATAACACAAACAGCCGCAGACAAAAACGCCTGCGGCTGTTGCTGTTCATTTGGAAAGATCAGAATAACTGACCCGGAAGTTTAAGCTTCTCCTTTGGCGGAAAAAGCTTGTCGAATTCTTCCGTTTCGGATTCGTCAACGAAGTAACCCTGCGGCGGAGTGTAAACGCCCGTTATGCCGTCAAGATATCCCGTTTTAAGCTCTTTGCAGAGGAAGAACGAATCGTCCGCACCCTCGGGCAGACCGTGATAGCGGATACCGAACTCCCTTGCATAAGTGAAGCCGCTCTTGCCGTAAAAGTCGATGTTTCCCTCGAAGCAGAGCGCACCTGCGCCGAGTTCTGCCGCCTTTTCAAGCGAATAGTCGAGCAGTTTTTTGCCGTAGCCTTTGCGCTTGAATTCGGGCGAAATACATATCGGTCCCATTGTCATTATCGGGATATCTCTGCCGTCGTCTGCGGTGATGAACGCCATCATAAACATATTCTGACCGATGAGCTTTCCGTCCTTTTCCATAACAAAGTCAAGCTCGGGGACGAAAGCAGGGTCGTTTCGCAGTTGATGAAGCACATAATGCTCCATACAGCCGGGACGGTAGACGTTCCAGAATGATTCTCTTACAAGGTTCTCGACCTCACGGTGTTCGTTGTTGTTTTCCAAGCGAATGATATAGTCATTTTTATTCATTATTTAATCCTCCTGATGATCGTTGACTGCGGTTCCGGGAGGTTTGGCGGAAAATGTATTGGTCAAACCTCCGTCAGCCTAATACAATCTCCAAGGTGTTGTTTTTCTTCAAACAGCGTTCTCCTTTAATGTAAAATATGAATATATAGATCAAGCCTTTCGGCAGGATCGGCGATAGAATTATGATATGTCAAAGCCGTTGTTTTTCGGCTTCGTTATTTTTATAAAGCCTAACCATTCTCGGGCGGTTGTATCTTTGCAGAATAACGAAAAAAGTATCGCAAAGTCCTGCGAAAAATGCAGTTATCACGAAGATAAAGACATACCTTTTGGTCTGGCGTAAAAAAAGCTGAATAACAGCGAAGCATATCCGAGCAGGATTATCAGTTCGTGAATCATCTCCGCCGCACACATATTTTCTATGATCTTTTTCATATCATTGTGTTCGAGCGAAAATTTTTGCGGCTGCCAAGTCGGGACAAAGAGCTTCCACTTTTTCACTCGCAGAAGCTTGTACAGCTTCTTTTCAAGCTTCGTTTCACAGAACCACCTGCTTTGCGTGTTTATCCCGTCTTTGGTAAAATGATCGACGATCGTCCCAACAGTGAGCCGCATTGCGAAATGATAAAACATCGTTGCGAATGTGATTGTCAGCGAGAACCAAAGTGTGGAAAGATACGCTTTGTAAAGGATAAAAAATACCGGCGCGAGCACCGCCGTGACAACGGCAATGATTTTAAAAAGCTTACTGAACTGCATAAAGTTCTCCGTTTTTGTCAGCCGCAAAGCGCGGAAATTTTCCTTACCGTGTTGGCGGTTCGTATGGTGAGAAATTCGCCGATGCCTGCGCTTGCTGTCTTTTTCCACCAGTTTGCCTTTGCGTAATTTTTTCTGTCAAACGACCAGAAGATAACGTCCTTGTATATGAATATCTTTTCAAGTTTTTCGGACGGCTCGCCGATTTTGGCGGCAATTTTCTCCGCTGTCATAGTCGGCAATACGAAGATAAGGTTGTCGTAAATGTCTTTGTCAGCCGTTCCCCACCAGTCGGGAGCGTTTTGCAGAATGTCGGCGACCTTTTCGCTGTCGGTAACGCAGACCTCGGTCTGAACACCGAAGCTTTCGCTTATCATCTCTTTTATTTCGTCCGAGGTGAAGCTTTTTTCTGCGGAGAAAATGACATTTCCGCTGTTGAGATGCGTTTTTACGTCGGTGAAGCCGAGCTTTTCAAAAGCTGTTTTCAGTTCATCCATAACGATTTTATTCTTGCCGCTGATGTTTATTCCTCGGAGCAAAGCAATGTATCTTTTCATTTTGTAACCTCTAATGTCTGTTTTGCCTTAAATTATACACTTGCGTTTATACTTTGTCAATGATTTTTTCGGAACAAAACTGTCCACTGCGTTAAAGCGGCGTTTGTGAGCATTGTTTAAAGCAATGATAAACTTTTTCCGCATTATGCCGAAGCGTGAGCTATTTTGTTGACTAACGGCGTGATTATGATGTATAATTATATCATAAGAACGGCAAAATTTGAGGGAGAGTTTATGCCGAAAAATAAGGAGTGAAAACAATGTTTGAAAAACTTTTCAAACTAAAAGAAAACAACACCACGGTCAAAACAGAGATCGCGGCAGGTATTACGACCTTTGTAACAATGGCATATATCCTTGCGGTAAACCCGAACATTCTGTCAGCGGCAGGAATGGACAGCACGGCTGTACTGCTTGCGACCTGCCTTGCGTCTTTCCTCGGAACGCTCATTATGGCATTCGCGGCAAATCTTCCGTTTGCACTTTCGGCAGGAATGGGTCTTAACGCTTACTTTGCATATACTGTCTGCGGAATAATGGGTTATCCGTGGCAGGTTGCACTGCTTGCGGTATTTATCGAGGGCGTTATCTTCATTGTGCTTTCGCTTACGAAAGTCCGTGAGAGCATTTTTAACTGTATTCCATTGCAGTTGAAACGTGCGGTATCGGTCGGAATCGGTCTTTTTATCGCATTTATCGGCTTGCAGAATGCAGGACTTGCCGTGGATTCGGCAACGCTTGTATCGCTCGTTGATTTCCGTGAGAACTTTACGACCTCGGGTATATGCGCACTGCTTTCCGTTATTGGTTTGATGATAACCGCTGTGCTTTATATCAAGAAAGTCAAGGGTTCAATACTTATCGGCGTTTTCGGAACATGGATACTCGGAATGATATGCCAGCTTATCGGTATCTACGTTCCCGACGGCGTGAGCTATTTTTCGCTGTTCCCGACATTTGCAATGACCGATTTCTCCAAGCTCGGTGAAACATTCGGACAGTGCTTCAATGTTGATTTCAGCTCTGTAGGTATCTTCAACTTCATCGCAGTTGTATTCTCGTTCCTTTTTGTTGACCTTTTCGATACGCTTGGAACGATAATCGGCGTAAGCACAAAGGCAAATATGCTCGACAAGGACGGCAAGCTTCCTGCGATAAAGCCTGCGCTTATGGCTGACGCAGTTGCAACTTCCGCAGGCGCAGTTCTCGGTACTTCCACAACCACCACTTTCGTTGAATCCTCGGCAGGTGTTGCGGCAGGCGGCAGAACGGGTCTTACAGCGCTCACAACATCGGTGCTTTTCCTGCTTTCAATGTTCCTTGCACCTATTTTTATCGCTATTCCGTCCTTTGCGACCGCTCCTGCACTTATCATTGTAGGCTTCCTTATGTTCTCCACAATTACGGAGCTTAAAATGGACGAAACCAACTACACAACGGCTATTCCCGCATACCTCTGTATCCTCGCAATGCCGCTTTTCTACAGCATTTCCGAGGGTATCGCTATTGGCATCATCTCTTATGTTGTTATAAACCTCGTCTGCGGCAAAGCAAAGCAGATAAATCCGCTTATGTATGTGCTTGCGGTATTGTTCGTGCTGAAATATGTATTCCTTTAATGTCTGGGAGGGTCTGAATTGGAAGAACTTAAAAAATATATAACGAATATCCCCGATTTCCCTGCAAAGGGCATAATTTTCCGCGATGTAACGTCACTTTTGCAGAGCGGAGAGGGCTTCTCGGCGGCTGTAGATGAAATGCTGAAACAGCTTGACGATATCAAGTTTGACGCTGTCCTCGGACTTGAAGCGAGAGGATTTCTGTTCGGCGCACCCGTTGCTTATGCAAAGAAAAAGAGCTTTGTTCCCGTTCGTAAAAAAGGCAAGCTCCCGAGAGCAACGGTTTCCGCAGAGTATGAACTTGAATACGGAAAAGCCGAGGTCGAAATTCACACCGACTCGCTGAAAAAAGGCGATAAAGTAGTTATCATTGATGATCTTATCGCAACGGGCGGAACTCTTGAAGCGGCGGCAAAGCTTGTTGAACAGCTCGGCGCAGAGGTCGTAAGAATAGTCTGCCTTATCGAGCTTACTGACTTAAATGGCAGGGAAAAGCTCAAAAAATACGATGTTCGTTCTATTGTAAATTATGAGGGCGAGTAAAAAAAAGTGTTTCCGAGGTCAATTCTTCGGAAACACTTTTTTTATCTGTAAAATTCCGTTCTTCTGAGCTGTGTGTAAGGTCGGCTGTTTCTGATCTCCGCCGAGCGTTTCATATCGATCTCAGCATAAAGAATTTCTTCATTGTCGGAAGCCTTTGCTATGACCTCACCGTTCGCGCCGACAACTATCGATTCGCCCGAAAAATCCATTTCGCCCTCCGTGCCGACACGGTTGCACATTGCTATCGCAACGCTGTTCTGGAACGCCTGTACCCGAAGCTCCCACTCGAACATCTCGGACGGCTCAGCTTTCGTGTTCACGGTCGGTATAAGTATAAGGTCAGCACCCATTAAAGCTTCGGTGCGGATACTTTCGGGATAGTGCCTGTCGAAACAGACAACAATGCCTATCCTGCCGAATTCCGTATCAAAAACCTTGAACCCGTCATCGGACGGAGTGTAATAATCCTGCTCGAAGAATTTGTCAGCCTGCGCAATGTGCACCATTTTCTGTATGCCCCCGACCGAACCGTCCTTTCCGATAAGGATACTTGCATCGTAAGCCTTGCCGTTTTCGTTAAGATAAATATTCGGCACTGCTATAATGCCATTCTCGCGGCAGGCATCGCAGAATGACTTTACTATTGCGGAATCAAGGGAAATTTCATATTTTTTTACGTCCTGCTTCGGATACTGCGGAAAGAATTCCGTCAGCTGAACTTCGGGGAACAAAACAAGCTCCGCATCGTGTTCAGCCGCAGTTTTTATCGAGCGTATGCTCTTTTCAAGGTTTGAAGCAATATCTCCCGAGTTTGACATCTGTATCAGAGCTATGCGCATAATGCTGTGCCGCCTTTCTTCTTTATGTAATCATTTTAGCACATTTCTGTCGGGATTTCAAGCATAGTATCAATCACTTTCTCTAAGTCTTTCAACTATCGATCTTTTTGAAGCAAAACCGTACGTTATCAGCGGCAGAACAATGCCAAGCACTGTGAAAAACGGCACTGTTATAAGTATCGGAAGAACGGTGAATTTGTAGCTGAAGAACCAGAACATACTCTCAAGCAGACCTGCAATGAGCGGACTTAATATCATACTCAGCAGCAGTGCGGACAATGCCGCTCCGAGAGCATAGAAAAGCCCCTCATACACAAGCATCTTTTTCAGCTGCTTTCCCGTCATTCCTACAGCCTGAAGCACAGCAAATTCACGGCGGCGGGAAAGAATACCG
>UQKC01000049.1 GCA_900541495.1 uncultured Ruminococcus sp. | reverse complement strand
CGACCAACATTGACAACCTCGATGCGCAGGAGTATTCCACAGAGCCGTATATGAACGACATATTGAAATTGAGGTGATAGATTGATTACAAAAAATGCTGCGGAGGCTTTCCCCGAAGCGGAGCTTCCTGCGCTGGAAACCCATTACAACAGGATAAACGCATGGGGCAATGTTTACAAGGGCAGTCCGAACTGGAACAAGGTCAAGCGTTCGGGGCTATACAAGAGGGGCGACAGGCAGATGAACCTGCTGAACACGGCAAAGGTCTTGTGCGACAGCTTCTCGGATCTGTGCTTCACAGAACAGGTCGATGTCACTTGCTCCGATAAAAGCTGTCAGGACTATCTGCTCGAAGTGCTGCAGCGCGAAAGCTTTTGGAAGACTATTCCGCATTTTCTGTCGGGAGCATTCGCAAACGGCGGTTGTGCTGTCCGTGCTTATGTAGCAGACGGGCAGGTCAAGCTTTCATACATAAACGCTGCCGATTTTCTCCCGACAAAATGGGATAATTCGGGGATAAGCGATTGCATTTTTCAGTCTTTCACGGTAAAGGGAGATAATTTCTACACTCTGCTTGAACGGCACACCTATGACGGTGAAAATGTGACCGTTCAATCAAGGCTGTTCAGATCATCGACAAAATATGCTGTTGGTGAGCGTGTTCCGCTTTCCGAGCTTTATCCCGATGTTCCCGAAGAGGTGATCTACGGGTCAAAATTCCCCGTTTTTCATTATTTCCGTCCCGATATTTCCAACAATTTTGAGAATTATACTCCGCTTGGGGTATCGGTGTTCGCAAACTCGCTTGATACGCTCAAAGCGTTGGACGTTGCTTTCGACAGCTTTGCAAGGGAGTTCGTTCTCGGCAAGAAGCGCATAATCGTTCCGTCCTCCTGCGTTCAGACGGTCGTTGATATCGACACGGGAAATTCGACAAGATATTTCGATGCCGATGACGAGGCGTATGTTGCTCTGAAATGCGATGAGGAAAAGGATTTGAAGATCACCGACAACACGGTCGAGCTTCGTGTGGACGAGCATGTAAAGGCGATAAATGCGCTGCTGAACATTCTTTGTTTTCAGGTCGGACTTTCCCCCGGCTCGTTTTCGTTCGATGCGAACGAAGGCATTAAAACAGCAACCGAGGTCGTATCGCAGGACCGCAAGACGGCTCGGACTATCAAATGTCAGCAGAACCTCCTTGTCGAATTCATAGAGGGAATTTGCAGGACGATACTTTCTCTCGGGGCGCAGCTTGGAGATATACCGGAAAAATGTGAGCTGACGGTCGCATTCAGGGACGGAATCGTCGTTGATGACAACACTCTTATCGAAAACAACATAAATCTTGTGAGCGCAGGACTGCGTTCAAAGCTTTCCGCTATAATGGAGATATCGAAGTGCGATGAAGCAACGGCAAAGAAGGAGCTTGAACGCATTTCGGGAGAAATGCAGGGTTATGATGACGGAGAAACCGAATGACAAGGTCGCAGATAGATGAATTATCGCAGAATCTCATATTTCTGATAAATGAGATGGAAGATGTGCTGATGAAGAAGATCGCCGCACAGCTTGTTTCGGACGGCGATGTTTCCGACAGTTCCAAGTGGAGGATAAGGCAGCTTGCACGAGCAGGAAAGCTTGACAAGGAAGCCTTGAAGACCATAAAAAGCTATATGTCCGCACAGTCGGAAATGCTTGAGGACGCTCTTTACAATGCTGCATTATCCGAGATAGGAAATGTTGACGAAATGGTAAAGGACGCTGCGACACGGGGGCTTGTTGACGGACGAGTTGACGGACGAGTGAAGGCTCCTGCCGACAGAACGGCTCAATCTGCGCTGAAAAGCTATCTTAAACAGGCGAAGAGCGACCTCAACATGGTAAACACGGTCATGCGATACAAGACCAAGCAGGCGTATGTAAGCGCAGTAAACAACACCTTCTGGACGCTTGACAAGGAACAGCGTGTTCACGATGCGCTCGGCATGGGTGCGCTTGAAGTCATAAGCGGCGCAGAGAGCTTTCAGACAGCCGTGCGCGATGTGCTGAAAAAGCTTTCGGAAAGGGGCATTCCTGCGTTCATTGATGCAGGCGGTCACGAATGGAAGCCGGAAACCTACGTTCAAATGGATCTGCGTACGACAATGGGAAACACGGCTCGGGCGGCTCAATGGCAGCGGTGCGATGATTTCGGCGTGGATCTGATAGAGGTTGACTCACATCTCGGGGCAAGAGAGAAATGCGCCCGAGATCAAGGCAAAATCTATTCACGCTCGGGGCAAAGCGGCACCTGCAAGGACGGTTCGGGCAACGTGGTTTACTATTATGCGTTTTCTTCGACATCATTCGGACAGCCTGATGGACTTTTCGGTATAAACTGCCGCCACAACAGCTATCCGTATATTCCGGGCATAAGTTATCAGAGATATTTTCCCTATGACTATGAAGAGAATACCAAGAGATACAAGGAATACCAGACGCAGTGCGCTCTTGAACGCCGGATAAGAGAAAGCAAGCGTGAATGCATGCTGCTTTCGGAGGCCGAGGATGAAGAAGGACTGAAAAAAGCTGCACTGAAACTCCGCAGCCGTAAGGAAAGCTATGCTGCATATTCAAAGTCACATGATCTCCGTACTCGCAATGACCGCACACAAGTTTACGGCTATGACCGAAGCAATTCTATGAAAACAGTCTGGGCAGAGAAAAAGATAAAAGACGAGAAAAAAGCCTTGAATATACTTGACAATTCGGGCGGAAATGGTATAATGAAGTCAAAAGGGTATGACTTTCTCGACGGCGTTCTCGGTTCGGATAAAATTCCGAAAGAACAGAGCAAAAGCCTTGATGAAATTATATCTGTTATTCCGCAAAAGCACCTTGACGTTATTGGAAAAACGGTCAAAGAGATTACAATTGTTCCTAACAGAGATTATTGTACCTATAACCGAGAAACGAAAACACTTATTCTTGCCCCTGAAAAAATGAATGGTAGTATCATTCACGAATTTGGACACGTTCTTGCTGATGCTTATGACCTGTATAATAATCCAAAGTTTTTAAGCATATTAAGTGAAAAGTTTGAATCACTGGATTGGGGTAACGCTGTTTTCGCATTTCGGCAGGAAGTAAATGATTATGTATATTTGCTGAAATCCGATAAGCTGATTGACATATATCAGGGGCGAATATATGCTGACCTAATCGATGTTGACTATTCTGAACCGATTCCATTAGACAATTTTCAAGAGTATTTTTCTGTCGGATTTGATCTATATTTTAACAACCCCAAACTGCTTCAGGAAAAAGATATAAAACTATTTGATTATCTTAGGGAGATGTTGTCTGATGAATGAATTATATACAACAGTTGAAAAAATGTTGTTATCCGGAACTACTCTCGGAGAAGTATTTAAAAAAATGTCTGATTTGGGTTACTCTCGCTCTGAAATTGTGGCTGCGATAAAGGAATCTGAAAAAAAGTACATTAATTCAAATCCCAAAATAGTTGACTAACCGCTTTGAGAAATCAAGGCGGTTTTTCTATGCCAGAATAATTTAATACAGAAATAAGCGTTCGGTTCTCCAACAGTTGGAGGACAGGGCGCATTTTTTATGCCCGAAACGTGCTGAACGGCGTTAAAATCCGCACGGAATAACGGTCTACCCGACCTTAAAGGAGGAATTTTCAATGGCAGAAGAAACAAACACAACCGTAACCGAAACCAATCAGGCTGAAAACAGCGGAGGTGATCCACAGGGCAACGCAGAAAATGCGGCTGCTGTATCTACGAACGAGGGTGCGGAAAAGACCTTCTCACAGAAAGAGCTTGACGATATCGTTAAGCAGCGTCTTGAAAGAGAGCGCAAGGGAATGCCGACAAAGGACGAGATGAAAGCGTTCAAGGCTTGGCAGGACAGTCAGAAGACCGCCGAACAGCTTTCCGCAGAAAAGGTAACCGCTGCGGAGAACGGCAAGGCAGAGGCAGAGAAACGTGCGGAAGCGGCAGAAGCAAAGTGTGTGGCTTTCTCTAAAGGGGTATCTGCCGAAGCTGTTGACGATGTTATCGCCCTTGCTTCGCCCAAGGTCGGCGATAACAAGACTATGGAGCAGGCTATTGATGAAGTATTGGCGAAATACCCGTCATTCACTAAGGCTGCTCCCCCGAAGATAACTACCGGGGCAAGAATGAACGGCTCTGTTCCGCAGGAGCAGGACGGGGTAACCGCTGCATTCCTTAAGAAAAACCCGGAAATCAAAATCTAATATGAAAAGGAGATATTTATTATGGCACATGAAGCGCAGGAAAGATATTCGAGCCTTGTGCTCGCAAAGATCCGCAAGGAAAACAAGCTGAAGGACGGCGTGGTATTCAACCGCGACTATGAGGGTTCGCCCAAGGCAGGAATGATAAAGATACCCGTAAGAGATACCGAAGTGACGGTTTCCGACTATGACAAGGCAAACGGCATCACCGCAGGAATGGGCAACACAGCTTACGAAAACTTCGTCATCGACAAGGACAAGGCTGTAAACGAGATCATCGACGGCTACGATTCGCAGACCGTTCCCGATAATCTTGTTGCAGACAGACTTGACAGCGCAGGCTATTCTATTGCTCGTCAGGAAGACAACGATGCAGCGACAGCACTTATCGCAGGCTCTACACCTATGGGAGTAAGGGCGCTTACAGCGGACAGCATTTACAGCGTTATCGTATCTATCCGAACGGCTATGAGCAAGGCAAACATTCCCGATGACGGAAAGCGTTATCTGCTTGTCGTTCCCGAGGTTTTCGCCCTTATACTCACCTGTCCGCAGTTCGTCAAGGCTTCGGATCTTGGCGACACGGTAGTTCAGAGCGGCACAGTCGGCAGGATCGCAGGCTTTAACGTTATCGAGTGGAACGACAACACCGCAAACCTCGCCATGATCGCAGGTCATCCCCGATTTGCAACGAGGGCGGAAGAGTTCTCCGTTCCGGTACATCTTCAGGACCTTTCGGGTTCGGGCAAGTACATCGGTGCAAGCGCGGTTCAGGGTCGTATCGTTTACGCTCACAAGGTTCTTCGTTCCGTTGCGATCAGAGCGGTTTACACTCCCGATATGCTTGAGATCGCAGCTGCTCCGGGCGGCACATCGGGCAAGACCAAGATCACCGTTACAGCAGGCGCGGAGGGAAACACTCTGCAGTATCGCAAGAACCCCTCTTCCCGTGCTGTTTACGGCATGAGCTCTTCTGACTTTGGCGGCACTTCTCTTACTTCGGGAACAGCCCAGGACGTTTCCGACTGCAAAGAGGGCGACATCATCGAGGCGGCAGAGTTCAGCACCGCAGGCTGCGTAAGCGTTGGTTACATTACGCTTAAAGCGTCCGATATCAAATGATGAGCGGCTATATTGACGAGCAGTATTACAAGCAGCGTTTCAGTGGGGAGGTTCCCGAGGATCTCCCCTTTCTTATTGAAGCTGCGTCCGATATTATCTTCAATCTCACGCTCGGGAGGTCATCGGGAGATATTTCTGGAGTTATTCTTGACAAGGTAAAAAGAGCAACGGCGGTGCAGGTCAAGTACATGGCGGACAACGGCGGCATTGAAGCCTTGAACTCAGGCGGATTTTCACAGGTTTCGCTCGGCAAGTTCAGCTATACTTCGGGCGGAAGTTCTTCAAGTGACGGAAAAACTCCGCCTGTTTCCGCTTACGCCATAACGCTGCTTGAAAGCGTTGGACTTTTAGGGAGGGGCTTATGACAGCTGCAATTCCGAAACGCTTACTTATACACAATGCAGAGCTTATCAACGAATTCGGCGATGAATGGGCGGTCACGGAGAGTATTTCCGCACCGCTTGAACATATCAGGATAGAGCCTTCACGCTCGGTTGTCCGTGATGTGAAATCGCAGGAGGTAACGCTCAATGCGCTGCTGTTTTTCGACTGTACAAATTCACGCTGCACGATACCGTTCGCACTTGAAGGCGAAGCGATCGATGGCAAGGTCTTGCTTGCTCAAAGGGTCAAGTTCGGCGGCAGAGTTTACACCGTCAAGACCATTGAACCGATATATGACGACAAGCGGCTGCACCATTACGAGGTAGGACTAACCTAAAGGAGGGACGGACATGGGATTCGGTGACGTAAATGTAAGGCTCGATTTTGACACAGAACGCATTATGGCAAAGATCGAAGCAAGCAGGCGTGAGGCTGACTTTGCACTTGGAAATCAGGTACTAAAGGACAGCAACATATACTGTAAGGAGGACACGGGCACTCTGAAAAGGTCTGCAATAGTCAACAGCTCGGACGATCTGACGGTCGTTCAATGGGTCGAGCCTTATGCGGCTGCTCAATATGAACTGCCTGCTGCTGTCCCCGACCCTAATCCGCTTGCAAGCAGTAAATGGTTTGAAAAAGCCAAAGACGTATATCTGTCCGACTGGATAAGCACTTACGAAAGAATTATGAAGGAGTGAAAGCAATGGATCACATATCGGAGATGCTCGAAGCTGTTTCAAAGGCTTCGGGGATAAAGAAGATCGGCAGGCTCGGCGCAGGCGACAGCATTTCGATACTTCCTGCAGGCGGAAGGGTGATAAGGCGATATCTTGACGGTTCGGAGAAGTCCGAGCTTGTTATTCAGCTGCTTGCCCGTGGAACGGAGCAGAAGGCAGTCATTGCAAGGATATCCGAAGCTGCGGACAGGATAGTATCAAAAGCACGTTCGCTCAGCGGAACGACATGGCAGGTATTTTCTGCAAAGCTTGCAGCGAACCCCTCTCCGATAGTTGCTGAGCCAAACGGTTCATATATCTATCAGGGGCAGGTAGTTTTAATTTACAATAAACACAAGGAGGAATAAATCATGGCAGGATTAACATTAAAAACGCTTATGGACGCGGCAAAGCCCAAAAAGGACTACACAGGATATGTTCTTTCGGACGATATGGTGCTTGCGATCGATGTTTCCGGTAATAAAGCCGAAACAGATTTCACCAAGATCAATCCCGATGAATTTGCGGTCATCGAAATGGGCGCAAAGACGGTCGATGCAACGCTCAACGCGGAAGAAAAGGACAAGAACTACATAAGATCGGGCAAGAATACGTCCAAGACGGGCACACAGCGCACGTTTGCACCGAAGCTCGACCGATATATCGGTGACGCTGCGCAGGACTACATTGACAGCTTAAAGTACGGCACGGGTCAGTCGGTAGTTGTAAACTACGCATATCTCAACCGTTTGAGCGGTATGGGCGAAGTCGGAAGCATATCTGTTGCAGTCACATCGGACGGCGGCGGTGAAAGCGGTGACAATGCGGCTTTTGAATGCTCGTTAAAGGGCATCAGCGGCAAGCCTGTTCCGTATGACTGGGTAGAGAAGCACCCAGAAGCTGCTTCTTCCGTTTCCAATAATACCGAAGCCGAGGGAACATAAGGCTGATCACGGAAAATATATAAACATATCACGGTTTTGCAGGTATGAACTCTGACTTGCAAAGCCGTGAATTTTTGTACAAAGGAGTAAAATTCTATGGAAAATTTTCAGTTAAAGGACAATGGCGCGGATATATGCATCGGAGGACAGAGCTTTACGGTATTTCCTTCAAGAAAGCTTATTGCTGCGATATCCGTTTTCACATTGGCTGTCAATGCGCTTAATAAAAATCACACGATCAAAAACTCTGTTGCAGAAGCGGACGCTGCTGCCGAGGTCATCGTTTCGGCACTCGGAGAAGCAAAGGCGCAGGAAATCTTCGAGATAGGCACTCCGAACGAAGATATGCTCAACCTTGTAAGCGCAGCCGAATACATAAGTAATATCGTCAGCGCGCATATCTCGGATATCCGAAACGGTTTAAAGGAAAATGCTGTGCCGAATATTGAAATGTCGGCAGAAAAGGTTCCGTATGTAAAGCGCAATAAGAGATGATATACGATAAATTTCCCGATCATGTGACCGTAGGTGAAGAGAAGCTGTGCATTGACCCCGATTTTCGTATTTTCTGCGGCTTTGAAACGGTGCAGAACAATGACGACAATGCTGCAACTGCACGATATATTGCCGCTTTTTACCGTGGGAAAGCTCCTTCGGACATAAAAGCGGCGATACATGAATTTCTGAAATTCTATCTTTGCGGCTCGGAAATAAAGGGTGGCAGCTCGGAAAACAAGCATAAAAAGCCTGTTTACAGCTTTGAGCAGGACTGGAAGCTTTTCATCGCTGCTTTTCGGCAGCAGTACGGGATAGATCTTTGCACCGCAAAGCTACATTGGTGGGAATTCTCGGCGTTATTCGCAGGGCTTACAGACGACACACAGCTTATCACGATCATGCAGATAAGGGGCACAGACACAAGCAAAATAAAGGATAAGCACGAACGCAGCCGCATTAAGTCGCTGCAGGAACGCTTTGCTTTATCGGATCGCGGCAGAAAGCGCAGATATGCAACTGCCGAAGAGCGTGACGCTGCGATGCTTGAAGAAGTCCGCACACGCTCGGAACAGGTCAGAAAACAGTTTGAAAAGAGAAACGGGGGCGAGAAAAATTGTCGGCTGACGGAAGAGTAATAATTGATATAAACGGCAATTCAAAGCCTTTTCTGCAAGCATTGAATAGCGCAAAATCCGTTGCTTCGGGCACTGCTAATGCGATATGCGCAGGCTTCAAGGCTGTCGGAACGGCTGTGACCGCTGCTTCGGGTGCGATAACCGCGCTCGGGGGGCTTGCCGTAAATGTCGGAAAAAGCTATGAAAACAGCGTAAACAAGGTCGCTTCCATTGCCGATACAACGGTCGTTTCGATTGACGAGCTTTCTTCAAGGGTCAAAGAAATGTCACTCGACACGGGAATGGCTGCGGAGGAGCTGAACGAGGCTCTTTATCAGACGATTTCCGCGACGGGTGATACTGCCAACGCGCTCGACCTTGTTTCGGCGGCGGTAAAGGCGGCAAAGGGCGGTTTTACCGACACCACGACCGCAGTTGACGGCTTGACCACCGTTCTCAATTCCTACGGTATGGCTGCAAGCGAGGCGGAAAGTCTTGCAAACAAGTTCCTTGTAACACAGAACAAGGGCAAAACGACCTTCGGTGAGCTTGCAGGAAGTATCGGTAATGTTGTGCCTACGGCTTCGGCTGCAGGCGTATCTGTGGACGAGCTGCTTTCCGCTGTTGCTGCGCTTACTGCAAACGGTATCAACACAGCAAGCGCAATGACGGGGCTTAAGGCGGCACTCTCAAACATCATAACGCCTTCGGACGGAGCTGCAAAGGCTGCGAAGCAAATGGGGATAGATTTTTCCGCATCTGCGCTCAAAGCAAAGGGTCTGTCGGGCTTTATGGCAGACATTCAAGCCGCTACAAACGGCGATTCGGAAGCTATGGCGCAGCTGTTCGGCTCGGTGGAAGCGCTCAACTCGGTGCTTGTACTGACGGGCAACGGCTCCAAGCTTTTCAACGAAACGCTTGACGAAATGGCGGTCAACAGCACGGCTCTTGACAATGCTTACTCGGTAATGACCAAGAGCCTTGACACATCGCTTGAAAAACTGAAAAACTCGGCAAAGGTATTCGGCATTAATTTCTATGAGAGCGTTTCAGAGCCGCTTTCAGACGTTGTAACGCTTGCAAACGGCTACATAAACAAGCTTTCCGAAGCTTTTGAAGAGGGCGGCGTAACTGCTCTTTCCAAGTCGATAGGAAGCGTTCTCGGCGAAGCGGTCGGAGCGGTCGCAAGCTATCTTCCCAATATAGTTTCGGTTGGCTCGGACGTTATAACCTCTCTTGCGGAAGGCTTGAACGAGAACGCCGATATTATTATGTCCTCCGCCGAAGCGGTATTTATTACGCTGGTAGATACCGTAAGCGAGCTGACGCCCACACTTGCGCAGACGGCGGAGAAAATGCTCGTTTCGTTCGGGGATTTCCTTGCAAGAAATACATATTCTGTCACAAATGCGGCTTTCGGTATCATAACCACGGTCGCAAACGGCATTATCGGCGCGCTGCCAAAGCTTATCCCTGCTGCAATGGAGTGTGTTACGTCACTTGCGTCGGCGATACTTGACAATGTGGACGAGCTGCTGAACTGTGCGACAGATATCATAGAAGCGTTATGCGACGGTTTAGTTGACGCAGTCCCGATTTTTATTGAACGCGCGCCCGAGATACTGTTCGGACTTGCTTCTGCGCTCATCAATGCGGCGGCAACAGCATTTATTGATGTACCTGTCACTATTGCAACCGAAATTTCCGAAGGTCTTATCGGTCACAACTGGAACGATACGGCAAGCGTCACGATGGAAAATCTTGCGAACGCTTATGAAAAAGCCGTGGACAGCGTTGCCGATAAGCTTGCGAAAACAGGCGAAAGGATAAACGCGTTCCTTGCGCTCGATACTTCGCCCAGCGGAGAAAGCCCCGAGCTTTATACCGGTAAAACCGAGTCAGAGCTTGAAGGAATGATCTCGGAAACCTCGGACGCTCTTGACAGATACCAAGCGGCTATGGACGAGCTTTCGAGCGAAGAGGTCGGATATGACCCGACAAAGCTTTCGCAGGAAACCTATAAAGCACTCGCCGAAGAGTTCGGTGCTGACAGAATGGGCGAAATAGATCTTCTGCTCGAAAAAAACATCAAGTATCTTACCGACAAGAAAATAGCTATGCTCGCAGCCTGGCAGGGGCTTTTTGAAGCAGAAGGAGCATCGCGCAGCTATAGCAAGCCCGAATCGAGTGCCATTGCCGATTATTACAACAAGAACGGCAAGAAGAACGAGGAGGCTTTGCAGAGCTTTCTGAACGATATTGAGGAAACGGCGGACGCAGTTTCGGACGTTGGCGAAGCTGCTGCCGGAGAGATCGGAGATACTGCCGAAGACCTTGAAGACGAAATGGAAAAGTTCTATGAGGACTTGCAGTATCGGCTTGCCCGCGGTTGGATAGATGAAGACAAATTCAGAGCCGAACTCAAGGCAAAGCTTGAAAGCGATGCAAAGTACAGCAGCGCAGAATACACGCGATACTGGCAGATGATCGCCGAAAATGATGAAAAAGCCGCAGAGGAAACCTCACAGAAGCACAGCGAGCTTGAGAACATTGTTTCAGAGGCGGCAAATTTAAGTGCAAGTCTTAACAAAGCGGACACGTTCAGCGTGACCTCCGAAACGGACAAGCGGAGCGGAGATGTTACAAAAACCTACGGCATAAGCGATTACGGAAAAAAGGTTGAAGCCCGAAAAACTCTGCTTGAAAGGATAAAATCCCTTGCTGACAAGGGAGTGCCGAAATCAATGCTGCAGGAGCTTATCGGAATGGATCCCGAGGAGGCTCTTGTATTCGCAAATCAGCTTGACAGGCTCGGTGCGGACGAATTAAACGGGCTTACCTCGGACTATGCAGAGTTTGAAAAGCTTGGAAACGAAATTGCAGCGGAAGTCACCGCATCAGGCTACGATGATTTTGTCGAAGCCGGAAAAAGCTATGCGGAGGCACTTGCAGAGGGCATAAGCGCCAATCAGAACACAATTCAGGAGGCGTTGTTCAATGCTCTTCCCGAATTGCGTGAGCTTATAGACGGTGCTGTTGCGGTAAAGCAGTCAAGCGTTTCCACAGCCGCTGTATCGGGCACTTCTGTTTCTTCGGGTTCATCGGCTTCGTCATCGACCGTTTACGGGCGCACCGCAAGCGCAGGAAAGCTGTCTGCGGTAATACCGATTGACATATCACTCACCATGGACGGAAAGGAAGTTGCAAAGCTCGTTACCGAGCATCAGAAAAACATTGATATAGAAGGTGGTAATTAATGAACGAATTAGCTCCGATCTTAAGGTTCGGTTCGGGTGATGACGCTGTTGACCTATCCGAATTCATTATCGACGGTTCTTACAGCGTGACCGAAGCACCCGTTTATGACAGCACTTCTTCGGCGGCAGGGTACATATCAGCCGAGGGAAAGGAATTGTTCACGGCTGTATCGGGAAAGAAGTTTTTCGATACGCCAACGGGAGAAGCTCCGAGCGAGAACGACCGCATCGTTATAGGTAAATCGGTTGCGATATCGGCGTTCCTTGAAGAAGTCCCCGGTGAGATATGCGCAAAGGCGATGCAGCTTGCGGCAAAAGCTGTAGGCACGGCGAAGCTTACGATAACATACGCTGCTCCCCTGCTCAATTCTGCTCCGTTTGATTTTCCTACAATAACTGCGGAGATTTACAACGAGGCAGACAACACCTACAATATGCAGATAAACGCAAGCTGCCCCGAGATACGTTTCGACGGTCTTTAGCTTGGATGATACAGAGCTGATGCACAAGGGCAAGGCATACAAGCTTACACTTGGGGAAAATCAGTATATTTTTGACGAGGATCATCTTGCCGATATGCGTTATTCCATAGCTGCGCCGAACTACGGAATGTACGGCTTGACGACCGGACAGTTCAGCTGCAGGGCTTATGCCGAAAATGCAGAAAATGTGCTGCAGAATTTAACTCCGAATATGCAGGTGAGCTTTTCGGAGTTAAGCTGCGGACTTGTTCTGACATCGGCGTCCGTTGTTTCAAAGAATGTTCTGTCTATCACAGCTTCGACCAAGACTATAAATTCGAGCATACCGTTCTACAAGGACGGATATATAGATAAGGGGGCTGACGGAAAGTCGCTCAAATACAAAATGGACGAGGTTGTCGGGGATGCATTCGGGCTGTTTGATGTGCCCTTCAGCTACGGCAAATCGTCCGGAATGGAGCTGTATTTAAGCGAATTTGAAGGGAAAGGCTGCAACAGGATCATCGAGGAGGCTTCCAAGCTTTACGGAGGATATTTCTGCATACAGCCGTCGGGCTATCTTGAGCTTAACGTTTACGGCGAAAGCTCCGATTCGGTTGACGGAACAGATCTCGATCGCATCAGCGAGATCTTCACGCAGTCGGAAAGAGCCATAACAAAAGTGGTTGCAACGGACAGCGAAAGCGGTGATGTTTACGTATTCGGCAGAGAGCCTGCGCCGTGGTACGAAACCGAAACGCTTGAAGGAGATTATCTCTTCGGAGAAGCTGCCTGCAGGTCGGCGGCTGACTTTATGCTGCATTCCTATAAAGGGTGGAGCTGCGAAGATGTTGTCGTTCCTCAAACGCCCGACCTTAATTCTCTGTTCATGACAGGCGGCGGAGAGCTGACGGTTCGGAAAATTGACGTAAGATACACAAAAAATCACATTGTTGCAGCTCTCGGCGCTCAATCAATGCAGATGTCGTTCGCTGACTACAAAAATTCGGCGGAAAGGAAGCTTGAAGCAAGGGTCAAGGCAAATTCCGTATATGGCGGAACGTCTATTGACAGCAAGGACGGTCTGATGTTTGTTTGGCAGGAAAGCTCCGAATCGGAAGGTTCAAGAAAAAGTGAGCGGTATGGGTTTACTCCCGGCAAAGGCGGCGTCACCGAATACAGCGGTGCGCTTGTTTCCAAAAAGCTCCCCGGGATAGCGTTGAAGTCTGATTTAAGCGGATTTACAACGAATTATGACGATACGAGCATTGAATATGAAATGGAATGGAACGGCGACAATGTCACGCTCAAAGAAAAGGACGGTGGTTAATATGAGCTTCGCGGCAGGCTTTGCGGCAGGTATTGCAGTTGCGAAAAAGAAGTTCGGCGGAGGTGGGAGCGGCGAATGGACTTTCCCTTCACATTGGCTCGATATTCCCGCCCCCGAGCCGAATCAAGTCATTATGTACGTTGAAGCCGATGCAGGTGATGTTGCGCCGATAATTGGACTGTACGGGCAGAATTATGATGGTGGTACTATTAATTACGGGGATGATGGGTACACATACGATTATCCTGCAGGATATGGCTATAATGTGTATCATGTCTATCAGGTTGCAGGACAATATATCATCACGATTACGGCGGCAGGTAATGAGGTATATCTCAATGCTAATGGCGCAAATGCTGCTTTTATGGTAGGACACATCATTGAGGGCTACAAGGGCGATTACACAGCAAACGGCGGACATTGCCGATGCATAAGAGCGATAAAGGTAGGCTGTGATGTACAGCTTGACATGGGTACTGTGCCGATTTCAAGCTCATATTATGGTAAGCACCTTGTGTACCTTGAATTTATGGGTGCAGTAAAAAACAGTGCTCCAAAGTTTGAAAGCTTCAGAGCTTTGAAGAAACTAAAAATCGGTACGCCACCCGAAAGCTTCGGCGAAGCAACTTTTCAGAATTGCTTCGCACTTGAAAAAGTGGACGGGCTGAAAAATCTAAAGATCATCCCATCAAGTATGTTCAGCGGCTGTTATGCCCTCAAAAGCGTTGATATGCCGTCGGCAGAATCAGAGAACGGGGCAGCATTTAAAACTAACTGCTACTCCCTAAAATCTATTAACGCACCGAAGCTCACAGCAATAGCGGCTGATGAATTCAGCAGTTGTTACAGCTTGCAGTCGCTTGTGCTTGCAGACGGCTGCAACCTTAACGGAAATAAGTTTGAGAATTGTCCGCAGCTTTATCCTAAACCACAATAAGGAGGAAAATCAATGGTAAAAACAGTAACACTTGTGGCAGACACGCCGCAGAAAATCACGTTTGAGGGAGCATATCCGTACTACTGGATCGACAACAAGTCCGCATCTGATGTTTACGCATCGGTCGGAGTTCCCGAGGCTGATGCAGACGGGACTTACACCGTTGCGGCAGGCTCACAGCTCCGCATTTCGGGTGGTGTGGGCAATGATGGCATCACTCTCCTCGGCGAGGGCAAGGTGCAGGTCGTTGCATCGGCTATTGCTGCCTGCCCTTTTAAGTCGGCACAGAAAGGGGGTGGCGGTAATGGGCTGATATCCATTGGCATCTATCAGGGTGCGGCATCTACAAATGAGGTGCTTTGCGGTAATATTTATGAGGAGGTTTAAAAATGATTTTATCGGAATCTGTATATACGATACCTGCGGCAGAAAGCCATGCGGCAAGAGCAGCGCAGTATGGAGAATTTCTTAAAAATGTGCTTGGACTGACCGTGGAGGAAGAATACACGGCGTATTCGGGTACAACGGGAAACATTTACTGGCTGGATAGTAAAAAGACGGTAGGCTTTGCAGCTGTACAGGTAAGCGGCAGCTATACGGGCAATGGAATAGTACCATATTATACAGGCAGAGCAATCAAAAAGGCAAGCAGCACCAGCTATACTGACGGAATACTCACGGCTTATAACACGGAAATAAAAATATATTATCAGAAGTCAAAAAGCGGCAATGCGATATATTTTCGCATCGGCACGGAGAAAAGCTGCAAAATGGTCGCAGCTAAGGATGCATCGGGGGACTGGTACATTTTTCAGCTTGAAACAATGTATCACAAAAACGGTTCGGTCGATGTGACCTGCGGAGCGGTTGTTTCAAACAATTCCCTGTTTACGGCTGTAAAAATGCCTGCGATAGTTGCTGATACGGAGTTTGTAGAACTGTATAAAATGATCTCAGCTACGTCATTTCTTGAAGCCAACACCTATGTAAGCTTTGGCGGAAAGCCGTATAAGGTAGTTTCAACTGGCGGTTCAAGTACCCTGCCCTGTTTCGCATTTCCTGTTGAATAGGAGGCAGAAAATGAAGATAACTGATGCTTTGCTTACGCCGAACAAGTATTCCCGACCGCAGATACAGCTTAAAAGTGTGAAAAAAGTGGTTCTGCACTATGTTGGGAATCCGAAAAGCTCGGCTATGGCTAACAGAAACTACTTTGAAAATCAAAAGAACGGTGGGAGATATGTTTCCTCACACTACATCATAGGCTTGGGGGGTGAAATACTGCGCTGTGTTCCAGAAAAAGAAGTTGCTTACTGCTCGAACTCGGCTAACACATACAGTATCAGCATAGAGTGCTGTCACCCCGATGCAACGGGCAAATTTACCGATGCTACGACCGATTCGGCGGCTGAACTTTGCGCTTATTTGCTAAAAAAGTATGGTTTGTCGGTCGATGACCTTATACGGCATTATGATGTGACGGGCAAACAGTGTCCGCTTTGGTTCGTGCCTACGAAATATCAATCGGAGGCTGTTGCAAACGCTCGTTGGGCAGGGTTCAAGGCTTTGGTTTCACAGAAAATGGGCGGTTCTACCGATGCAGCAGAGCAGAAAGCATCGTTTAAAGTAAAGATTTTAGACGATGCGCTCAATGTCCGCAAGGCGGCAGGTGTGAAAAATCCGATCGTTGGTGTTATACACAAGGGCGAGATTTACACCATTGTTGAAACAACAGCGGTCAGCTCCGCAACTTGGGGGAAGCTGAAAAGTGGTCTTGGTTGGGTAAATATCGGGACGAAGTATGTTAAAAGAGTTTAGGAGGTATAAGATGAACGAAAAAATGATAGCTGTATGCAGTGCGGTAGGTGTGATAGGAGCGACAATTGCCGAAGCTCTCGGAGGTTGGGACGATGCAGTCCTTACGCTCATTATATTTATGGCAATTGACTTCGTTATGGGTCTGCTCTGCGCAATGGTTTTCGGTAAGTCGAATAAATCGGCGAACGGTGCGCTCTCATCAGCGGCTTGTTGGAAAGGCCTTGTGAAAAAGGTATGCACATTGCTCATTGTTGTAATGTCGCACTACATAGACGTGATCGCCGACCTCAATTTCGTGAGAAATGCAGTCGTTATAGCGTTCTGCGTTGCCGAAGCGATATCAATTATGGAAACAGCGGGACTTATGGGAATATTGCCCGAGGGCGTTCAGCGGGTGCTTACCAAGGCTATTGATGTTCTGAAAAATCGAAACGATCACAACACATAAATGAAAGCAAACCTCCCACTCTGATATTTTCGGAGTGGGAGGTTTTTGTATATAAACAAAAATCTCGCAGAATGAAACCACTCTGCGAGATAACCGTTAAAAACGGACTTTTGTGACAACCATACAACCTTTTACTATCAAAACAGTTTGTATGTGTCGGCTTTGGCTCCCCAAGTAAGACTCGAACTTACGACCCTGCGGTTAACAGCCGCATGC
>UQKC01000048.1 GCA_900541495.1 uncultured Ruminococcus sp. | reverse complement strand
AACAAAATTATGCTCGAAAATCCGCATACATTTCTTATGAAGACAGGTTCTAAATCAAGCTCTTTCCGTTTTTTTCCTTTTCTTGTCCTCATACATAAGGTGGTCGGCTTCTTTTATGAAAACGTCCATTCCATCGGCTTCGGTCGGAACGGCTTTGTATACGCCGATGCTTCCGCGGACTTCATACGGCTTGCCCGATGATGCGTTTATTCTGTCAAGGCACTCGTCCAGCTTTGCAAGATACTCTTTGTCAAAATTTTCGTGCGGCGAGATGCCTGCTGCAACATATTCATCTCCGCCGAATCGTGCTGTGAAAAGTCTGCCCTCGGCGGCTTCATACATCGCTTTCGCCATTGACTTTATTGCAAAGTCACCGTCATCGTGACCGTATGTATCGTTTATAGTCTTCAGCCTGTCAAGGTCTACCGAGATCATTATGAACTTCCTGCCATTTTCACAGCAGTCCTCGAACGCTTTCTGAGCAAATTTGAAGAAGCCGCGTCTGTTAAGGAGCGTTGTCAGCGGATCGCGGATATACATATCTTCGAGCTTATCGAGGAACGAGTGGAGCGTTGCCTGGACCCTTGCATTCTCCATCACAAGTCCGATAACGCCGCAGTCGTATGTATTTGTAACATTGTAATTTCCGTGGCACTGCGTGAATTCTACCGCAAGATAGCCAATAGCTTTGTCCTGAAAATGTATCGGCTGGAACATTATATTCGGGTTGGTGCGAAGAACGGTATTCAGCTCGGGGATAAGCTCCGCTGTGTCAAAAACGGGCATCAATGCTGATTTTTGCATCCGGAAATCATACTCTATGCCATAGCCGATCTTTGACGAATAGCCGTTCGTTCTGTAAAAGCTGTAATCTCGGTTCGGATCGTCGCTGTCCTTTATCTCGGAATAAAAATCATCGCATATACACATCCACGAATGTTTTGTCCATATTTTTTGGAGAAAAACGTCCATTTTTCTCACAGTTGCGGCAAAATCAGAGTCTATTTTTACTGCATCGGCTGTAGTTATGATGAACTTCGCGTAGTATTTGAAGCGGTTTACATCGTCATTGAGCATATGCATATTGTCGTTAAGCTCTTTTGGAGCTGATATCGGCTTACAGCCGCAGGATTGGGAGAAAAATCTCTCCGCATTTATCGTGTCTGCCCCGACAGGTGATATCTTTCCGCTCAGTATCTTATGCAAAACGTCTGTAATGCGGTCAGCCGCCATACTCATATTGGTTCGTGCGGTCGTCAGCGACGGAATATAACTCATTGCTTCGGGGATCCCGTCAACGCCCGTTACGATAAGATCTTCGGGTATTGAAAATCCGAGCTGCGCAGCTTTTCGGCAAACACCGAGCGCCATTGAATCATTAGCGCATATTACAGCATCGGGAACGTTTCCGTCATTATACCATTTTTCAAAAACAGCCTCGGCAGCTTCGTGCCAGAAATAACCCGTACCGAAAAGCGATTCGTCAATGGGAAGTCCGTATTTTTTCAGCGTTTCGCGGAAAATATCCTCGCGCTGGTCGGAAACGCCGTTGTCCCTGTCGCCGCGCATAAAGGCGAGCTTTTTCCTGCCGTGAACTTCGATAACGTGTTCGATTATCGCGCGCAGGCTTTCATTATAATCGAAAGTAAGGTTATAAGCGCCGTCAACATTTTCATCGAGTGAGATAATCGGAACGCAGTGAAGCAGCGCTTTTTTCGCGATGCTTTTCTTTATGCTGTCGCTTTTTATCGTCAGCGTAAGCATTATCATTGCATCGATATCATCGTAATTTATAAGGTTATAGATGTTATTCTCGCCGACTTCATGAGGAGTTCCAAAGCTTCCCTCAATTGAGGTCGTATGAAACCAGAGGATATGATATCCAAGTTCATTGAATTTTGTGCAAAGCATTGTAAGAAGCGGACCTGTGTAGGTGCTGTCCGTATCGCCCGAAACAACAGCGATCTTTATCTCTTTTTTCGCCGATCTGCTCATTCGCAGTCCTTCCTTTCAAATATTTTTGCCTATCGGTCTAATTCCGCCAATTTTTTGTATCAAATATTAAAGTAATACCTTACTTTATAATATCACAATATTCGACAAAATTTGTTAACTAATTGTTAATATTGCAGCAAATGTGACAAAAAAAGACCGCCTTCACATTGGAAAGCGGTCAAATTGATATGGATAATTTATTCAGCCGATGCTCTTGAAAGCCAAATATAGGCAATGTCAAGTGCTTCATAAAGGCTGTTCTTTTCACTCTTTTTAACGATAGCTTCTATAGGACTGAGCTTTTCGTCGGTAGCCATTTTATAGACCGTGATCTTCTTTGCAACTTCGAGATCGCCGACCTTTTCTTTGTCCTTAATATCCATCATAACAACGTAATCGTCATACATATTTCCATAGTAAATCGTGTTGTCTTTTCTCACAAGAGGGAGTCCTTTATAGGACAAGAATTCTTTCTTTTCAGCCATTGTTGATCCTCCTTTGTGTAACTGAAATGTCCATAAAATCGCTTTGATTTTCATAGATGAAAACCTCAGCTTATCTAAAACGTTTAACTATTACTTATTATACCATACAATATTAATAAAATCAATAGCTAATATTAAAAAAATATAGAAAAATTTGCAAAAAGCGGAAATGCTGCGCAGCAGCAAGTCTGCGCAGCCTGTTCTGTAAAAATTACCAGCTTGTGATGATCTCTTCACCGTTCAGGTATTTCTGAACATTCTGAACGAGTCTTTCAACGTAAGCGGTCTTGCAGGTGAAGCTTGGCTTTCCGTTGAGAACGATGACCGTGCGTCGGTCACCGATGTTGTAGAACTCAATAGTATCATCGCCGTCCTCTGCAAGGATCTCGACAGTTGCCGCAGGAGTTCCGCTCACTTCATCGAAGTAGAGCTGCTCTGACGGTGCACGGAGAATGAACTGATAGAGCGTCTTGAATGCGTCCGCATCAAGCTCCTGTCCGTTCGATTCAACGCCGAAATCATCTGCGCCCGAACCCTTGATATCGAACTTCGCGTCAACTCCGTCAGCCTTGATGCTGATAGAATCGATGCCGTAGATATAATGGCTCGTTATCATTGTTGTTGTGATATCGAGCGGCATAACTGTGAGCCACGGGAGTGTTGATTCATCAAAAATATACACCATATTGATGTCGCAAGCCATACCGTAGTAGCCGCCGTTTTCAGCCTTGTTGCCTATCTTCAGCGTGAACTCGCCGCTCTTTGTATCAGCAGTTACAACAAGCTGAGGGTCGTCAAGTCCGTACTGTGCAAGGTCGTCCTCCTCGGGGCGGATAGCTGCAAAGTCGGAAGCTGTAAGTCCGAACATTCCGCTCATAACGTCCGTGCCCTTATCGGGGTTGATATCGAGGACAACAGGTTCACTCATACGGTAGTTGGACGAGTTGGAAACCATAATGTTCTCATCGTCAAGACGGGTGTCATAATCGATAACGATATCGTAATCGAGGTCTTTTCTGCTGATAGTTAGCTTATTCACGAGCGAATAATCGGTCGTGTCATTTTCGTCCTCGGCTGTTTTCTGCGTGAAAACGACCTTGTTTACGCAGTCGCGCGAGTTTGCATTTGCGAAAGAAACATCGCTGTCCTTTACTGTGTAGACCGTTTTTTCGTCGCCGATGCTCATATAGCTGTAAACGGACGAAGCAGGAACTTTATCACCTATCTTGACGGTGTAAGTCGTCTTTGCCGAATCGTCAAAGGTGACTGTATATTCCGCAGACGGTTCGTCCAAGCCGTAGATAGACATATCCTCGGCATTTTCCATAACGGTTTTCTGTGCGGTGAGTGTACCTGCGCCGTTGAGAGCGGTGTTGATGAATGTGTCGCTTATCGGTGCTAAGATGTAGTCAACGATAGTCCACATACTGTAATCGCCGCTGCTCACTCTGTTTATTGTGTAAGAACCATACTCATTTGTGATTTCGAGAGTTTCAATATTGGCAGGGTCTTTGTCATAGATAAGGCTCGATTCTACGACAGTTTCTTCGTCAGCAGCATCTTCATATTCCTCGGCAGGCGATGTGAGCAGAAGAAACGCCGTAACTCCGCCGAGACCGAGCAGGATAACTGCCGCAATAATGATAAATTTTATCTTCGACTTCATTACTTATGTCTCCTTTTGAGCCATATAACGATACCTGTGATAAGGATAGCCGCAGGGAGAAGCACAACGAATACCCAGAATGCAGCGTTTGCCTTTGCAGCCGTTGTATCAAATGTTGCCGCTGTGAGGTCCTTTGCAACAATGGAGATGCCGCCGTTCTTGCCCGTCATAGTGTTGAGAATGGAAACGAAGTAGTCGCCGTTATTGTAGTAGGAAGTGCTTGTGATAGAGGAATCGAGCATTGCAGACGAACCGAATACGAGAAGATTCGATGTGAGAGTGTTGTTATCCTTGTCAAATGTATACTTGCTGCCGAGAGCAATAGTGTTGTAAGTGCCGTTTACAACATCAGGATTCTCACCGTTCTGTGCAGCCTCCTGCATTTCATCTGTAAGGACGAAAGCTGTATCTGCTGTTTTGAGGAGCGAATAAGTCGTAACGTTTCCGCTCGATTCAAAGAGGATATTTACAGGACGTGCAAAGTAGGAAACTACAGGGAGATCCATCTGTGCAACGTTGCCCGAGTAATCATTTTCCTCGATGAAGTTACGGATAGCATAGAATGTTGAAGTGCTCGCAAGGTTGGAAGTGTTCTGGTCGCCGACAACGCCGCTGCCAACTTCAAGTCCCCATTCTGCGAGGAAAGCATCAATATTCTTTGTTGATTTCTGCGAATAGCTTGCAAGATAGATGAGGTTTCTGCCGTAGTTGCCGTCATTTTCGAGGTAGTTGTAAAGCTTCGAGATGACGTCCTCGGAAAGGTCGTTTATCGGAGCGTTTATTACCATAACGTCTGCATCGTAAGGGAATTCATCACCGTTCGGGTCGAATTCGGAAACGTCAAAGCCGTCATCTTCGAGGAGCGAGCGGATAGAATCGTTGGAAACATCGGTCTCGCCCGTATCCATAATTGCGGCCGTCTTGGGCGCAGGGTCGGTAACATACATAATTGCAGATGTGAGTGCCTGCTCAGCCTTGGAGGAAACGATGTTGTAGGAGAATGTCTGATAGTTGAGTTCTGTGTTGAAAAGGTCGTTTACCGTCAGAACCTTGATGCGGTTTCCCGATGTAACAACGATGTTGTTGGCTGCGATAGTACCCTTGTAAATTTCGGAATACTTGTTTGCATAGGTCGGGTCGGCGGTCATATCAACGAACTTTACCGTTACCTTGTCGCTATTGAGGGCGTATTTTTTAAGCACCTCGTAAGCCTGAGTGTAGTAAACATTGCCAGCGTCGCGGAAAGTGTCCTCGTCGGTCATTGTTACGATCTCAACGGGTTCGGAAAGGTTATTGATATAGTCTATGGATTCCTGCGAAATTTCAAAATTGCCCTTGGAGGTAAGGTCGATAGTAAGGTCAGTTCTCTTTCCCACCAAGGTAACGATAACATTCACAAGAACTACGAGTGCAACAACGATAACTGTTATCGCAGTTGCGGCAGAGCCGTATTTCAGCTTCTTTGAATTGAATGGCTTTTTAGGCTTCGCAGCTTTTGCTTCTGCGGAAGCTGTAATATTGTTTTTTTCTTCGCTCATTGTAATATTCCTCCTTTCGTTTAGTCAGCCCAGCGGCGCTTTTCAAGCACACGGACTGTAAGGAAGTTGAAGATGAATATTGCACTGAGGAAATAAACGATACTTCCGATATTGAAAATGCCCGATGCGAATTCTGTGTATCTTGTGTAGAAAGCAAGTCCCTTCATAATGCTGCTCAAAAATTCATTGGAAACATTTCCTGCGAGAAGATCGAGCATATAAAAGAACATTATGATAACGAAGCTTACGATAGCAGCAACGATCTGGCTCTCTGTGAGTGAGGAAACGAAAATTCCTATCGAGATGAACGAAGCCCCGAGCAGGATAAGCGCTGTGATAGTTCCGAATATCGTTGCCCATTCAAGCGTTCCTGCAAGTGTGTGAAGAACAACAAGAATAGGGATATAAACCGAGATAGCGCAGAGGAAAACGCAGAGTGCTGCGAAGAATTTGCCTGCAACGATACCTCCGAGGCTGACGGGAGCTGTGAGCAATCCCTGATCGGTACGCTGTTTCTTTTCTTCGGAGAAAAGTCGCATCGTCATAAGCGGAATGAGTATCATCATAATTGTGAAAACGCTTGTGAAAATATATGTCGTATCGGTCGAGCCGTAAGCCATATTGATGTTTACGAAATAATTTCCCGTGTAGAGGAAAAATGCGGTGATGAAAATATAAGCTATCGGAGAGGTGAAATATGCTTTCATCTCACGCTTGAAAATTGCGCCCATTATTCTTCCTCCTCCTTTTTGGTTTCTTCATTTTCGGCAGGAGCTTCTGCTGTTTCGTCTGCCTTTTCGGGTTCTGCGCTGTCAGCTTCATCAACGATATCGGACTTTTCAGCCTTTTCATCGGACTTCTTCACGCTGATCTTGACATCGCTTCCCATTGTAATTTTAAGGAAGATATCTTCAAGCGACATTTCGTCTTTCTTCATTCCGAGAATTACCCAGTTTCGTGCAACGATGCGCTTGAAAAGCTCACGGCGGATATCGCAGCCTTCCTTGACCTCAATCTCATAATCGTAGATGCCGGGCTCACGCTCCATATCGCCGTTGACGGAAATAACGCCCGGAACGGTCTTTATCAGCTTAAGAATTTCCTCGCGGTTGCCGTCTATGCGCATGATAAGTCTGCTGTCTGCTGTGATGTTTTCGGTAAGGTTCTCGGTCGTGTCATCGGCGGCAATTTTGCCCTTGTTGATGATGATAACACGGTCGCAGACTGCCTGAATTTCGGAAAGGATATGCGAGGAAAGAATGACCGTATGCTTCTTTCCGAGCTTTTTGATAAGGGTTCTTATCTCGATTATCTGCTTAGGGTCAAGTCCGACCGTCGGTTCGTCGAGAATAAGTATCGGAGGATTTCCGATGAGTGCGGAAGCAAGTCCGACTCTCTGCTTGTAACCTTTTGAAAGGTTGCGGATAACTCTGTCATAAACATCGGTTATCTTTACAAGTCCGCAAACGTCTTCAAGGTGTGCTTTTCTCGGGAGAGTACACTTTTTGAGTTCGTATACGAAGTTGAGATACTCCTTTACCGTCATATCAAGGTAAAGCGGAGGAATTTCGGGAAGATAGCCTATCTCCTTTTTCGCTTTCATAGGCTCGTCAAGGATATTTATGCCGTTGATAAGAGCCTCGCCCGAAGTGGAAGAGATATATCCCGTCAGCATATTCATCGTTGTGGATTTGCCTGCGCCGTTTGGTCCGAGAAAGCCGAGTATCTCGCCGTCATTAACGGTAAATGAGATATTGTCAACTGCTTTTTTCGAGCCATACTGCTTTGTAAGGTTTCTGACCTCGATCATTTATCAGCACCGTCCATTTTTAATATTTAACGCGGTGAAAACCGCCTTTTTGACGGTTTTCGCACGGAATTATTGTTATTTTAACGCATAACTGTGTTAAAACTGTGATAAGTTAGGAAAAATTTCCGAACATATTGTTATTTTCGATAAAAATTATGTCTTATGCGGAAAGTTTTTCAATACCCTTCTTTATTCTGTCAAGGGTAACTTCCTTGCCCATAATTGCCGCAAGCTCAACGCCGCCGCCCGGAGTGGAAAGCTTGCCCGAGAGAGCCGCTCTGATAGGAAGAAGTATCCAGCCGACCTTAACACCAAGCTCTTCTGCCTTTGCGGAAAGGGTATTGTAGATATTCTCCTCTGTCCAGTCAGCTTCGGAGATATTTTCAAGAAGTGCGAGTGAAGCTTTGAGCGCTTCAAGGCTCGTTTCGGGAGTGGTCTTCATCTTCTTGTTGAAGTAAAGGTCGATATCGTAATCGCGGAGTTCATCGATGAAGTCAACGCGCTCGGGTATCTGCGTGAAAAGCTCAGTTCTCGGCTGGAGAACTCTTGCAAGAACATCGAGGTTCACGTTCTCGCTCTTGCAGGTCTGACGGATATAAGGCAGAGCCGCTTTCTTAAATTCTTCAAGAGGAAGACGCTTTATCCATTCAAAGTTGATAGCTTTCATCTTCAATGGGTCAAAGATAGCAGGCGACTTGGAAAGTCCGTGAATGTCGAACTCCTGAACAAGCTCGTCAAGGGTGAAAATCTCGTTCTCTCCCTTTGGCGCCCAGCCGAGGAGCGCGATGTAGTTGAGGATAGCAGGAATGTAGTAGCCTGCTTCAACGAAGTCGCCGAAATATGCATCGCCGTCACGCTTTGAAAGCTTGTGTGTTTCGTCACGCATAATATGCTCAACGTGGATATAGCAAGGTACTTCCCAGCCGAATGCTTCGTAGAGGAGGTTGTACTTCGGTGCGGAGGAAAGATACTCGTTGCCTCTTACAACGTGAGTGATGCCCATAAGGTGGTCGTCAACAACGTTTGCGAAGTTGTAGGTCGGCATACCGTCAGCCTTTATAAGTATCTGGTCGTCGAGGTCAGCGTTCGGAACTGTGATATCGCCGTAAAGCTCATCGTGGAAAGTCGTTGTGCCATCGAGCGGAACTCTCTGTCTGATAACATAAGGCGTACCTGCATCAAGAAGCTTCCGGACTTCATCGGCAGGAAGATCGCGGCAATGCCTGTCGTAGGTCGGGGTGATGCCCTTTGCGCGCTGTTCCTCGTGAACCTGATCCATTCTTTCCTTTGTGCAGAAGCAGTAGTAAGCCTTGCCCTTTTTGACAAGCTCTTCCGCATACTGCTTGAAGATGCCCATTCTCTCGGACTGAATGTATGGACCTACAGGGCCGCCGATATCAGGACCTTCGTCCCAGTTAAGTCCGCAGACGCGAAGCGTATCATAGATAACGTCGGTTGCGCCCTCAACGTATCTGCCCTGATCGGTGTCCTCGATACGGAGAATGAACTTTCCGTTGTATTTCTTTGCGATAAGGTAAGTGTAGAGTGCCGTTCTGAGGTTGCCTATGTGCATAAAGCCCGTAGGACTTGGGGCAAATCTCGTTCTTACGTTTTCTGTATTCATTTTGCCAAATTCCTTTCTGAAATTTCAAAAATCAAATCCCGAAAAATTCGGAAACTGTATTCACATCGTTTTTTATCTGCGCTTTAAGCTCGTTTATGCCGCTGAATTTTCTCTCGGGACGAATGAATTCCGCGAGCGAGAGCCGAACATTTTCGCCGTACAGATCGCCGTCAAAGCCGATTATGTACGTTTCGGCGAGGATATCTTTGCTGTCGGAAACTGTAGGCTTCACTCCGATATTCGTTATGCCGAAATAGGTCTTTCCGCCGACCTCAGCTTTCGATGCGTAAACGCCGAACTTCGGCATTATCCTCTCCGCTCCGAGCCGCTGATTTATTGTCGGAAAATCCATCGTCCGTCCGATATGATTTCCGCTTATGACGGGCAGTGTGAAGAAATAATCATACCCGAGCAAAGCGTTTGCTTCGGATATCTCCCCTGCCGAAATAAGCTCACGGATATGCGTTGAGGAAATTTTTCTGCCGTTTTCTTCGCTGACGGGCGGAACGGTTATCACCGTGATGCCGCACTCTTCGCCGAGCTTTTTCAGAATTTCCGCATTGCCCGAAGCGCCCTTTCCAAAATGAAAATCGACGCCGCAGATAACATACTTCGCGCGCATTTTTTCGTGCAGGACTTCCTTAACAAAACGTTCGGCGGTGTATTCCTTAAAGCTCGCAAAATCGGGCGAATAAACATACTCCGCCCCAAGCTGTCCGAGCATCGAAAGCTTGTCCTCACGCCCGAGTATACAGCCGAGCGAGCCGCCTTTTGAAGTCACCGTTGCGGTATCGAACGTGAACACCGCCGCGGAAATATCCTTGTTTTCACGGGCGATCTCTGCCGCTTTCCCTATCACGGCTCTGTGACCGAGATGCACTCCGTCAAAAAGTCCTGCCGCAACTGCGGTATAACTGTTCGGAACGGTATCTGTGCCTATAAGTTCAATCGTAAAATCACCCTCAGAAATTCTTGTAGACCGTAAATTCCATTGTTTCTGCGTTCGCAATGCCAAGTCCGATAAAGCCGCCGTCCGCGCCGAAAACGCGGTGTATGCCGCCGCATTTTATACAGCCGCCCATAAGCTCTATCTTCAGCTTTACACCGTTTCGGTAAAGCTTTTCTCTGTGTTCGTCAAGCTTCACGGACGGATAGTCGGCGAAAACTTTATCTATCGGCAGAAGATATTTCCCGGCAGAATTACCGCTGTCGGCGTTCGTCTGCAATTCTTCGAGACTTACGCAGTCGGAAAGCGAAAATCCGCAGGCAGCCGTTCGCACAAGGCTTGTCATAACTGCGCCGCAGCCGAGCTTTTCACCGATATCATTTATAACAGTGCGGATATAAGTACCTCTTGAGCAGGAAATTTCAAGCGTTCCCTCGTGAGAAGTTTCGTCAAAATCCGTCAGCACAAGTTTGTATATCGTAACGGGGCGAGCCTCACGCTCGACCTCTATCCCCTTTCGGGCGAGGTCGTAGAGCCGCTTTCCGTTCACCGTCACCGCAGAATACATTGGCGGTATCTGCATTATGTCCCCTCGGAAATCACCGAGCGAAGCTTCCAGCTTTTCAGCCGTTACTTTTTCAGCGCCGCCGAGCTCGGTCATTTTTCCCGAGCTGTCCTGCGTGTCGGAAATGAAGCCGAGCCTGAAACCTGCTCGGTAGGTCTTGTCGTGGTCGGGGATAATATCGCAGGCTTTCGTTGCCTTTCCGACAAAAACGGGAAGAACTCCCGTCGCCATGGGGTCGAGCGTTCCTGCGTGTCCAAGTCTGCGAAGCCGCAGAATTCCCCTCATTTTCGCGATAACGTCAAACGAGGTGAAGCCCTGCGGCTTGTTTACGCAGATTATTCCGTTAAGATCATCATTTATTCCGCCGATCATTTCTTTGCACCCATTTCCGCAAGAGCCCTGCCGACAGCTTCGACTATCTTAGCCTTTGCATCATCGATGCTCGTTTCAAATGAACAGCCTGCCGCCTTAATGTGACCGCCGCCGCCGAACTGAGCACAAATCGCCGAAACGTCGATATCACCCGTCGAACGGAGCGAAGCTTTTATCTTATGCTCCTCTTTCTGACGGATAAAAACGCCGACTTCTATTGTTTCGAGGACGGTCGTAATACCTGCGATGCCCTCGAATTCCTCGGCAGGAAGTCCGGTTCTCTTTATATCATAGAGCGAAACGGAAGCTACCGAGCAGCGTTCGTCAAAATAGTATTCCATACTGCCGAGAACGTGCTGTTCAACGGCTATTCTGGCTCTGCTCTTCTGATCGAACATTCTGCGGTTGATCTTTCCTGCGCCGATGTCGAATTTCATCAGTTCAGCTGCCGCCGCGTGTGTTTCGGAGGTGCAGGAATCGAACTTGAAGCAGCCGGTATCGGTCGCAATGCCCGTGTAAAGGCACTTTGCGATCTTTGCGTCACATTCGGTGAGGTTCTGGCTGCTCAAAAGCTTGAAAATGACCTGACAAGCTGCCGCTGCATGCGGTTCGACAAGCGTTCTCTTTGCATAACCCGTGTTCGAGATATGGTGATCTATGCAAAGCTCAACTTTATCGGCATAATGCTCCAGATTTTTACCGAGGAGCTTCGGGTCGGCAACATCGACCGCAACAACGGTCTTTACCTCGAAATCCTGCGGCTCATAACCCTCATACATAAAGTCATAGCGCTTCGGAAGCTCATCGGAGCAGTAAACATTGGCTTTCTTGCCCATTTTGCGGAGAATAGCGCAAAGCCCGAAGCCTGAACCTATTGTGTCGCCGTCGGGACTTGCGTGGGTAAGGATATGATAACAGTCGTTTTCGCGGAGAAATTCCGCTGCTTCTTCAAAATTTATCTGCAAAACATCACAACCTTTTTATTCGGTCTCGTTATCTGTTTCTTCTGTATCGTTATCTTCGGCAGGAAGAATATCGTGAAGCATCTGTGAGATCTCTGCCGAATGTTCGATAGAATTATCGGGGATAAAATGCAGCTCGGGGCATCTTCTGATATGGAGCTTGTTGGTTATCTCACGGCGGAGCATACCCGAAGCGTTCTGAAGTCCCTTTACGGCATTTTCAGCGTCCTCCATTCCGTTGAAGCTGGAGATGAAGACCTTGCAGTGCGAGCCATCGCCCGAAAGCTCAACTCTGACAACGGAAGTCGCCATTGTGTTTACTCTTGGGTCTTTGACACGCTCTCTTATAAGGCCTGCGATCTCACGCATTATATCTTCGGAAAGACGCATATTTTTAAAATTAGGCATATAAACTCCTTTTTGGTTATGGGAATTTTATCGAAGGAAACGCCGACCGAAGCTATCGGTCAGCTTTTCCTGAAGCATTACTTATTCTGCCTTGGTTTCTTCCATCATATACGCTTCAAAAATATCTCCGACCTTGACATCGTTGAATTTTTCAAGCGTGATACCGCACTCGTAACCCTCGGCAACTTCCTTAACATCGTCCTTGAAACGCTTGAGGGAGGACATCTTGTCGTCTGCGATGATGATACCGTCACGAACAACTCTGATCTCGGCATTTCTTGTGATCTTGCCGCTCAGAACGTAAGAGCCCGAAACTGTACCAACGCCCGTGATCTTGTATACCTGACGAACTTCAACACGTCCGAGGCTTACTTCGTGGAACTTAGGCGCAAGCATACCCTTCATAGCGGTCTGAATTTCTTCAATTGCATCATAGATGATTCTGTAAAGGCGGATATCAACACCGTCACGCTTTGCATTTTCCTCTGCAACGGGGTCAGGACGAACGTTGAAGCCAACGATGATAGCGTTCGATGCGTCTGCGAGCATAACGTCGCTCTCGGAAACAGCACCTACGCCGCCGTGGATAACTTTAACGCGAACTTCGTCGTTGGAGAGCTTTTCAAGCGACTGACGAACAGCTTCAACAGAACCCTGAACGTCTGCCTTGACGATGATAGGAAGTTCCTTGATCTCGCCCTGCTCGATCTGGCTGAAGAGGTTGTCAAGAGTTACCTTCTGATACTGCTTGAACTGCTCCTGCTTAGCTTCGTGCTTACGCTGTTCAACGAGTTCTCTTGCAAGACGCTCATCTTCAACGGCGTTGAATGTGTCACCTGCGGACGGAACTTCCGCAAGACCCGTGATCTCAACAGGACAGGACGGGCCTGCTTCGCTTACAACTTCGCCCTTGTCGTTGGTCATAACTCTTACTCTGCCGACAGCCGTGCCTGCGATGATTATATCGCCCGTGTGGAGAGTACCGTTCTGAACGAGGAGAGTTGCAATAGGACCTCTGCCCTTGTCAAGACGTGCTTCGATAACAGCACCCTTTGCAAGTCTGTTCGGGTTAGCCTTGTACTCTGCAACTTCGGCAACAAGAAGAACGTTTTCGAGAAGCTCGTCAATGCCCATGCCCGTCTTAGCGGAGATAGGAACGCAGATAACATCGCCGCCCCATTCTTCGACAACGAGGTTGTGTTCGGTGAGCTGCTGCTTGATATTTTCAGGGTTTGCACCCGGCTTATCCATTTTGTTGATAGCAACGATTATCGGGATATTCGCTGCCTTTGCGTGGTTGATAGCTTCGATAGTCTGCGGCATGATACCGTCGTCTGCGGCTACAACGAGGATAGCGATATCGGTTACGGACGCACCTCTCGCTCTCATGGAAGTGAAAGCTTCGTGTCCCGGAGTATCGAGGAAAGTGATGTCCTTGCCGTTGTAATTAACTCTGTAAGCACCGATATGCTGTGTGATACCGCCTGCTTCGGTAGCTGTAACGTGAGCGTTTCTGATATGGTCGAGGAGTGAGGTTTTACCGTGGTCAACGTGACCCATTACAACAACGACAGGTGCTCTCTCTACGCCCTCGCCGTCATCATCGGAATCATCGATAAGACGCTCTTCGATAGTAACGATAACTTCCTTTTCCACCTTTGCGCCGAGTTCTTCGGCAACAAGTGAAGCTGTATCGAAGTCGATTACCTGATTGATAGTACACATTTCGCCAAGACCCATAAGCTTCTTGATAACTTCGGTAGCTGTTACCTTAAGTCTTGAAGCGAGTTCGGAAACGACGATCTCATCAGGTATAAGAACTTTGAGCTGCTGCTTTCTTGCTCTTTCGAGTTCAAGTCTGCGGAGCTTATCAGCCTCGGATTCGTGCTTGTTGGAATACTGCTGCTGTTTTCTCTGCTGGGACTTCTGCGTAAGCTTCTGCTTCTTGGAGAAATTGTCCTTGTGTCTGCCATTCTGAACCGGAGCGATGTTCTCGTACTTTTCGTTGTACTTGTCGATCTCGACATAAGAACCTCTTGTATCGACCTTGTGAAGCTTCTGATCCACTGTATTGCTCGAAGCATCAGCAAACTTGATATCGAGCTTGGTCTTGTTCTGGTTCTGATCCTTGTTCTGCTGAGGCTTCTGCTCGTTCTTCCTGTTCTTGTTCTGCTCGTTGTTTTTGAGAGCCTGCTGTGCGTTGAAGCGGTCAGCCTTGTTCTTCTGCTCGTTCTTGTTGTTCTGAACGGCAGGCTTTGCTTCCTGCTTTGGTGCAGGCTTCGGAGCTTCCTGCTTAGGCTGCGGCTTAAGCTGTTCCTGCTTCGGCTGAGGCTTTGGTGCTTCTGCCTTTACGGGTTCGGACTTGACAGCTTCCTGCTTGATCTCTGCCTTGGGGGCTTCCTTTTTAACGGGCTTCTTAGCTTCCTGCTTAGGCTGTTCAGCCTTTGGAGCATCTTTCTTTGCAGGCTTCTTTTCTGCCTTTGGCTCTTCTTTCTTAACGGGCTTTGGTTCGTTTCTCTTTGCGAAATATCCGTCAAAGCTTTCCACCTGATTGTTCTGTGTGTAATTTTCGAGAATGATATTGAGCTGGTCAGCGGTAAGGCTTGCGGCAGCTTTTTTTACCTCTCCGAATTTATTTTCAACGAAATCGATAAGCTCCTGATTGGAAATACCGAGATCCTTTGCAACATCACTTAATTTCTGTTTGGACTGCGATTTTGCGTTACTCATAGGCTGTATTACCTCCGTTAATTCTTTGTTATGGTATCCTCGCCGATAAGACTTTCAGCCTTTTGGGCGAACCCCTTGTCGCAAACTGCGATAACACCGACTTTTTTCCCTATACCGTGAAAAAAATCATCTATTGTAAGGTTTGTTTTAACTGTTTTGACGCTGTATTTATCGGAAAAGAAGCGGACTTCCTTTTCCGTCTTTGGCGAAATGTCCGAAGCGAGAACTATCAGCTCCGCTTTGCCTTTTTCGGCAGATTCTTTGGACATATCGAACCCGAGCGCCATTCTCCCCGATCTTCTGCACATCGAAAGGAGTCCGAAAAGCTTGTTATTCATTTTCCGAAAGCTCCCTTTCCATATTTGCATATACCTCTTCGTCGATGCGGCAGGAGAAAGACTTTTCAAGCTTTCTTGCTTTCTTCGCTTTTTCAAGGCACTCGCAGGAGCGGCAGATATAAGCGCCTCTGCCCGATTTTTTACCCGTAATGTCAAGGCTTATCTCACCCTCGGGCAATTTTACGATGCGGATAAGCTCTTTTTTGGGCTTCATCTCGCCGCAGCCGATGCACATTCTCATGGGTATCTTTTTTACAGCAGGCATATTCTACCTCCGTTTTATCATTCAGTGGGAACTTCGGGCTTTATGTCTATCTTATAATCGGTAAGACGGGCAGCAAGCTTTGCATTCTGACCCTTGTTGCCGATAGCAAGTGAGAGCTGGTTGTTCGGCACGATAACTGTGCACTTCTTCTCCTCGTCCTCTTCCTTTGTAACGCTGATGACCTCAGCAGGAGCAAGTGCGTGAGCAACGAATACCGTGATATCCTCGTCATAAACGATGATGTCGATCTTTTCGCCGCCGAGTTCTTCAACGACCTTTTCGATTCTGGAGTGCTTAGGTCCGATGCAAGCGCCGACAGGGTCAACGTTCGGGTCGGTCGAAGCAACTGCGATCTTGGTTCTTGAACCTGCTTCTCTTGCAATAGACTTTATCTCAACAATGCCGTCATAAATTTCGGGAATTTCAAGCTCGAAAAGACGCTTTACAAGGTCTGGGTGACGGCGTGAGATCTTAACGGCAGGACGTCTGTCGGGGTTGATGATCTCGCATACATATACCTTGACGATCTGACCCTCTTTGAGAACTTCGCCGGGGATCTGCTCCTTTTTGAGCATATAAACTTCGTGACCGTCAATGGTAAGTGTGATGTTGCCCGTTGCAGGTTCGATCTTCTGAACGGTAGCGGAAACAGCTTCGTGCACCTTATCCTTGAACTGTCCCATAATTTTATCACGCTCGAATTCCTTCATATCGTGACGGATAGACTGCTTTGCATACTGAGCTGCGATTCTGCCGAACTTTGAGGGAGAAAGCTTGAAAGGAACTCTCTCGCCGAGCTGCGCGTTCTTGTCGCAGACTGCTCTTGCTTCGTCGATATTGATCTCGTTGAGGTCGATAGGTTCATCGTCAACAACTGTTCTGAGAACGCAGACATCGAATATCTGACGCTCGGGGTCGATGTTTACAACAAAGTCGTCACAATATTCATATTCTTTTCTTACAGCTTTAAGTATTGCCTGGCTGATCTTCTCTGCAAGAACGTCAACAGAGATGTTGTTTTCCTGTGCAAGCAGGTCAAGTGCCTCGAAAAAATCCTTGATAAACTGCTGTTCCTTGTTGATCTCAGGTGATTTTTTGGTTTTTCTCATTTTTCCTGATTCCTCCTAAATTTATTTGTAAGGTTGTTATTCTTCAAAATCATCTCCGAAGAGATCTTCGTCATCGGCAAGCTTCACGAAAGCAGTGTCGGAAAGCTTGATAACTTCTTCCTCGCCGTCCCTTGCAACGGTGATAGTGTCCTTGTCATACGCTTTGAGTGCTGCAATGATCTCCTTTTCGCCGTTCTCATTTTCACGGATAAAGCGAACTCTTATCGGACATTCGAGGAACTTTTGGAAATGCTCCTCCTTTTTGAGCGCACGTCCTATCCCCGGCGAACCTACCTCGAGGATATAGCTCTGTTCGATAGGGTCCTGCTCATCGAGCAGCTTGGACAGCGGACGCGTTACATTCTCGCAGTCCTCCATACTTGCAAGGTCGTCCTTTCCGTCAATAAAGACGCGAAGATACCAGTAAGCGCCCTCCTTTTCAAAGACGATGTCCCAAAGCGAAAGTCCCAGCTCGTCAATGATAGGCATTACCATATCGTGAACTTTGGCGATAGTATTTCCGCCCTTTCCGCTTTTAGCGTTTTTTCCTGACATTTCATCAATCCCTTCATAGATCAAAAAAGTTTACTATAAAAACAAAAGGTCGGAAGCTTTCCGACCTTTCTTTATAATGTTATATATATTATAACACATTTAAAGCCGTAATGCAAGCCTTTTTTGCAAATTTTATAGTAATTCTGCCCTGTTTTATTGTACAATTTACAATTTTGAAACAGGATCAGTACATAACAAAGCGCCGCACATTGAAGTGCGGCGCTTAAATAAGCGTGTTTGGTTTCCTCTCATACTAATCTTTAAACTGAAAGTGTAC
>UQKC01000047.1 GCA_900541495.1 uncultured Ruminococcus sp. | reverse complement strand
TCTGGGAGACGATCCGACCATCTTCGATACGGATAATGCGGTCTGCCATCTGCGCGATTTCTTCGTTGTGTGTTATCATGACCATTGTCTGCGAAAATTTCTTACTTGTTATTTTCAGAAGCCCGAGAACGTCCTGCGAGGTCTTGCTGTCAAGGTTTCCCGTAGGCTCGTCAGCGAGGATTATCGCAGGCTTTGAAGCGAGCGCACGGGCAATGGCAACTCTCTGCTGCTGACCGCCCGAAAGGTTGTTGGGGAGATTTTGCAGCTTGTTTGCAAGCCCGAGAGTTTCGATAACACTGCTGATGTATTTTTCATCGGGCGTTCCGCCGTCAAGCTGAACGGGGAGAACGATGTTCTCATAAACATTCAGCACGGGAACAAGGTTGTAATTCTGAAAAACAAAGCCTATTTTTCTTCTGCGGAATATGGTGAGTTCTTCGTCCGAAAGCGAGAAAATGTCCTTGCCGTCAACTTCGACCTTGCCCGAAGTCGGTCTGTCCAGACCGCCGAGCATATGGAGCAAAGTGGATTTGCCGCTGCCCGATGTGCCGACAATAGCGGTAAATTCTCCGCGCTCTATCGAAAGGTCTATCCCGTCCAGTGCGTGGACTGCATTTTCACCGCTGCCATAGGTCTTGCGCAGATCAGTCGTTGATAATACTGTCATATAGTACCTCCAAAAAAATCTGTATTGCAGGAATTTTTTCCTACAATACAGATCATAACACACAAATCTTTCTCAATTCTTTCCCCGAAAAAACAATTCTAACAGTTTTGAAAGAATTACCGCTGAAAAAATACGGAAAATGTCGTACCCTTGTTTATCTCGGACGATACCTTGATATATCCGCCGCAGCCATTCACTATCTCACGCGCAAGATAAAGACCAACGCCTATGCCGTCCTTTTGTGACACGGACGGCGAGCGGTAAAAGCGTGTGAATATCCTGCCCTGCTCTTCCTCGGCAATGCCTTGTCCGCTGTCGGAAATTACGACCGAGCAGAACATTTCGTACTCCTTAACGCTTATCGTCACAAAGCCGCTGTCAGTGTATTTTATCGCATTGTCAACAATGTTGCCGATAGCTTCGGAACACCATTTTTCATCAAAAACTGCCTGCGCTTCAGTCGGCTCTAAGGTGAGGCGAAGCCCCTTTTCCTCAGCCTTGGGCAAATACTGACGATATATTTTTTCAAGCATTGGCATAAGCTCTCTCTTTGTCGGCGACAGCGTGAAAACTCCCGTTTCGAGCCGTGAAAGCTTTACCAGCGTGATTATGAGGAACGAAAGCTTTTCTGCCTGAACCGCCGTTTCCTCCACACACGTCCGAGCCTGCTCATTAAGCTCCTGCTCCTTTAAAAGCTCGGTGTAAAGCAGGATATTTGCGATAGGCGTTTTCGTCTGGTGCGAAATATCGGAGATGAGCTCCTTTATCCGCTCTTTTTCAGCCGCAACATTCCTTGCCGAAAGCTCCGAAGCCGAGAGATATCCCGCAAGCTTGGATTCGACCGAAGAAAGCATAGTTTCGTCAATATTTTCCTCGGTAAAAGTTCCGTTTATGGCTTTGTCTATCATCTTGTCGAGCGAACGGATAATTTTCACGGTTCGCCTACGGTAAATTATAATTGCAGTCACCGTCGTGACAAAGCATATTAAAGCAGTGATGACTAAAATCTGTTCATTCATTTTCTTCCGCCCACATATAACCGATACCGTAAACTGTCTTTATCCTTTTCTGCGCACCAAGCCTGCTCCGCAGACGGTTCACCGCCACGGAAAGAGCATTTTCATCAACATATTCCGCTCCGTCTGTCCATATTCGGTCGATAAGCTTTTCACGGGAGAGCGTTATGCCTGCGTTATCGGTAAGGATACGCAGAAGCTTCTGCTCCGTCACGCTGAGGTCGGTCTGAACGCCATTTACGGTAAAAAGCATACGGTCAAAGTCGAAAGCATATTCTCCGCAGATGTATTTGCCGTTTCCGCTGTTTTCTGCCCTGCGAAGCTGAGTATTCACCCTCGCACGAAGTACCGCAAGGCTGAACGGTTTTGTTATGTAATCGTCAGCACCCGATTCAAGTCCCGAAACGATATCCGATTCAAGGTCGTTCGCCGTAAGGATTATCACGGGATAACCGTATTCTTTTTTCAGAAAAGCAAGAAAATCAAACCCGTTCCCGTCGGGAAGATTAATGTCGAGTATCACCAATGAAAAGCTGTGCGCCGTAAGCACAGATCTTGCAGCTTTCAGATTTTCGGCGGCTTCCGTTACCGTATCATCGCTGTTCAGTGCCCTGCATAATCCTGCCGAAAGCGCCCGGTCGTCTTCAACGATTAGTATCCTCTTCATTTTATCCCACCTTTCAGCATAATTATATTATATTGCTGGTATTGTGTCAAGTAAGGCTTACTGTTCCTTGTTTTTGTTTTTAAAAGTTCTCTTGTATATTCACTTTTGTCTTTTTATCATTTTCCTTTTTTACAGAAATTATTCCAAAATGTTTGTACTCTAAGCCATACTGTTAATTTTCTCAATTAACTCCATATCAGCGGTGCTTCTTGGTATCGAGTGGCTTGAACTGCGGTCGTCACTGTTATCTAAATCACTGCCACAACCTCTGACATCTAATCCACAGCCTAAACCCTACCATTCATTTTCCGCTGCTCGGCAAATTCGCTTAGTAGATATGTTTCCATATAAGAAAACCGAGCTTTTCGCAAGGATGCTCTGATGGCACTTACCTCGCAAAAAGCCCGGAAATACGCCACTTTCTGGCTTTTATTTATCTTTCCTTGACATCAAACATACCGTCTCAACATGCTTAGTCCTCGGGAACATATCCACCGCCTGCGCGGATTCAGCAGTGTAACCATGTTCGCATAAGTAAGCGCAGTCGCGCGCAGCCGTCGCAGGGTTGCAGGAGATCATAACTATCCGCTTCGGCGACATTTTCACTATAGATAAAAGCGTCTGCTCGTCACAGCCTTTTCTCGGAGGGTCAGTCACAATAACGTCGGGACGGATTCCCTTTGCCGCAAGCGCTGCTGCTATCTCGCCCGAATCTCCGCATATAAATTCCGCGTTATCCACTCCGTTCGCGGCGGCGTTTTTCTTCGCGTTTTCTACCGCCTGCGGAATTATCTCGCCGCCGATGAGTTTTTTTATCCCGTCCGACATTGACAACCCGACCGTTCCCGCACCGCAGAAAAGATCAAGCAGCGTGTCTTCGCCGCTCAGCTGTGCATACTTCTTCGCAACACTGTAAAGACGCTCCGCCTGTGCAGTGTTTACCTGATAGAACGAGAGGGGAGAGATCGATATTTTTTTTCCGCACATTGTATCTTCGATGCAGTCATTTCCTGTGAGCGTTATGCAGCGTTCGCCCGTGATGACATTCGTTACTTTCGGGTTTATGTTCAGGATAAAGCTTTTTATCATCGGGAATTTCTTGCAGAGCTTGTCCGCAAGCGGCTTGAAAGAAGCTGTGTCAGCCTTTGTGACGATAAGGCAGACCATTACTTCGCCGCTGTGAAAACCTCTTCTCAAATAAATATGACGAACAAGTCCCTTGCCCGTTTTTTCGTCATAGACAGGCAGATTTTTTTCGTCAATGTAAGCGCAGATTTCGTCCGTAAGCTCCTTGAAAAGCTTCGGCTGCAAAAGACAATCACCGCAGGGGACAACACGGTGGCTTCTTGGCGCAAAAAATCCGCAGACAGCTTTTCCGTTTGCATCATAAGTGAGCGGATACTGCGCCTTGTTGCGGTAGCGTTCCGTTTCCGTGCAGCCGAGTATAGGTTCGAACGGCACATCTAAGCCGCCAAGCCGCGTAAATGCGTCTTTTACAGCCTGCTCCTTTGCCGCGAGCTCCGCTTCGTATGAGATATGACGGAAAAGACAGCCGCCGCATTTTTGGTAAACGCCGCAGCTGTTTTCGCATCGTGTTTCGGACGGTTCGAGCAGTTTGTCGATTATTCCGAAAGCATAAGTTTTGTTGACCTTGACAATTTTGCAGGAGATCACATCTCCGACAGCGGTGAGCGGCACAAAGACCGCCATACCCTCGTCAGTTCTGCCAACGCCGCTTCCCTCGGAGGTGAGTCCCGTTATTTTCAGGGTGCAAATATCATTTTTTTTCATAAAATTTCCTTGTGTGTTTTAGTCAAGCTTTTCTCCGCATTTTGCGCAGTAAACAGCGTCAGCGTCATTTTCCGTAAGGCAGAATTTGCAGGTCTTGGGCTTCTTCGACTTTACGGCTCTGTCGGCATCGTCAAGCTTTGATTTAAGCTTCTTGATATCGGCAATGACTATCTTCATTCTGCCCGTTTCGTCAGCGTCGCTCTCGTGCATATTGTAGCAAAGCTTTCCAAGCTCGGTGTATTTCTCGTTGATCTTCGCACGAAGCTGCGCACGGTCGATCTGATTCTTGGAATAATCGATGACTTCGGCTGTCTTTGATGCCGCCTTGTCAAAAAGATTCATTGCGTCTGCTTTAAGATTGTCAAATGTGTAAGCCATAGTTAGCCCTCCTGTAAATAGCTCTTGTAGAACTCAAAAATTTTATCCTTTTTTTCGATCATCTTTTCATAGCGCGAAATGTATTCATAGGGGAATTTGTAGTTGAAAAGACGTTCGATCTTTCCAGTTTCGGCGTTGACAAGCTTTGTCGAACCGGCCGCTCCGACCGCCAAGATAGTTTGCGCTTCTTCCATTATATAAATGTTGTAAAGACTCTCGAAGCCTGCCTTTGCGAAGCCGACATTTTCGAGGTTGTCAACGGTGTTTTTCTGGCGGTAGAGGTAGTAGGGGAGATACCCCTCGCCGAAAAGCTTCGCCTGACCGTAATCGACCATATCCGAAATGTGCGAGTCAACGCAGCGTTCTTCCTCTCGGAAAAGGTTGGACGAGCGTTTGAGCGTCAGCGTGTGGATAGTGATGCTCTCCGGGTCAAGTCCGCAAAGCTCATCTATCGTGTGAACGAAACCGTCATAAGTGTCGGTCGGAAGTCCTGCGATAGTGTCCATATTGATGTTGTCAAAGCCTATCTCTCGCGCAAGTCTGAACGACTTCACAACATCAGCAGCTGTGTGCCTGCGTCCTATAGCTTTGAGAACATCATCGTTCATAGTCTGCGGATTGACGGAGATTCTCGTCGCACCGTTTTCTTTGATAACTTCAAGCTTTTTTGCCGTAATTGTGTCGGAACGTCCCGCTTCTACAGTATATTCACGAATTTTTGAAATGTCAAAGCTTTTTTTGAGCTCGCCCATAACGAGCGAAAGCTGTTCAGCGGAAAGCGTTGTCGGAGTGCCGCCGCCGATGTAGATAGTGTCAAGCTTCAAACCAAGTTCGTCTGCGATCTGCGCAGTTTGACGAATCTCTTCGCAAAGCTTGTTCGCATATTCGGGAAGAAGCTTTTTCGCACTTGAACTTTCTATCGAATGAGAAACGAACGAGCAGTATGAGCATCTCGACGGGCAGAACGGAACGGAAACATACAGCGAAAATGAACGCTTGTCAAGCGAGTCAAAGTATTTTTTCTGCGTAACGGCTGTGTTGTACGCAAGTTCAAGCTTCTTGTCGGAAACATCGTATTCATCTTTTAAGCGCGCGAAAATTTCCGCCTTGGAAAGTCCCTCGTCAAGCAGAGCATTGACCTTTTTTACGGGTCTTATTCCCGTGAGCCGTCCCCACGGAGGAGTTATGCCCGTGAGCTTTCGCATAACATCATAAAGAAGCTTGCAAAGCGCAGTTTCAACGTCTTTATCATCGCTTACGAAAGCTTCTTGGCAGTCAAAACCGCCGCCGAGCGAAACTTCGCATTTAGCGTTGTGGTCAACGTAGGAAAGTACAGCAAAATCACCGCTGCGGTCTTCCTCCCCGAATAAAAAATCAAACGTTTTTATCGGAAGAAACAGCTTCATTATCGCTTCGATCTCGTATTTGCAGCTGTTTCCCTTAAAACATATCGTCATAGTCAAAGCCTTTCATAAAAGGGTTAAATTTTCTTTCGTTTGAAAGAGTGGAGCGGTCGCCGTGACCCGATAAAAGAACATAATCTTTGCCGAGGTTATCAAGCATTTTTAGGCTCTCATTGAGCTTTATGCTGTTTCCGTCGGGCATATCGGTCCGACCTGCCGACATCTTGAAAAGCGTGTCGCCGCTGAACATTGCTTCATCGCAAATATAGCATACCGAACCGCTCGTGTGTCCCGGAGTGTGCAGAACTTTGAACGAAAGCTCGTCAAGCGTGATGATATCACCGTCCGAAATCTTTTTCGCACCGCTGAAATGCTCAACCGGCTTGTCGTAATAATCGGAAAAATATTCGGAAAGGTTGAGGTAATCGTCCGAAAGTTTCTTTTCGTCCATTTCGTGAATGTAGACTTCAGCACCCGTTTCCTTTGCAAGAAAAGCGAGCGATTCAATGTGGTCGCAGTGACCGTGCGTGAGGAGAATTTTCTTTATCGAAGCGCCATTTTTCTCCGCTTCGGTGAGAATTCTCTCACCGCCTCTCGGCGCATCGATAAGAGCGGCGTTTCCGTTGTCGGAGATGACAAGGTAGCAGTTTGTGCCGAAAATTCCGCCCGAATTTATCATTACAGTTTTCATATTTTTTATCCTTAATTTTTAAAAGTACGGTCAACGCTTATAACATCGGGCAGCTTGCGTATCTTCGCAATGATGTTGTTGAGCTGTGCAACGCCTGCCGCATTTATCGTCGCAAGAACGTTGGAGTTGCCGTTTTTGAGCATACTTACGGAAATGTTCGTGAGCGGAATGTGAAGCTCCGCCATAAGCTTTGTTATGTCGGCGATGATGAGCATATTTTCCTTTGCAACAATGTCAAGAATAACACGGTAAGTCGTTTCATTGCTCGTTGCAGATGCCCATTTTGCCTCGACCCAACGCTTGGGTTCTTTTCCGTCTTTCATTGCGGCAAGATAGGTCGGGCAGTCCTGTTTGTGAATGGAAACACCGTGACCTTTCGTGATAAAGCCAACAATATCATCACCGGGGAGCGGATTACAGCACTGCGCAAACTTGACGATGATGTTGTTTTCGCCCTCGACGATAACGCCCGAGCTGCTCTTGGACGGCTTGGAATTGCCCTTGACTTCGGCAATATCAGGCTGAGCATAATATTTGAGGTATTTGTCCTTCAAGCGCTGCATTATTCGTGAAAGGATAACGCCGCCGTAGCCGATAGCAGCATAGAAATCATCGACCGTCGAGCAGTTGTGGCGCTTCATATCATCGGCAAGAAATTCGGGCAGCTGCTCGTCCGAAAGGTGGATAAAGTTGCGTTTGAACTCCTTTTCAAGCTCATTTCGACCCTGAACGATGTTTTCCTCACGGCGCTCTTTTTTGAACCATGAGCGAATTTTCGACTTCGCTTCATTCGTACGGCAGATATCGAGCCATGCTCTGTTCGGAGCGTGGTTTTCGTCATTTGAGGTGATAATTTCAACAATTTCACCCGTTTTGAGCTGATAATCAAGCGAAACGAGCTTTCCGTCAACCTTTGCGCCCTTCATCTTGTTGCCAACCTGCGTGTGGATAGCGTAGGCAAAGTCAACGATAGTCGAGCCAACGGGGAGAGTTATCATATCGCCCTTTGGAGTGAACGCAAAAATATCTTCGGGAGAAAGGTCGTTTTTAATAGTGCGGACAATTTCCTCAACGTCATCTGTCTCCTGCTGTGCTTCGATGATCTGACGTATCCATGCAAGACGACCCTCGAGCTTGTCCTTGCCGCTGATGCCCTCTTTGTATTTCCAATGCGCAGCGATACCGTATTCAGCGGTGTGGTGCATTTCCCAAGTTCTTATCTGAACTTCAAAAGGGATTCCCTCGCTTCCGATTACGGTCGTGTGGAGCGACTGATACATATTCGCTTTTGGTGTTGCAATATAATCCTTGAAGCGGTTCGGGATAGGTCGGAACATATCGTGGATGATTCCGAGCGCGTTATAACACTCCGCAACCGTGTTCACGATTATACGAACGGCATATTTATCATAAATTTCATCAAAGCTTTTGCCCTGAATGAATGCTTTCTTGTAAATGCCGTAGATAGACTTTACTCGACCGTCTATCTGCGGCTCACTGCCGAAGTTTTCTTCCTTGAAACGTGCGGCGATCTCAGCCTTTATCGACTCTATGAAAGCTTCGCGCTTGTCACTGCGAATTTCAAGCATACGCTCTATCTCGCTGTAAGCATAAGGGTCAAGGTAGCGGAACGCGATATCCTCGATCTCATCTTTGAGTGCTTTCATACCAAGACGGTTCGCGATAGGCGCATAAATATTCATCGTTTCAAGAGCGGTGTTGCGCTGTTTTGCGGCAGGTCGGTACTGTAAGGTGCGCATATTGTGAAGTCGGTCACAAAGCTTGATGATGATGACACGGATATCCTGCGACATCGCAAGGAGTATCTTTCGCACATTCTCCGCCTGCTGTTCTTCTCTGGTGAAAAGCGGAATTTTACCGAGCTTTGTAACGCCGTCAACGAGCATCGCAACGTCCTGACCGAAAAGCTTCTTTATCTCGTCAAGCGTTACATCGGTGTCCTCAACAACATCGTGGAGGAGCGCCGCACAGATAGTATCGGTGTCCATTCCGAATTCAAGCAGGATATAAGCGACCGCAAGCGGGTGGGTGATGTAAGGCTCACCCGAGGAACGCACCTGATTCGCGTGTGCCTTTGCCGCAAATTCGTAGGAAGAAATTATCTTGCTGAGGTCATACTGCTTCTCCTCATCAAGTATCTTCTGGATTATCATATCAATGGTGTATATGGTTTCAGGCTTGTTGTTAGTCATAAATATGACCATTCCTTTCCGAGATTCAGTTTATAAGCGCCGCAAATGATTGATAAATTTTTGAGCTTTCGATAGCCGCTTTCGGCGGATCTTTTATGAATGTTATCCTGTCGCTCCATATTTCGTATGTAATAAATCCAAGCTCGGTGAAAATATCTACCGCAATTCTTAATTTGCAGTAGGAAATAATATTCTCGTCCAGCCGTCCGAAAAGCTCATCGGACGAAATAACGCCGAACTTTGCGATAGTTCTGTATATAAGTATAAGCTCATCTCTCGTAGGCAATGCACGTTTCGCAAGTGTGGGTTCAACGCCCTCGCCGCGCTTGAACTGTTCGTATGCGGCTTTTGCATTGAAGTATTTGAGCTGTGAAACGCTGCTGCTCCGCATATCGGCAATGCGCATACTAACGCTTTTTCTTCCGTTGAAAACGTTGATGCCAAACGAAGCGAGCAGGTCGAGCGTGTCGCCTTTTCTGTAAAGTATGTCTTCCGACTTTGTGCCGAAAAGCAAGCCTTCGAGCATCGTTCCGCCATAATTAAGGCGAAGCTTTGTGTGAATCCCGCCCGAAAGGGGAACAATATCCGTCAGAACGGCTTTTCGTATAAGAAATATCGGCTGACGGCTTCCCTCGCCGAATGGTTCGAGCGAAGAAAGCGAGCTTATCGCATCGAGCGAAAGTTCATTCGGGAGAATTATTTTATCCGCACGGATAGTTAAAACGGGCGGAGCAGGGTAGTGTTCGGCGGCAAATTTCTGCATAGCCTCTTTGAAGTTTCCAATGTTTTCTTTGAGAAGCGAGAATCCTCCTGCGCCGACGTGTCCGCCGAATTTCATAAGATGATCTCCGCAGGCGGCAAGCGCTTCATATATTGAAAAGCCCTCGACCGAACGTGCAGAACCCCTCGCTTCATCACCGTCGTCCGAAAGCAGGAAAACGGGTTTCCCGAAGCGTTCGACGAGCCTTGCCGCAACAATGCCGATAACTCCGTGATGCCAACCCTCGCCGTATATAACAAGCACCCGGTCATATAAAATCTCGGGCGAAGCGGAGATGCTTTCCTCTATCGAAGCAAGTATCTGCTCTTCGGCGGCTTTTCTCTCGCTGTTCAGACGGTCAAGCTTGTCTGCAAGCTCCTCGGCGCGCTGTTCATCGTCCGTGAGGAAAAGCTCCACCGCGTCCGATGCCGAACCGAATCGTCCCGAAGCGTTTATTCTCGGAATTATCGAAAATGAAACATCGACCGAAGAAAGTCTGTCCTTGACGTTGGCTTTTTTCATAAGCGCCTGCAAGCCGAGATTTTCCGTGTTTCTCAGGTAATGCAGACCGTTCTCGACAATGAAACGGTTCTCACCCGTGAGCGGAACAACGTCTGCGATAGTTGCAAGCGCCGCAAAATCGGAGAACTGTTCAAGCGCCGCACTGTAATCTCCGCCGTCCATTGCCGCAATAAGCTTCAATGCGACCGCACAGCCGCAAAGGTCTTTGTAGAGCGAGGTGCAGTCAGTTCTGTGAGGGTCAACGACCGCAAGCGCATCGGGGAGGGATTCGCCCGGCTGGTGGTGGTCGGTGACAACGACTTTCATTCCCAGTTCATTCGCAAGCTTTACTTCGCTGACGGCAGAAATTCCGTTATCGACCGTTACGATAAGCTGAACGCCGTCCTCGGCAAGTTCCCGTATGCCTTTTTCACACAATCCATAGCCGTCCGAGCGCATATTGATGTAGTATCTGACATTCGCTCCAAGACATTCAAGATAAGAATATAAAATGGTAGTCGCCGTGATTCCGTCGCAGTCATAATCGCCGTAAACGCATATATACTCGCCGCTGTCAATTGCTTCAAGCACTGCATCCGCCGCAGCTTTCATATCCTTGGTGAGAAACGGGTCGGAAAGTGCAGGCTGGCTGTTGTCTTTTCTGAAATTGAAAAAGTCGCAGGCTTTCTGAACGCTGTTTATCCCTCTCGATACAAGTACAGACGAGCAGAGAGGGGAAAGTCCGCATTGTTTTGCGAGTTCCGACGAAGCCGCATCATCAGGTTTGCCGATAATCCATTTTTTCATATATCTTATCCCTTTATAATTTTAAATCTGAAAATATTTATTTTTAATTATACTATATTATTGCAGAATAATCAATAGAAATCTGATTAATTTGCGCTCCAACATAATTTTTTTGCACCAAAACAGCAAAATTATCAAAAATCTATGTGGAAAACCTTGTGGAATATGTTCAAAAAGCAGAAATTAATGTTTTTCAGAAAATCTATATCCTATTAAAGAAACTTGTGTTATAATAAAAATTGTTTAGGCAGAATTAAAATAGAATTAACAGGAAAATCTGGGAAGGAAAATGAAAATGTCTGTAATTGATATCGTGTCCATTTTCATCAAAGCGATAGGAAGTATCGCGCTCTTTATCTACGGTATGACAATTCTTGGAGGAAGATTGGAAAAGCTTTCCTCGGGAAGAATGGAAAAGGTCCTTGAAAAGCTTTCAAACAATGTTTTCAAAAGCGTTATGCTCGGCGCACTCGTTACGGCGGCAGTTCAAAGCTCCGCGGCAACGACAGTTATCGTCGTCGGACTGGTAAACGCAGGTATCCTGCGCCTTTCGTCTGCTATCGGCGTTATAATGGGCGCGAATATCGGTACGACTATCACGGGTCAGATACTCCGACTCGGTGACCTTGAAAATAATGAAAATGTCGGTGCGGTACTGAAACTTCTTTCACCGACAACGCTTGCGCCGTTCATTGCGGCGGTCGGGCTTGTTATTTTTATGCTGTCCAAAAAGGAAATCGGAAAAACGATAGGCGAGATACTTATCGGCGTTGGTATCCTTTTTACGGGTATGAATTCTCTTACGGAAGCCGTAAGTCCTCTCTCGGAGCTCCAGGCGTTCCGCGACCTTTTCGCAACGCTCAGAAATCCTATCCTCGGAATCATAGTCGGTGCAGTCGTTACGATACTCCTGCAAAGCTCGTCCGCATCGGTCGGAATCCTTCAGACTATTTCCACAACGGGTGTTCTGACATTCTCGGCGGCTTTCCCGATAATCATGGGACAGAACATCGGTACTTGCGTAACTCCTATCATTTCCGCGGTAGGTGCAGGCAAGAACGCAAAGCGCGCAGCCGCAGTTCACCTTTATTTCAACATCATCGGTACAATAATGTTCCTTATCGTTGTGTATGCGCTTCAGGCTATCGTCGGTCTTCCTTTCTGGGACAAGTCGATAGATATGGGCGGCATCGCGAATTTCCATACATTCTTCAACGTTGTTGTAACTATCTGCTTTATCCCGTTCACAAAGCTTCTTGAAAAACTCGCTATGATAACCATTCGCGACAAAAAGACAGAGGGCGGCGCTGCGATGTCCGAATTCACCGCTCCTGCGCTTGAAGACAGACTTCTCGTTTCTCCCTCGCTCGCAGTTCAGCAGGCTTCAAACACCGCACTTGCAATGGGCAACCTTGCATTCTACAACTTTGAGAATATGCGCGGACTTTTCACGGGAAATTATGATGAAAAGCTCATTTCTTCGCTGAAAGACAACGAAGAAAACATCGACCGTATGGAGGACAGGCTCAATGCTTACCTCGTCAAGATAAACGAGTGCGAACTTACCGACTTTGAGAACCGCCGCGTTACCGAGCTTCTCCATTTGAGTTCCGAATTCGAGCGCATCGGCGACTATACGATGAACCTTATCGAAGATGCGGAAAAGCTTCACGAGAATTCTGTAACTTTCTCACCCGAAGCTATCCGTGAGCTTGACGTTATCTCACGCGCCTGCGAGGAGATCATCGGTATGGCAATACGCTGTGTGGAGCTTAACGATGCTTCGCTCGCCGCAAAGATAGAACCGCTCGAAGAAACCATCGATTATCTCAATGAAACGCTCAAAGCACGTCATATCGAGCGTCTTAAAGAGGGCAAGTGCGTTGTCGAAAGCGGCGTAAACTTCCTCGACCTGCTTATCAATCTTGAAAGAATTTCCGACCATTGTTCAAATATTGCGGTCTATGTTATCGGCTCGCAGAAGAACAATACCGTCATCAACCGTCACGAATTCATTCAGAATGCTCACGCCGCAAAGGACGAATCCTATGTCCGCCTTGAAGAAGAGTTTATGACAAAATATGCGATCTGACCTTTTCGGCTGCTCGGAATAAAGAGCAGCCGAATTTTTCCTTTACAAACGGTAAAAAATATGCTATAATCAGAGGAGAAAAGGAGTGTTTTTGTGTCATATAATCAGGATAATATCAGAAATTTTTGCATTATTGCTCATATAGATCACGGCAAATCGACTCTTGCCGACCGAATCCTCGAGCTTACTTCCTCCGTTGCGAAGCGTGATATGGAAGAACAGCTCCTCGATAATATGGATATTGAGCGTGAAAGAGGAATCACTATCAAGGCGCGCGCCGTTCGCCTTAATTATACCGCGAAAGACGGCAAGGAGTATGTTTTCAACCTCATCGATACTCCCGGTCACGTTGACTTTAACTATGAAGTTTCCCGTTCGCTCGTTGCCTGCGAGGGTGCTATTCTTATCGTAGATGCATCGCAGGGGATCGAAGCACAGACCCTTGCAAATACTTACCTTGCAATAGAAAACGACCTTGAAGTTATGCCCGTTATCAATAAGATAGACCTGCCCTCGGCTGAACCCGAACGCGTTGCTGAGGAAGTCGAGAACGTTATCGGCATACCTGCAATGGACGCTCCGAGAATTTCCGCTAAAATGGGTACGAACGTTGAGGAAGTCCTCGAACGTGTCGTTACGGATATTCCTGCACCGAAAGGCGACATAAACGCACCGCTCAAAGCGCTTATCTTTGACTGTTACTACGACAGTTACAAGGGCGTTATAATCTACGTCAGAGTCATCGACGGCGAAGTAAAGATCGGTCAGAGAATTCGTCTTATGGCTACGGGCGCAGAGTTCGATGTTGTCGAAACAGGCTATATGGGCGCTGTCGATCATGTCAATTCGGGTACGCTCAAAGCAGGCGAAGTTGGCTATATCACAGCTTCAATAAAATCTATCGGCGATACAAAGGTCGGCGACACCGTTACCGATGCCGAAAACCCCTGCGACGGTGCTCTTCCGGGCTACCGTGAAGTAAACCCAATGGTGTTCAGCGGTATCTATCCTGCCGATGGCGCAAAGTACGGCGATCTCCGTGATGCACTTGAAAAGCTCCAGCTCAATGACGCTTCACTTTCGTTCCAGCCCGAAACCTCCGTTGCCCTCGGCTTTGGCTTCCGATGCGGCTTCCTCGGACTTCTCCACATGGAGATAATTCAGGAACGCCTTGAACGTGAGTATAACCTCGATCTTATCACGACCGCGCCCTCGGTTATCTATAAAGTTAACCTCACCAGCGGTGAAACGGTCTATATCGATAACCCTACGAATTACCCCGACCCTGCAAATATCCAGTCGGCGGAAGAGCCTATGGTAAAGGCTTCTATCCTCGCACCGTCCGATTATGTCGGAAACATAATGGAGCTTTGTCAGGAGCGCCGCGGCGTGTTCAAGGATATGAAATACCTCGATGCTACGCGTGTCGAGCTTCACTATGAACTTCCGCTCAATGAAATAATTTATGACTTCTTCGATGCGCTCAAATCACGCACAAAGGGTTATGCTTCGTTCGATTATGAAATGCTCGGATATGTTCCGTCGAAGCTTGTCAAGCTTGATATTATGCTCAACGGTGATATCGTCGATGCACTTTCGTTTATTGTTCACGCAGATAATGCGTATAAACGTGCAAGAAAGATAGCAGAGCGTCTTAAAGACAATATCCCGCGTCAGCTTTTTGAGATTCCTATCCAAGCGGCTGTCGGCGGAAAGGTCATCGCGAGAGAAACTGTCAAGGCTATGCGCAAGGACGTTCTTGCAAAGTGCTACGGCGGCGATATCACGCGAAAGAAAAAGCTGCTTGAAAAGCAGAAAGAGGGTAAAAAGCGTATGCGCCAGCTCGGCACTGTCGAAGTTCCGCAGGAGGCGTTTATGGCTGTACTCAAAATGGACGATGAATAATATACTGATTTTTTACAAACCTATAGAAAAATCAGAAATTAGTATGATTTGGGGCGGCTCTCGGGTCGCCCTTATTTGTTTTGGAGAAATAAAATGTACAGAGGACTTTATATCCATGTTCCGTTCTGCATAAGAAAGTGCCCCTACTGTGACTTCTATTCGGTCACTGCAACAAGCCTTGCAGACGATTATACTGCGGCTGTTGTGAGGAATATAAAAGCACAAAACGTCAGTGCCGACACTGTCTATTTCGGCGGAGGAACGCCCTCAATTCTGACAGCGGAGCAGATAAGCACGATGCTTTCAGCCGTTTCGGATATCGCACCGAACGCCGAGATAACAATGGAGTGCAATCCAAATTCCGTCAGCGAAAAATACCTCTCGGAAATACTTTCGGCAGGCGTGAACAGAATATCTTTCGGTGTTCAGTCGCTCTCCGATAAGGAACTGACCGCCCTCGGCAGGCTTCACGATGCAGAAACCGCCGTAAAAGCTATAAATTCCGCTTATAAAGCAGGTTTCCGCAACATTTCAGCCGACCTTATGCTTGCAACGGCATATCAGACCCCTGAAACTCTTTCCGAAACGCTTGAAAAGCTTTGTGCACTTCCGCTGAACCACGTTTCGGCTTATATGCTGAAAATAGAAGAGGGGACACCTTACGGCAAAAGCGATATAATACGAAAGCTTATTCCCGATGAGGACGAAACTGCCGATATGTATCTCGAAGCCGTGCATAAGCTTGAAGAAAGCGGCTTTGCACAATATGAGATATCCAACTTTGCACATAAAGGCTATGAATCCCGTCATAATCTCAAATATTGGCGGTGTGAAGAATATTTCGGCATAGGTCCGTCCGCACATTCATATACTGAGGGCGTAAGAAAAGCCTGTCCTCCGTCCGTTGAGGATTTCATCAAAAGCGAATTGCAGACTGAAAATGTCACCGAGAAAAACGGCGGTGAAACGGACGAGAAAATAATGCTCCAACTTCGCTTAACGCAAGAGGGAATACCGCTTTCGGCACTTGCGCATGACAAGCTTCCCATTGTTGAGCAGCTAAAAAAACACGGTCTGCTTCGACAGAACGGCGAGCGCATAATGCTCACCCCGAGCGGCTGTCTTGTTTCAAACGGAATAATCTGCGAGTTGACATAAAAAGCTGAACGATGTTAGGAAACGTTGATATTCCTAACATCGTTCAGCTTTTAGTTTATTTCTTTCGCAAGCTTATCGTTGGGATTTTCCTCTTCTGTATTCTTGGTGCGGCGGAAGATCAGCCTGAACAGCGCTCTTGCGATCGGACCTGCAAGAAATAACTGTATGGGCAGTGCCATTGTGACAAGATAGTTTGGGATAAACTGATTTGTGAAGTCGTATCCATGCTGTAATTGCGGTAAAAATTACGGATTCAAATTTTGTTTTGGGCATTTGTTTGTTCCCCAATTTTTTATTCGGATCGGCAGAATTTCATTTGCTATGATAAAGTTAATGAATCTCGCCGAACTTCCTCTTTTTGTCGTTCGGTTATTCTTGTGCTACATTTCATATCCTCCCCACAAAAAAATGTCACTTTGCCGTCCGACAGTGGCAAAGTGACATTTATTGTCTTAAATGATATTCGGTTGAACGTAAAAAACCTGACAGACATACAAGCCTGTCAGGCGTTTTATTAATACTGTTTTTGCCTGCTGAAATCAACTGTATTTTTGTGAATAGAATATTTTTTTCTGAAAAAATCAGTCCTTTTTCCCGAAAAGCACAGCCTGTGCATAGTTAATGTTCTCGAAAGCCGTCAGTTCACTGCCGTCAAAAAATCGGTGCTGAATTTCATCGCGGTTCAGAAATTCATAGAGCAAAAAGCCGTGTTCTTCGAGCATTTTTTCAAGCTCTCCGTAACCGAAGCAGGTTCTCATCGGCTCGCCGCTCATTTCCGCCATTTTTAGCATCTCTTTCACCCTCGGGATATTCGATGAAAATAAATGGCTGTCGGGAAAGTCGAACACAACAGCACTTCCGTTTGAAGCAACTGCCGCAATGCTTTCAAAAAGTGCCGATATTTCGTCGTTTGTCAGATAATACAGCAGTCCGAGGCAGGAGAACAACGTCTTTTTTCGTCTGTCGAAGCCATTTTTATCAAGAACTGTTCCGATATTTTCGCACGAAAGGTCGGCAGAAATGTAATGTGCTTTTTGCGGTATTTTAAGACCGGCGCGTTTTATTCGGTGAAGCTTGTCGGCAATGACAGCTGCCTTGTCTATCTCAAAAATCTGTAAATTCGGGTCAGTATTTCTGAGTGAAAATGTGTCATAGCCACAGCCGAGGATAACATACTGCTGAGTGCCCGTTTTTTCAGCCGTTTCAAGGCTTTTCTCGCAGAATTTGCTCCGCCCGAGCGGAGTAGGGGCAAGGCTCGTGTTCACATAATCGGTCACATCGCTGTGTTCTGCGGAAATAAAGTCCTCTATCTGCCGAAATTCTTCTTCGGTGAATAATTTTTCAGCATAAATGTCACGAAAAGAAACAAATTTACTATGCTTGTTCACATACGCCCTTGCAAAAATCGAGATAAGAGCGGTCAGGCTTGCCTTGTCTGCTGATTTACGCTTTTCTGCAGGCGTTTCGTACTCAAAAAGTCCATGCTTGGTGCAGTAAAAATAGAATTTTCCACCGCGAAGCTTCGGAAATACCACCGATGAATCCTGCTCGGGGCAAAGCTTTACTGTCATTACAGTATCGTTCGATACATACGAAGTGAAAGCAATAAAATGTTCCCGCGACATTTCGTGTTTGACGGTGACGGAATATCCGCTCTCCGTTTTACTCACCTCAATGCAGTGCGTACCTTCCTGCGGCAAAGCGTTCAGCGGAGAAAGCTTTTTTCCGCAGCGGGAAACTACAGCCTCGCCCGTTCCGTGCAGAAAGCTGCCGCAGTGAGGGCAGACGTAAAACCGAATTTCCTTGAAATTTCCGACAAATTCGCCGTTCGGGGACAGCTCGCCCGATAATATAGTGTCGGCATTCGTTCCGAGTATATCGGCAAGTCCGTTCAGAAGTGAAGCATCGGGAAAGCCGTGACCCGTTTCCCTTAATTAAAGATATTGTTGGGTAAAAAAGAAAGGTCAGTCGATTT
>UQKC01000046.1 GCA_900541495.1 uncultured Ruminococcus sp. | reverse complement strand
CATTTCTCAAAATGGCAAAACGAACGCTTCGCTTTAATCAGCTTTTTCCTAAAATGAGTCACGTTATTAACAAGCATTTCCATGATCACGACTATTCTGATACTATCACCGAACAGCTGCTTTTGTCAGTTCTTCGCAAGCTTTTTTGCAATGATGCAGAAGAAAATGCTGAACGTCCAGCCGACGGGCATGGAGAGCCATACCGAGCTTACGCCGATAAAGCTGATATTTACGGCTGTATAGGCGAAGATGACCCTTATGATAAGTCCGATTATGCTGTTCGCGAGGAGTATTTTCAACATTCCGGTTCCGCGGAGCATACCGTTCTGGCAGGAATTTATGCCCATTATCCAATAGCAGAACGACATCGTTATCATATACGATAATCCCGTTTTTACGGCGTCCTGCGAGGCTGTTCCGATATCCATAAAAAGACTGAGAAATTGGTTGTGGAAAGCCGATATCAGTGCAAGCTCGATGATCGACATTATGATGCATATTTTCAGACAAGCTTTAAAGCCCGATGAAACCCTGTCCTGCCGTCCTGCGCCGATATTTTGCGCAGTAAAGGTGGAGAGTGCGTTTGAACACGCAAGGAAGGGCATTATCGCAAAGGAATCTATCTTTGAAGCCGCGGTATAGCCTGCGAGTGCGCCCGAACCAAAGCGGTTCACGACCGCCTGTATCATCATCATTCCCACCGAGGTCACGGAGCTTTGCACTACGGAAACGGCTGCGTAGGAAAGCATTTGCTTTAACGTTTTGAATGAAAAGTGCCTATAGCTGTATTCGCGGTATTCCTTGAAATACACGCTGCGGATAAGCAGTATGAATGATATCGAAGCCGAAAAACCTTGCGCGATAAGTGTTGCGATCGCTGCGCCCTTTACTCCCATTGAAAAGCTTCCGACAAAGAGCAGGTCAAGCACGATATTGATGAGAGAGGACATTATCAGCAGGGCGAGCGGAGTTTTTGAGTTCCCGAATGAGCTGAATATTGACGACTGGACATTGTAGAGAAACATAAAGGGCATTCCTGCCGAATATATCATCAGGTAGCTTTCTGCGTCGCTGATTATGTTTTGCGGCGTTTTCAGGACTTCGAGCAAAGGCCTGCTGAATATCAGACCTGCTGTGCCTATTACTGCCGAAAACAGCAGCGAAAAGATAAGTACGGTCGAAACGGCTGTTTTTACCTCAGAAAAATTTCTTTCGCCGTAACGCTTTGAGATGAGCACGGAGCAGCCCGTTCCCGTACCCGTTGCGAAAGCGATCATGACCATTGTGACCGCAAACGAAGCGCCGACTGCGGCGAGGGCATCATCACCGTTGAAGCGTCCGACTATTATCGTGTCAACGGTGTTGTAAAGCTGCTGGAAAAGGTTTGCGAGTATCAGAGGAAGTGCAAATCGGAATATCATTTTTGACGGTTCGCCGTTGATAAGATCAACATTTGCCGCTTTTTGCATAGCTGCACCTCTTCTCAAAGAATTAACCCTTTATCGGTAAGTCCGATCTCGGGGATCGACGGGCAGAGCGAAACAGTGAGCATAAGCATCAGCATTGGATTTTCGCTGCCCGTGGCTTTCAGACCCTCGCTGAATTTTTCCTCGGCTGCGATCTCCTCCCCGATGCTGCCCGTTCCCATTATTCCGCAGAAAGGCATAGGTCGGAGTGCGATAAGCTTTCCGTCAACACATACGGCACTTCCGCCGCCTGCGTTTTGAACCGCTTTTACCGCGAGGAGCATATCATCGAAGCTTGCACCGCTGACAACGATGTTGTTTCCCTCCTGTGCAGTTGAAGAAGCGACCGCGCCTTTTTTAATGCCAAGACCTTTTATAAAGGCTTTGCCGATATTGCCGTTTTTGCCATAGCGTTCAATGACGGCGATAGGAAGAATATCACGCTCGGTATCGGGCATTATTTTTCCGCAACAAACTTTCAGCTTTTCGTCCGAACGGCGGGTGATAAGGCTTCCTGCGGTCATTGAAATGCATATTTCGTCGGAATATTCGGCGGAGGAGCTTTTTGCGAGCATTTCCGCCGTGAGTTTGGGAAGCTTTATCGTATCGAAAAGTGACGGGTATTTTCTGCGGATATCATCGGTGTTGTTTTTGGAAACGTCTTCGCCCTTGAAGTAAACGCTTTGGATATCAAGCTTTTCAAGGCTGCTGAAAAGCACGATATCGGCGTATCTGCCCGGAGTGAGTGAACCGACCTTGCTTTCAATGCCATAGTGACGTGCGGCATTGAGCGTTGCAAGCTTTATGGCGATTATAGGCTTCATACCGCATTTTACGGCGATGCGGATATTGTTGTCGATACAGCCGTTTTGGAGAATATCGGACGGGGATTTATCGTCCGTGCAGAACATAAGGCTGTCCGTGGGCAGATCATCTTTTACGACTGCGGAGATGAGCGCTTCGCAGTTCGGCTCGGAAGTTCCCTGACGGATAAAAACGGGGATACCCGAAAAAAGCCGCGCTTTAAGTTCTTCGCCGCTTTCGCTCTCGTGGTCGTCCTTTATCCCTGCGGCTGCGGCGGCGCAAAGCATATCGTGTCCGAGCGCAGGGCAGTGACCGTTGATATGATAGCCGTCGTTTGCGGCAAAGCAGAGCTTTTCAAGGGCAGACGGCTTTAAAAGCTCCTGCGCATTGAGTTCCCCGAGGGAGAATGCGCCGAAGCTGTTCATCATTTTTATCGTATCCTCGGGTGAAAAATACGCTCCCGAGGTTTCCGCTCCCTCTGCGGCAGGCACTCTTGACGGGAATTGCAGAAAGCTGTGTACAGGCTGCTCCGAAAGCAGTTCAAGGAAAGCTTTCAAGCCGTTTTCGCCTGCAGCGTTGGCGGTCTGCATAGGGTCGGTGAAGATACAGCCCGTTCCGTGTGCGGCTGCGCCCTCGCAGTAGGCTTTCGGTGAAAGATGAGAGGATTCGATATGAAGATGACAGTCGATAAAGGACGGTGAGGCGTACATTCCCTTACAGTCGATGACGGTTTCGGCTTTGGCTTCAAATTCGGGGCAGACGGAAGCTATTATCCCGCCGCATACGCCAATCGAAGCGTTTTCGATGATGCGTTCGCCGTAGACATCGATAAGCTTCATATTCACGAAAAGCTTATCGAACGGGATTTTTCCCTGCGCCGCAGAAATGAGCTTTTTCAGGCTGTCGGGTGTCATACCGATATCCTCCTTTCATTTTTCATGCAAAAAAATTACTTTGTGTAGTCCTTATAGACGGAATCGTTGAGTGCGAGGTTGCACATAACGTTTATTATACATCTTGAAGCTGCGAGTGATGTGATCTCGCTTACGTCGAATGGGGGAGATACCTCAACAACGTCCATTCCGCAGATGCCCGGTGCTGTGCAGAGCTTTAACAGGTGGAGAAGTTCTCTCGGGAGCATTCCTCCGAAATCGGGTGTTCCCGTACCTGGGCAGAACGCAGCTTCAAGCACATCGATATCAAGGCTGATATAAACGGCTTTGCAGCCTTTCCAAGCAATTTCAAGAGCGGTTTCAGCCACCTTGTCGATGCCGTATTTGTCGATATCCTCCATTGAGATAGCGGTAAGTCCGCTGTCACGGACGAACTTCGACCATGACTTGCAGCAGTTGCCGCCGATGCCGACCTGAACGAGATTTTTCGCCGAAACGTTCGGGAGATGAGTTGCGTGATACCATTCCGTTCCGTGCATTTTTTCGTCCATTTGAATAGCGTCGCAATCGCTGTGGCGGTCGATATGGATAACGCCTATGTTGCCGTCGATGTAAGGCGCAAGTCCTCGGAGTGAGGGGAAAGATGTGGAATGATCTCCGCCGAGAATGATAGGCATTGTGCCCTGAGAAGCGATAAAGCCGATGCCCTTTGTGATCTGGTCAAAGGTTTTTTCCGAGTTTGCGGGGAGGGTGTAGATATCGCCGACATCGCAGAGCTTTACCTTTTCGTAAAGGTCAACGCCGTAGTCGGGATTGAACGGGGATATCTGCGATGAAGCGTGTCTGATGCCCTGAGGACCGAGTCTTGTTCCCGAGCGGTTCGATGTTCCGCTGTCGTATGGGATACCCACAACGGCGATATCATAGTTTCCGACATCGTGGACATCCTCGCAGAACGGACTTCTCAGAAATGTTTCGTGACCCGTGTATGTGGGACTCAGCGAAGTCCTTGCGAAGCAGGACATTCCCTCGGAATTGATGCTGTCGGCAGGTTCAAGACCCTGAGCAACTGCCTTTGCCATAAGTGTTGGGAAACGTGACGAACCAAAGGTATCATATTTATCGGCGTTCTGCATTGCGAGCAGATCATTTCTTGCGATCATTTCGATCATTCCTTTCTTATTCTTTGGGATAAACGGGGTATTGCAGCTCGATGACCGTTTCGGACGGCTCATCTGTGAGGGTGATATCCACCTGATAAATGAGTATCCCTCGGCTGCTCATCGTGAAGCCGTTCTCGTCGGCGATGAATCTCATTTTTGCGATTATCTCGCCGAGATATCCCGTGCTGTCGGCATGATAGGCGCAGATGTATTTTCCTCCGTCGACAACGGCGAAATTCTTCTTGTCCGATTCCGTTTCCGAGCAGAAAAGCATCGGGCAGACATCTGCTCGGAACTCGCTGTCGATTACCGAATCATTGACCTCCATTGCGACCTTGTTTGTTGCGAGGATAGGGGATTCGGTATTGAGCGATTCTTCAAGCTTCATAAATTCAATGGCTGTTTTATTCGTGGAAAGGCTGTTGTGCTTGCCTTTCAGCGCATATCTTTCGGGGATATCCTTTATAACGGGGCTGTCAAGCACGAAATCCGCTGTTTTTATGTGTGCGAGGAAATCCAGCTTCTTTTCAAGGATACTGTAAAGCTTTTGCTTTTCCTCGATCTCCTTTTTCAGCACTTCGAGGTGTCGGGAAATGACTTTTTCGGATTTTTCGAGGTTTCGGCAGGTCATAAACTCCTCGATCTCATTGAGCGAAAGGTTCAGCTTGCGAAGCTCCTTTATCGTGCCGAGATGTTCGCACTGATCCATGGAATAATATCTTCTGCCGTTGGTCTTATCAACGTAATTCGGCTTGACAAGACCTATCCTGTCGTAATATCGGAGCGTATCGGAGGAGAGCCTGCGGTACTTTGCGACCTCGGTTATCGTCAGATAGCGGCGACTGAGGTCGGAGGGGATATCTCCGTTGTTTTCGATAAGCTCATCGTCGAAATATTCATCGCTTTTCTTCATTTCAGCCGCCCCTTTCTTTATTCGAGAGCCTCTTTGCCCTCAGCTCCCGTTCTTATTTTTATGACATTTTCAACTTCATATACGAATATCTTTCCGTCGCCGACCTTGCCCGTGTAAAGCACCTTTTTGAGCGTGTCAACGAGCAGTCCCAGCGGAACTGTGCTTATGACTATCTCGACCTTTATCTTCGGCAGGAGGTGGGATTCATATTCCGCGCCGCGGTAAAGTTCATTCCGTCCCTTTTGTATGCCGCAGCCGCTTACGTTTGAAACGGTCATACCCGTAATATCGAGCTTATCCATTGCGATACGGAGCGTTTCAAACTTTGATGCGTTCATAATTACAACGACCTTGCGTATCTTTCCGTCTGCCTTGTAGTCTTCCTTGTTCAGCTCGGTAGATTCGTCTATCGCTCTGATGATAGGCGCGCCCTCGCTTTCCTCTGCCATAAGGTGTGCAGAACCGACGAAGTCAGCGTAGCTGCTTGCAAGACCGTGTTCACACTTATCAAGACCTGCAATTTCGTTTTCGGCGCTTACTCTTACGCCGACAGTATGTTTAAGAAGCAGGAACAAGCCGCCGATAACAGCGCCAGACCAGCAGGCAGCTGCAAGAACGCCGAGTATCTGAACTCCCAGACCGCCGAAGCTGTCGGTGTAGATAACGCCTGTTTCAGTGGAGAAAACGCCCGTGAGTATCGAGCCTGTCGCTCCGCATAAGCCATGAACGCTCACTGCTCCGACGGGATCGTCAACTTTAAGCTTATTGATAAGCTCAACGCCGAACACGAGAACGAAGCCGCAGATAATGCCGATGCAAAGCGCGCCGAGCGGAGTTACGACATCGCAGCCGCAGGTGATGCCTACAAGTCCTGCGAGCGCACCGTTAAGGGTCATCGAAACATCGGGCTTTCCGTATCTTGCCCAAGTGATGAACATTGCAGTTGCCGCGCAGGTAGCTGCGGAGATGTTCGTATTGAAGAACAGACCGCCAAGTTTTTCGGGTTCAAAGCCGTTTTCGGTGAGGATAACGGAGCTTCCGTTAAAGCCGAACCAGCCGAACCAGAGAATGAATATTCCGAGTGCGGCGATAGTGAGGTTGTGTCCCGGGATAGCTTTTGGCTTGCCGTCTTTGTTGAATTTTCCTATTCTCGGGCCGACTATAGCAGCTCCGACGAATGCCGCAGCAGCGCCGACAACGTGTACTGCCGTTCCTCCTGCGAAATCGTGGAAGCCGATGCTTTTCAGCCAGCCGTTGCTGTTCCATATCCAGTGTCCCGATATGGGGTAAACGAGTGCGCTCATTACTGCGGAATAGATAAGATATGCTCTGAACGAGGTTCTTTCCGCAAGCGCTCCCGAGGCGATAGTCGTTGATGTTGAGCAGAAAACGGAAGCATACAGGATAAACGCCATAACAGGCAGCCCTGCCGTGAAGCCGTAGCTTTCAAAGGAGAGAAATTCGGGCTTTCCGATAAATCCGCCTGCCGAGCTTCCGAACATCAGTCCGAAGCCTATCACCCAGAAAAGCAGCGAACCCAGACAGTAATCCATCAGATTTTTCATAATGATATTGCCTGCGTTTTTTGCACGGGTAAGACCCGTTTCAAGCATTGCGAAGCCTGCCTGCATTATGAATACGAGAGTCGAGCATAAAAGCACCCATACAATTTCAAGATAAGGCATTTGTATGTACTTCCTTTCTGCCGTAGTGCCGCCTTACCGCATATTTTTCAGCGGCAGGGCGGTCGGCAATATTGTTACTTTGCTGTATGAACGTCTGCGTAGGTGAAGTTATACCAGAACATCGGGCTTGGAGTATATGTGAAGTTCGTATTGAGTGCGTAAGTATCGATTCCCGTGTAGAGGTCGAGGTAAGGACATTCATCTGCATAGATCTTGTAAGCCTTTGTGTAGTTGTCCATCTTTACGCTGACATCATTGGAAGAAAGTGCAGCATCAAGGTAGCCGTCTGCTTCGGCATTTGTCCAGAGAGCCTGATTCGTGCCGCCCTGAACAGCGTTTGAACCGAGGTACATTGTTCCGAGAAGTCCGTAAGGATCGAGGTAGTCGGACATCATATATGTTCCCACTGCGTCGTAGTATCTGTTTTCATTTTCATCGAGCGTATAACCGTACATATAGCTGAAATATTCGCTGGACGGAACTTCGACGATGTTCATTGTGATAGAACCGCTTGCATCGATCATTGACTTTAAGAATTCAGCCTGCTTCTTGTTGTTCGAGTTGCAGATATAATCGAAGCTGAATCCGTCGGGATATGCGGACTGTGCAAGATATTCGGCAGCCTTGTCATAATCCTGCGAATAGGAAGCGGATTCGGAAATGGTCTTGTCCCACATATCCTTGTCCATATACATCATGGAGGAGGGGAGTACGACAGTTCCTGCTTCGCTTGCGTAAGCGCCGCCGATAACGGAAGTTACCTGAGATTTATCGATGCAGCTGATAACAGCCTTTCGTGCGTTCACATCATTGAACGGCTCCTTCGCTGTGTTGAATGCGATATAGTTTGCGGTCGTGCCCTCGCAGGTGATAACGTTGATCTTGTCTGTGGAATCATATACCGACTTGACATCGTTCGAGATGCCGTAAACGAGATCGACCTGACCGCCCTTTGCGGCAAGGGCAAGTGCGCTTTCGTCTTCGATGATGTAGAATTCGATCCTGTCGATATCAAGGTTGTCCGAGCCGCCCCACCAGTTCTCGTTCTTTTCCATAACGATCTCGCTGCCCGAAGCCCATGAAACAAGCTTGTATGGACCTGTGCCTGCTGCGCTGCCCTCGGCTGAACCGTACTTGTCGCCCTCGGCTTCGACTACCGACTTCTCCATGATGCAGCATGGTGAAGCCGCAGGAACGTACTTCCATGTTAAATCGGGGTGGGAAAGATGAACCGTGAGTGTGCGTGTTGCCTCATCAACTTCAAAGGATTCAACGCTTGCGAAAAGATAGCTCATATAGTAGCCGTCTTCCTTTACACGGTTGAGGGAGAAGAGAACATCGTCCATTGTAAGCTCGTTTCCGTCGGCGAACTTTACGCCCTCCCTGATCTTGTATGTATATGTTGTATCATCGACCTGTTCCCAGCTTTCTGCAAGAGCAGGTTCAACATCTGTGCCGTCTGCTGTGAAGTTGAGCAGGGTATCATAGCAGTCATAGCCTGCAAAGCAGGACGCAACGCTTGTGAAATCCGCAGGGTCGAATGAGGACGGTTCACGGGTGTAGCCGACCTTTAAAACAGTTTCACCGTTTTCATCGGTAGTTGCTGCAGCCGATGCTGTACTGCTGTCACTTGAAGTATCAGCTGTGTTCGAGCAGCCTGTCGGGATACCGACCATTAATAATGCGGCTGTAAAAGCAGCGACCTTTTTCAGATTTTTCATTTCATAAGCTTTCATGATTTATTCCTTCCTTTCAAAGGTTTTTTCCTTTTCAAAAACTATTCTTTGGGTGCGCCTATCGGGAAATGGCAGGCAACATAGTGTCCGTTGCCCATATCCTTTAGCTTCGGCGTTCTGTTGTCGCAAAGACCTTCTTTGAAATATTTGCATCGTCCTGCAAAGCGGCAGCCTTCGGGGACATCTATTGCATTCGGGATATCTCCCTCGAGCAGGATATGTTCCTTTTCGATGAAAGGATGTTCCTTTGGCTTTGCGGAAACAAGAGCTTCGGTGTAGGGGTGCATAATGTTTGCATACACCTCGTCAACGGGTCCCATTTCCATTATTGCGCCGAGGTAAACGACCGCAAGCTTGTCGCAGACGTGCTTTACAACATTGAGGTCGTGCGAAATGAACAGTATCGTCTGACCGTAGTCCCTTTTCAGGTCGAGCAGAAGATTGAGAATGTTCGCCTGAACCGAAACATCGAGCGCGGAAACGGGTTCATCGGCAAGTATGAAGTCCGGACTGAGCATCAATGCTCTGACGATCGCAAGACGCTGGAGCTGACCGCCTGAAATTCCCGTCGGATATCTCGAAAGAACATCTTCCGAAAGCCCGATATATTTCATAAGCTCGGAGAGCCGCTTTTTGTAGACCTCAGGCTTTATGCCGTTTATCTTCGCAGGCTCTTCAAGGCTGAAGCGAAGCGTTTTCTTCGGGTTGAACGAGGCGAGAGGGTTCTGAAAGACCATTTGCATTCTCGGACGAAGCGCGTCAAGCTCTTTCTTTTTCAGATGAGTGATATCCTTTCCGTCAAAATATATCTCTCCGCTGTCGATATCGATAAGCTTTAAGATACATCTTCCCATAGTGGATTTTCCCGATCCGCTTTCGCCGATGATACCGAAAATTTCGCCCTTGTTAATATCAAGGCTGACATCATCGACGGCGTGAACGTATTTTATCTTCGATTTGGCGAGCTTGTAATCGCCGAGCGGAAAGTATTTTTTGATATGTCTAACACTTATGAGCGGTTCAGTCATTTTGTGCCACCTCCTGCCATTTGAAGCAAGCAGCCGTGTGACCCTCGCCGACCGTTTCCGTTACGGGAACGCCGTTCCTGCATTTTTCGCAGGAGTATGAGCATCTCGGCTCAAAGGGACAGGCTTTGAATTTTTCGTAAAGCAGCGGAGGACTTCCTGCGATGCTTTTCATTCGTTTTTCCGTGTCCGATTCTTTCGGATTGCTTTCGAGCAGTGCTTTTGTGTATGGGTGCGACGGGTGATCGAAAATATCTCCTACGCTGCCTGATTCAACGACCTTACCCGCATACATTACGGTTACGCTGTCGCAGATCTCGGCAACAACGCCAAGGTTGTGGGTGATTATGATAACTGACATTCCCGTTTCGCGCTGGAGTTCTTTTATAAGATGAAGTATCTGCGCCTGAATGGTAACATCGAGCGCTGTTGTCGGTTCATCTGCGATGAGAAGCTTCGGCTTGCACGAGAGCGCCATTGCTATCATTATTCTCTGGAGCATACCGCCGCTCATTTCAAAAGGATACTGGCTGTATCTTTTTTCGGCAGGGGTAATGCCTATCTTTTCAAACATTTCAATGACCTGATTGTGAGCAGCCTGCCTGCTGAGATGCTTTTTTTGGCGGAGTATTTCGGCGATCTGTTCGCCTGCTTTCATTATCGGGTCGAGCGAGGTCATCGGGTCTTGGAATATCATAGCCGCATCATTTCCTCGGAAATCCGAGAGCTGCTTGTGATCCATTTTGAGGATATCGGCTTCGCCCTTGTCGGTATTGTAAAGTATCTGACCGCTGTACCGTGAAAGCTCATCATTGTGAAGACGGATTATCGATTTTGCGGTAACGCTTTTTCCGCAGCCGCTCTCTCCGACGATGCCGTGTATCTCACCCTTTTTGACTTCGATATTCACACTCTGGACGGCGTAAACAATTCCTCTGACTGTCATAAAATCCGTTTGCAGGTCTTTTATTTCGAGAAGATCTTCATTTTTCACGGCTTTCACGCCCCTTTCTTCAAGGATCCTGAACGAAGCAGCTTTTTCTCGTACTGCTTGAATGATGGGAGCTTTCTCAAAGACGGATCGATATAATTCTGTATACCGTCGCTGAAAAGGTTTATCGAAACTGTTACGGTGATAATGCATATCGCAGGGATAACGAGCAGCGAAGCGTTGTTGTAGATGTTGCCCATACCGTCCTTGAGGAGCGTTCCCCAGTCTGCATCGGGCGCTTGAACGCCGAGCCCGAGGAAGCTGAGCGTTGCCATTGCTGTGATGGCAGAACCGATATCGAGCGTGAACTGCGATATCATCGTGGTGATAACGTTCGGAAGTATATGTACGAAGATTATTCTCGCATCGGACATTCCCATTGAACGGCAGGCTTCAACATAGACAGCCTTTTTCTCGGTCATAATCAGCGAACGTGCCATTTTGCAGGTCATCGGGATATAGGAAATGCCTATTGCGATTATGCCAGTGTACATACCCTTTCCCATTACTGCGATAAGGAGGAATGAAAGAAGCAGCGGGGGAAGTGCGCTCACAACGTCCCATACTCTTGTGACTGCGCTGTCTATCCAGCCTCGGTAATATCCGCAGATAAGACCGAGCGGAACGCCGACTGCAACTTCAAATATAACTACAAGAAAAGCATTGAGGATAGAAGTTTTTGCACTGCATATAAGCCTTGAAAAAAGATCTCTTCCAAGTCCGTCCGTTCCGAAGATATGTCCGGGAGAAAAAGCCTTTGCATAAATAGCGGAAGCGTCTGTCTGTATCGGGTCATACGGTGCGATAAAGCTTGAAAAAAGCGATATTATAAGCACAACAAGCAGGATAAAGCCTGTTATTGAAACTATCGGAGTAAAGAATTTACCCGCTTTGTTTTTCATTTTGTATCAAACCTTTCTTTTTTTATTCAAGCTCAACTCTCGGGTCAACGATGATATAGAGAATATCGATGATGAAGTTCATCACAAGATAGACCGCAAGCATAAAAAGCACCAATATCTGAACAATGGGGTAGTTGTTCGTTTGTATCGCATCGATGAGCAGACCGCCTATTCCCGGAAGGGAGAAGATCTGTTCAACGATGACTGTAGAACCTATCGAGCCTGCTATCATATATCCGCCTGCCGTGATAACGGGGATAACGGCATTATGGAAAGCATGTTTGAATGTAATGTAAAAGCCGCTCAGCCCCTTTGCTTCGGCTGTTGAGATATAAGCCGAGCCGAGCTGCTTTATCATACTGCTTCGGGTTATTCTTCCGAGCATTGCAACGAGCGAAAGCGACATTATCACGCCCGGAATAATTATTCTTCCGAGAAATTCACCGAAGTTTGAATATGTGCCGATGAATGAGTAGCTCGGAACGTAAATTGTCATAAAGATAAGCACCAAAATCGAGATAAGAAACGAAGGTGTTCCCGAAATGATGAGCATTATTGCCGAGAGTATCGAATCCGCCGCTTTTCCTCTTTTAAGTGCGGAGCAAACACCCATTACTATCGAGATGAAAAAGCCTATTATCGAACTCAATATAACAAGTCCCACGGTAACGGGAAGTCTGGAAGAAATAAGTTCCCGTACATTCTGACCGTCGATATAGTCAATTCCAAAGTCGCCTTTCAGAACGCCGGATATCCATATATAGTATTGCTCCATAAGCGGCTTGTCGAGGTTGTACCGCTCGGTGAGCGAAGCTTTGAGCTCATCGGTCGAACGGCTGTTGCCTATCATTACCGCCAGCGGATCGACCTTTGACATTCTCAGAACGAAGAATATCAGAAGCGAGCATACCGCAAGAATAACGATCATTGAAATGAATCTTTTTATAATGTATATTGCTCTTTTCATAGCCGTTCACCCTACTTTGAATAATTGTTTTGATAAAATTGCATTTTGCTGTTTAGTGTGATAATGCTTATCACACTTTGAAATTATAGGATATTTGCTTGTTTTTCTTTTATGTACCTATAATATACCCTGTAGTTGCTCAAACTTCAAGAGGAAAATTCGTATATTGTTAAATTATTTTGTAAATAAAATATTGCAAAATGACGTTTGTCACTTGGAAAAAAATAACACTGTAATGCGATATTGCAGGAAATTATTTGTAAGCTTGCATAAATAAATGTTCGTTTAATTGAAAATACAGATGAGAAAGAAAAGTTCACGCAATAAAAAAACACAGCCGAAGAAAGCTCTTCGGCTGTGTTTTTATATGGAATTTAGGAGGAGTAACAATCAATATCAAAGTCAGTCGGGAGTTTGTTCCGCCTTGTTTTTTCTGCCGTATGCGAAAATGTGGAATATTCACGTATTAATCATCGTTTCCTTAGTATTAACAGCATAAGAAAAATCCCCTTTTCGCCGATGCCGAACCGACAAAAAGGGGAGTGTATCATTCATTTATCATATTCAAAAAGTATTCGTGTACAAAGGTGTCATCATTAAGCTCAGGGTGAAAAGCGATAGCAAGCTGCTTGTTGTGCCGAACGGCAACTGTCTTGCCGTCAACGGTCGAAAGCACCTCTGTCTTTTCCGAATCACTCGCATAAGGCGCGCGGATAAAGGTCATAGGAACGCTTTTTCCTGCAAAATCAGCCTCCGTGAAAAAGCTGCCGAGCTGTCTGCCGTAAGCGTTGCGCTTTACAGTGAAAGGCATCGTGCCGAAGCATGACTCTTCACCGCCGTCTATCTTTTCGGCGAGGAGTATCATTCCTGCGCAAGTGCCGAAAACGGGCAGACCGTTCTGTATTTTTTCTTTGAGCGGCTCATAAAGTCCGAGTTCGTGAAGAAGCTTTTTCTGAACTGTGCTTTCGCCGCCCGGGATAATCAAGCCGTCAAAGCTGCGGTCGATGTCGGGAAGCTGACGTATCTCGAAGCACTCCGCTCCAAGCTGCGAAAGCTTTTTTTCGTGTTCGATAAATGCGCCCTGAAGCGCAAGCACACCAATAATCGGTTTGCTCATTACTTGCCTCTTTCTGCCATAAGGAGTGCGATCTCCTGCTCGTTGATGCCGACCATTGCTTCGCCAAGGTCTTCGGAAAGCTCTGCAAGAAGCTTTGCATCGTTGAAGTTTGTAACTGCCTTTACGATTGAAGCTGCGCGCTTTTCGGGATTGCCCGACTTGAAGATGCCGGAGCCTACGAAAACGCCCTCTGCACCAAGCTGCATCATAAGTGCCGCATCGGCAGGAGTTGCAACGCCGCCTGCTGCAAAGTTTACAACGGGGAGCTTGCCGTTTTCGGCAACATATTCAACGAGGTCAAAAGGTACGCGGAGCTCCTTTGCAGCTTCAAAAAGCTCGTCCTTGGACATTGAAGTGAGCTTGCGAATCTCGCTCTGCATCATTCTCATGTGACGAACAGCCTGAACAACATCGCCCGTGCCCGGTTCGCCCTTGGTTCTTATCATAGATGCACCCTCGTTGATACGGCGGAGCGCTTCGCCAAGGTCTTTCGCGCCGCAAACGAACGGGACATCGAATTCACGCTTGTTGATGTGATACTTGTCATCGGCAGGGGAGAGAACTTCCGATTCATCGATGTAGTCGATCTCAATTGCCTGCAATATCTGTGCCTCTGCGAAATGACCGATGCGGCACTTTGCCATTACGGGGATAGAAACTGCGTTCTGGATACCTTTTATCATCTTAGGGTCGCTCATTCTTGAAACGCCGCCTGCAGCTCTTATGTCAGCAGGAATTCTTTCAAGTGCCATAACAGCGCAAGCACCTGCCGCTTCTGCGATCTTAGCCTGCTCTGGAGTTGTAACGTCCATAATAACGCCGCCCTTGAGCATCTGCGCGAGGTTTTTATTCAATTCATATCTTTCATTTGCCATATCGATTATCCTTTCTCTGTCGAATTCTATCGGAACGGTAAGTTTATGCCTTTATTATAGGAAAAATTTCTCGAGCGGTCAAATTATGTCGCGAACGATTTATTTTGTACAAAAATATAATTGATGCACAAATCCTGATAGTTTGAGTTGCGGTGAAATGTGCAAAATAACAATTAAATAACAACGGTAATTTGTTGCTGAAAAGCCTGCTGTCAAAACTTACAAAATCTATCGGTAAAGATATTGATAAGTTGGCTGAAATGCAGAATAAATTTATCCGTTAAAGCAACTGAAAAGTGGGGTATATAGGTCACCTCTAAAAAAATATATTTCCGCAAAAAACCACCGCAGACAAAATTTCTTCCGTCTGCGGTGGTTTTATTGTAAAGGCAGGAAAACCGAATAAAGCGTTTTTGGTGAAAAGTTTAACCTGCGAGGTTTTCTGTGCTGAAAAGCTCAATAGCGTTCTTTATCATATCTTCGTCGCAGTCTTTGAGAATGCCCGAAGCCATCCAGTATGCGTATTTTCCCTCTGTGTATTTTACGAGCTCGTCAACATCGCTACCGTATCTGAATTCAATGTGGAAAGTCGATGCGGGAGTATCAGGGAAGAGGCAGAAATATGCGAATTCGTCCTCGTTTCCGTCAGTGGACTTGAACTCATAGAAGCCGTTCGTTTCGTCATATCCGCAGAATTCATATTCGTGCGAGAAAAGCTCGTTTCCTTCCTTGTCAACGCCCGAAACCGTGCTGTTGTCAAAGGTTATCTCTGCTGCGCCGTCTGCAAAGCCGCAGTAGAATTGTGCTGAATCGGGGTCGGAGGAATAGGTCGAAACTGCGTCTTCACCGTAAACGCTACCTGCGCAGAAATATTTCAGCATTGCTGCTGCGTCTTCCGCTCCGTCATCTCCGACGATAGCTGCGCAGGCATCTGTCCATGCGGAAGCATATTCATCGGCATAAAGCGTGTCGAAAAGCGGAGTGTATGTGCCGTCAAGGTTGCTTATAAGACGAACTGCTGCTTCCTTGCTGCCGACTTCGTATTGGTCGCCGCTTGCGTAGAGCTGCTTTGTTTTGCCGATCTGAGCATTGCTGTCATTACCGTCTATCTTGATGCTGACATCGCAGCTTATTATCTCGCTGCCGTTAGCTCTGCCTGCGACCGTTCCAGCGTTTACAGCGCCGTTTATCGAGCCGCTCACCTTGCAGTTTTCAACGGTGAATCTGTCTTCCATACCGTAGAAATAAAGTCCCGTTCCGACAAGTCCGCCAACGTGTGTTGCGCCGTTCGTGTTTATCTCAGCGGTAATGTCGCAGTCAGTGATCCTGCACGGAGCATCAACAACGCCGTCACCGTCATCACCCATACCTGCATAGCCGCAAAGTCCGCCGACAGCGTGACCGTTGTTTGCGTTTATAACAACATCGGCTGTATTTCCCGTAATGCTCGGTGAACACTGGATACAGCCTGCGATGCCGCCAAGTCCGACAGGTTCGTTGCCCTCGGCGGTTACAGTTCCCTTTGCTGTGCAGTTGTCAAGGCTTCCCGCAAAGCTGCCGCCGACGATAAGACCTCCACATTCCGCAACATCGCACTGAACGATGCCGTCTGTGAAGTCATTGTCACCGAGAACGACAACTTCGGAATCCTCAGCTGTGCAGTTTGAAACGGCTGCCATACTTCCGCCGATGATGCCGCCCGTGCAGTTAGTGCCGCTTGCTTTAACGTTCTTTACATTGATGCCGCTTGCTTCGCCTGCCATGAGATAGCCGATAACTCCGCCTGCTGCCATAGTTGAGGTTTCACCCGAGATCTCAATATTTTCAACATTGAGGTTCTTGACCGTGCCCGTTACAGCACCAAAAATTCCGACAGCCATCTGATTTCCGTCAGTAGTATATGTGTAGTTGGAAAGCGTGTGACCGTTGCCGTCAAAAACTCCGCTGAAAGCTTTGGTCATATCCATATCGCCCGTTTCCATATTGACGTAATCGTATGCATAGCCTGCGATGATAGTTTTTCCGTTAAGCGCTGAAAGGTCAATGTCGGCGTCAAGCTGATAGTGTGCGGTGAGGTCATTGTTTACAAGAAGGAGCTGGTCAGCTGTTGAGATGCGGTAAGGGTTGCTTTCCGAACCGTCGCCGCCGTCAAAGTCTGCGCTCTCGGCGGTATCGGAGGAAACCGCCGATGTCGTTGTTTCTTCCGAAGTCGTTTCGGCATTGTCACTGCTCGATGAGCAGCCTGCGAAAGCCGCAGCGGTAAGAATTGCAGTTATGACTGCGAGAGATTTTTTCATATTCATAAAAAGTTCCTTTCTTAGTTAGCCAACGCTAACTAATCTTTATTTTTTTACGCCGCAAAAAGTACGGCGTATTATTTGCTTATAAGAATGTCCCGAAGCCTGCGCGGTGGTATTGGGAGAGCATACCGATGTATCTGTAAGCTTCGTCCTTGCTCATTCCGTGACGAACAGGTTCAAAAAATCCGTTGAAAAAGCAGCTGATGACGATGTGGAGAAAATCGGGAGTTACCTTTCCGTCATCGAGCGAACGGCAGCCGACAGCCCCCATAAATCTCAGCGTATAATCAAGCTCGATATCGATAAGTTCGTGTTCAAAAACGCGGAAAAACTTGTCGCACGAGCTGTCCAAAAGGATACGGAAAACATCGAAATTATCGTAAATATAATCGATGAGCCTGAACATTCCGTTCGTGCTGTATTCGTTGACAGTTTCGCTCTGAACATCGGACGGCAGTTCGCTGAAATCCTGCTGAACAGCCTTGTAAATTCCGATAAAACCATCGGTTACGGGTTTTGTGATATAAAGCAGAAGACCATCCTTGTCGCCGAAGCGAATGTAGATAGAGCTTGTGCTCGTTTCGGCGTTTTTGGCAACATTGCGAAGCGAAGCTCCGTCAAAACCCTTTTCGAGAAATTCGGCTTTTGCACATTCGACAAGCTTTTCACTTACGCCTGCAATTCTGTTCGACATTCTATCGCTCCGATCTGTAACAGTGTTTTTAAAACGGTGTTTTAAGTATAACCCAAGCAGTAAGGATTGTCAATATTGGCATTTATTTTTTGGATATTTGCATATAAATTTTTTCAAAGTTAGACAGATTTTAGTAGAAAATAAAAATTCTGATAGACAAAACTCTGCCGATGTGTTATAATTAAAATAACAGTGCTTTTTCCGAAATATCAAAAACAAAATAACGTATTTTAAATACAATTTCTTGAAAGGGGCAAAATTATGGCAAATATAACAGCAAAATTTTTCTCGGCTTCACTCAGAAGAAAAGTAAGCTTTGAAATGTATATCCCGAATGATGATCCGAGCGAAAACGGCACAAAAATGAGGACGCTTTTCCTGCTTCACGGCTACACGGGAGAGGCTCACAACTGGGTCCCCGAGGAGCTGGCGAAGAAATACAACTTCGCGGTCGTAGCGCCGAACGGGGAGAACAGCTTTTGGCTGGACGGACTTTCAACGGGACATAAATACTGCACATTTGTCGGGGACGAGCTTGTGAAGTTTGTCCGCCGCACATTCGGACTTGCGATGAATGCCGATGAAACCTACATAATGGGACTTTCTATGGGCGGTTTCGGTGCGCTTCATACTGCACTGACCTATCCCGAAAATTTCGGAAAAGCTGTGGCTATGTCCTCAGCACTTATAGTACATGAAATTGCGCGTTTAAAGCCCGGCGAAAGCAACGGTGTCGCAAACTATGACTATTACCGCGAGTGCTTCGGCGAACTTGAAACAGTGGAAGAACGCGACAGCAACCCTGAAGTTTTGGCGAAGAAGCTTAACGAAAGCGGCAGACTTCCCGAAATTTTTATGAGCTGCGGAACGGAAGATTTCCTGCTTGAAAACAACAGGGCTTTTCATAATTACCTCGAAAGCATCAATGCGCCGCACGTTTATCTCGAAAGCAAAGGTGCACATGATATGACTTTCTGGAGTGAATACACGGAGAAATTTGTTCGGATGATGTTTGAGTAAAATTTTATTGACAAACCCTATTTGATAGGGTATGATATATGTATGATCGGAATGTTTTAGGGATAATGACTATGAACGTTTATGACAGCATTATCAAAGGCTTAAATGAAGCTGTGGATTATGAAGAGGGAAATGTTAAAGCCAAGACATCAAAAATATTCGTAAGTCTCTCGATATGACGCAGATGATATTTGCGGCTGTTATGGGAGTTTCGGTTAAAACCGTGGAGGCTTGGGAAGCGGGCACGAACACGCCGTCGGGAACAGCAAGACGTATGCTTTTTCTTCTCCAATCAGACCCGAAAATACCTGAAAAATATCACTTTTTATCACGATGATACTGTCTTTTAAAAGGCACAAAACAAGCCCTCTGACTTTTTATCAGAGGGCTTGACTTTATATTCAATTAGAACGATTTTAGACGGCTTCGTAACTCCTATTAAACAAGATTCCTTGTTTCTTGGTTTAGGTATAGCATAATGCGGTTGGTTTGTCAAGTGAGCGGGGAGAAGTTTTTCCGTGCAGGACTATTGTAATTAATTGAAATGCTTAAACCCCCAGCTATGCTGGGGAGAATTGAGTAAGACGTGT
>UQKC01000045.1 GCA_900541495.1 uncultured Ruminococcus sp. | reverse complement strand
ACATTTCTCAAAATGGCAAAACGAACGCTTCGCTTTAATCAGCTTTTTCCTATATCCGCCCGTAGCAAACTTGTATTTTTAGGTAAATTTTCTGTAGGGGACGGGTTGCCCGTTCCGCGCTGAAAGACGATATAATATAAACGAACAGACCTGTTCTCATCGGGATGATCCCTTTGAAAACAGGTCTTGTGTTGTTTATATTACGGAAGTGCGAATCAAAAATCACGCCTTAGATTTGTTTTTCCGCTTAATATTTTTCACTATCAAATTGTATTCTTCCAATGCCTTAGCTGCGGCTTCTTTTGTGATGCTTTGCTCTCCGTAGCAGGCTTGTTCAAAAGGTGTGATAATTTCTTCCGCATTTCTGTTCGTCTTTTCGGCTATGAATTCCGAAAGCTGCTTCGGGGTGAGCGTTTTGGTTTCCGTTTTGAAGCGCTTGGAGAGCTTTGACGAAAGTCGGTTGTAAAGCATTATTACTGCTTTGCTTCCGTCCGAGTGCTTTACGCGGAGAACGAACAGCTTTTCGCTTATTGTCGGCATAAGAAGTACGAGTACAAGGAGCAAAATTCCGATGACAACGACGGTCACGCTTGTGACAAATACCGTGAGGTAGTCCGTTTCGCCGTTTTCGTTATTGCCGCCTGCGCCTGAGCCTGTGCTGTTTCCCGAAACGGTCGGTTCGTATATCGTCCAGCCTGCGCCTGCGATGTAGACTTCGGGGTAAGCATGGGCATTTTCTGTTGTGATGCTGTAGACGCCTGCGGTTTGAATTTCGCCGCTGTTGAAGCCCTCAACATAGTGTACGTTCAAGCCTGCGGCTTTGGCAAGAAGACAGAATGCAGTCGCAAAATCGGAGCAAGTGCCTCTTTTGCTTTCGTTTACGAAAAACTCCGGTGTGTCTTCATCGGTCGGTGCTCTGTAGCCGAGGTCATAGGAGAAGCTGCCATCGTTAAAGAATGACTCGATAGCCTCGGCTTTTTCGTAGTCGTAGGTCAGACCCTCGGTTATGCTTGCGGCAAGGCTGCGCATTTCCTCGGAAATATCATACTGTTCAAAGCCGTCAAAACTTGTCGGCATATCGAAAAATTCATCGTTGTATTCGTGCAGAAAAGCATAGACGGTATCGTAATTTTCCGTGCCGAGGTCATAATTATACGCCATATCGTAGAGAAGCGAGTAGAAATCCTCGTTGCTCATATCGCAAAATCCCGATTCGATATAGCCGCTCGAATAAGCTTCATCCTTGCTGTAAAAATCGACGGAGTATTCCTCATTCGGGCGCAGGAACGAATAGTTCACTGTCATATCGGTCATTATCTCGCCGAGGTCAGTGCGCCTTGTCGATTTAAGATCACTTCGTCCGTAGAGAGAAGCCGCGATAGTACGCTCGGGCGCAAGCAGGTAGACGGACGGGTAATCGATAGGCTTTACATAAGCCGTGTGAACGGTTTCGTTCGCAGCGGCAAAACGCTCTATAGCGGCTCTGTCGAAGCTTTCGGGAAGAAGCTGACCGCCTTGGCCGAGGTATTCAAGGTAAGCCTTTGCGAGCTTGTTCAAGCTGCGCTTTTCGGCTTGTTTCTGCCAGCCAAAGCGGCTCATTCTGCTCGGAGCGGAGGTTTTCGAGAACCACCAGCGGTTCTCACTGTCGTAGCTGTCGTAGACTTGGACTTTGTAGTATTCGGGCGTGTCAACATTGACAACGAAAAGATCGCGCTTTTCCATCTGATTGTAAAGGTCGGCATTGCCCGAGTGTTCGGTGTAGCTGCCGTCGATACTGCCGTAGCTTCCGCTGAATGAAAAGTAGGAGCTGAACTGCTCAAATTTTTCGTAGTAAGGCGTTTCCTGCGGCTTCGGGATAAGAAGCGCAACGAGAAGCGCGGCAACGGCGAAATCAACATAACCTGTCAGAGCGGCGGCTTTTCCGTGGCTCGGTATAGCTTTGCCCGAGGTCTTGTAGTGGTAAAGATAAAGCATCACATCGACTGCGGCGAGTGCGGCGGCATAAAATGTCGGCACCGGCTGAGAAGCCTTGATGAAAACCGCGCACGGTATCATCGCAAGCAGCGTCAGTATCGAAACTCGGTAGATAAGGTGCGTGAAATAATACACCGCCGAGCTGATGAAAAACGTGAAGAACAGCATCAGCGAGAGCATATACGCGGCGTTCGTTTCGATAGTCGCAGCACCCGTCATAAACCATTCGATGAATTCTATCCTGCTCGGCGCGAACGCCATAACAAAATCTATCGCGGCGAAGATAACAGCCATTATCCCTGCATAAACGAAAAATCCGAGCTTTTTATGCTTTGAGATAAAGTCGAGTGTCGCAAAGAAAACGAGCGTAAGTCCCGCAGAGAGCAGACAGTATATGTTGACATACGTTTTAAGGTAAAGATAGGCGAGTGCAGAGCAAATTATCTGCACAAAGATGAACGGCAGAACCTTTTTTGCCGCATTTTCCCGTGAGAAAAATTTTATATCTTCCAAATCTGCCGCTCCTTTCTTTTAAAAAGTTTATTCGATAAAGTCGTCTGCGATAAATTCAGCACCGTTTATTTCGGTTGGGATATCGTGAGCTATCGCAGTGAATTTCAGACCGTAATTTTCGGCGGAGTCCATTTCAGCTTTGAGCAAGGCATCTGCACAGGGCGTGAAAAGCATCGCTGCGCCTATTTTTTCAGCATCGCAAAGCTCTTTTACGGGAAGTCGGGGTGTTTTTTCGGGTGAGAAAAATTCATACCGTGCAAGCGCCGTCCGAAGCTCGGAAAGTCCCGATTCATCGTTGACCTCGTGCGGCTCAAAGCCGTTTTCCGTCCGAAACCACACGGAGCTTTCAAAACCAAGCTTCAAAAGAGCAGAGCAAACGCCGAGTGAACCCTCGACCGAGCGTTCGCAAAGCCTGCGGTCAGTTCCGCCGCTGTCGATAACGATAGTCTGCTGCATAGCTTCTATCTCATCATCAAGACGGACGAAGTAAGCGTCCTTTTTTGAGGAAAGCTTCCAGTTTATGCGCTTTATCGGGTCGCCCTCAGCATATTCACGGTGGGTGAAGCCCGGCATTCCGCCGAACATACTGTAGCTGTCGTTTTCCTTGGTGTCCTCGCTTTCGTCCGAAAAGCGCATCGCGTCCGCAGCGGAGCGGATAAACGGACAATCGGGCGAGATCTCGGGAATATCGGGGAAAACATAGACTTTTTCGTTGTTCTGAAGCGGTTTTACGCCGAAGCTTACAATGTTCATAAAGTCGGAAACGGTGATCTTCGCTTCGCCGATATGAAGCGCGCCCCACATTGTCGGCTTTATCACAGCATCAAAGCTTGTGCTGCCCTTTGCGCTGACGGCGGCGGAAAATTCGGACGAATCGTAAACTGCGCCGTCCGTTTCGGCGAGGCTTATTTTTATATTTGAAATGGGCAAAAAGCTGTCATTCGTGAGCTTGATGTGAAGCTTCAATTCTTCGTTTTTGTAAACAAGAGTGCTGCCGAACGACATTTCGGCGCGGATAAGACCTTTTTTATACGAGATAAAGGTCATAAGCTGAACGATGAGCGAAAACACGAGCGCAGCCGCAAGGATGTAGAAGAATGTCCAACCCGTCGGCGCAGACATATAAAGTGCGAAAACGAGGGAAAGTCCGAGCGCGATAATGTATCCCAAGCACCGAACGATGAGCGCCGCTGCTCGGCTATGTTTTTTGGGGGGACGCGTTTTTTTCATAGCCTGTCCCTCTTATTCGGTCGGAACGGCAACTCGCGAAACTGCGGCATCGATAACGGCTTCGGCAGAACCGAGCGAAGCTTTTCCCTTTGGCGAGAGCATTATTCTGTGCGCAAGCACGATAGCGGCGCAGTTCTTTACATCATCGGGCGTGATGAAATCCCTGCCGTCGATGAAAGCTCTTGCCTTTGCAGCCTTGAAAAGTGCGATGCTTCCTCTCGGACTTACGCCGAGCTTGATATTTTCATCATTTCGCGTTGCTTCGGCAATGGAAACAATGTAGTTCTTGACATTTTCAGCCGCACGGACTTTCTTCGCTTCGTCCTGCAAAGCGGCAACATCGTCCGTTGTGATAACGGCGGAAAGCTTTGAAACGGGGTTCTCAAATTCGTTTCGTTCGAGGATAGCGCTCTCCTCGGCTAAGGTCGGATAACCCATGCTTATGCGCATCGCAAAACGGTCCATTTGTGCCTCGGGAAGATGATATGTGCCGTAGGTCTCAACGGGGTTCTGCGTCGCGAGAACCATAAACGGGCGCATTAGCGTGTGCGTCTGACCGTCAACGCTTATCTGGCGTTCCTCCATAACCTCGAGCAGAGCCGATTGAGCCTTTGGTGAAGCACGGTTTATCTCGTCCGCAAGCAGAAAGTTGCAGAAAGCCGCGCCCTTTTTGTATTCAAACTCGCCCGTAGTTCTGTTTATCATCGAAAAGCCCGTGATATCGGACGGCATAATGTCAGGCGTGAGCTGGATACGGTTGAAGCTGCCGCCGACAGAGCGCGAAAGTGCTGCCGCAAGCTGTGTCTTTCCGACTCCTGGTACGTCCTCGATAAGAACATGACCCTCCATAATGAGCGCAGTTACGGCATTCATGATAACATCGTGCTTTCCGACGATGACCTTTTCAATGTTTTCAATAAGTGCGGAAATTCTTTTATCCATAATTTTCTCCATGCTTTTTTATAAAAATTCCGTCAGCTAAATTATTATAATAGTATTATTATGTAATAATTTATTGACGGATATTAATACTAAACACCAATAAAATACAGAAAAAATCTGCGCCGAAATCCAATAAAAATCTGTTTTTAACAGATACGAGATTGTCGGCTTGATTTTTTCCAAATTTTAAATGGTGTTTAGTATGATTTCTTATGATTTTTTTGACTTCATAACAAGTATAGTCGCGAGGACTGCGATCACAACAGCCATTGCAACGATGACGATAACAACGCCAACGCTTAAACCGCTCTGCTGTGCAGAAGTTTCTGTGGTTTCAGCAGCTTCGGTCTGCTCGGTCTGTTCTGTTTCGGAAGAAGTTTCTTCGGTCACTGCTGCTATGGTTTCCGATGAATCCTCAGCTTCAGCGGCTTCTGTTACTTCGGCAGGCTCGGGAGCTTCAACGGGGTATTCGCCGTCAAGGTCGCCTGCAACTTTGAGGTTATTGTATTCCCAAGCAGCGTAGCTTTCTGAACTGTCGGGGTAAACGTGAACAGTTCCGCCGACGTTCATAAATGCGCTCGAAGCGTTTACGGACGGCGCTTCTTCGGCATAAACATAAATATCGGTGAGGTTATTGCAGTCTGCAAAAGCACCGTCGCCGACCGATGTTACAGACGGTCCGATGATAATTTCGGAGAAGCCGCACTTGCCGAAAGCATTTGCGGGAATTTCCGTTACCTCGGGCGAAACTGTGAAGCTCTCAAAGCTTTTGCAGTCCTTGAAAGCACCCTCGCCGAATGAGGTTATCCCAACCGAATTTGGCATTTCCGTGAGTGCTTCGCAGGCTTCAAAAGCATTGCTGCCGACCTTTGCAACAGTGTTCGGTATTGAAATTTTTTCAAGCTTTCGATTGCTGTTGAAAGCGCTGTCGCCGATTTCAACCGTATTCTTTGGAAGACTGATAAAGCGGAGTTGATTGCGGTAGGGGAGAGCGTTATCGGGGATAATGCCGTCTTCCGTATCGGTCTTGGCAAGTTCGATGTATTCAATGTTCGGGATAACGTTGAGCGCGCTCCAGTCGGAAGCGTCAAGCGTTCCGCTCATAACGCATATTTTCGTGATGAAATTGTAGTCCGTGCCGTTTGCGGATTCGGAGATAGCGTCGGCAAGCTTTCCCGTTTCAAAGGAATCGACCGTGACGGATCCGCCCTCGGCTTCTTCGGCATAGGCTCTGAGCGATGATTCGATAGGCATTATGATAATGCCTGCCGCAAGTGCGACCGCGAGTATCACCATAATAATTTTAAAGGTGAGGCTTTTTTTCTTTTTCTGCGGAGTCGGAGTGTAGGTTTTGCTGCCGCTTTTCTTGCTTTTTGCCATAGTAATACGTTCCTTTCGGTTTATTTGTCACTTTTCACGGAAAAATGTCCTGCGATCTGTATTTTATCGGGAGTAAAAAGAAAAACGTCCGTTGTGAGCGGCTTCGGTGAGCGTTTGTACTCACGGACGATCTCTTTTCCAAGCTTTTCGAGGATATTGTTCGTTATATTTTCAAGTATGAGAATGCTTTCGCAGGACGGCGCAACAACGAGAAATTTCGCGCCCATATAATTGTATACGACCTGACGGAAATCATTGCAGAGAATGAACGAAACTCCGAGATGCTTGCACGGCAGTTCAAATTCCATCGCATTCACACCCTCGGCAATGCTCGTTTTCTTGACCTCGGTTTTGGCGAGAAGCCTGCACATATTTCTGTCGGCAACGGAGAAAACGACCTCACGCGGCATTCCCCAGCGTTTGAGTATCGCCTCGTCAAGAGGGCGAAGCTCCGTATCATCGGCGGTGTAAACAATGACCTTGCAAAGTCCTCCTGCGAATTCGGCACTTATCATTCCGGGGCGAATGTCCTTTTCGCGCATTATCGCGAGCCGCAGGAACTCCTGACCGTTCGTGAAAGATACCATTCGTATCTCCATATCTATTTCCTGTTCAAGCTTTTGCATAAGCGAAGCCAAAAGCTCGGGCGAAGGTGTGCTTTCATATTCCGAACGTGCCTTTGAGGTGTCAACGGAAAAGTCGGAAACGCCATTCGTCAGCCGATAGCGGTCGCCGTTCTTTTCGGAAACGGTCAGACTATGCTTTTTCAGCAGATTTTTGAATTCCGAACCGAATTTATCTTTTTTCAGAACGTCATTCAGCTTTTCCATAAGTCCGTTCAAATGCAGCCACCCTCTTTCAATCAAAATCAACTATTATTATAGCATAAAAATTTCCGCTTGTACAGAAAAATTTTGCGGTTTTGCGGAAATTTTCATCTGAGGATTCCCGTTTCGTGCAAACGCTTGCGAACTTCATTGGCAGGTCTGCCGTGACGTGCGCTTATCTGCGTCAGCGAAAGACCTTTTTCGACTTCATCACGCAGACGTTCGGTTTCATCGACCGTCCAGCCGCCCTTGACTTCGGACGGAGAATTTTTCTTATCAGTTCCACTCGAAAATTCCTTTATAACGGCAAGGAAATCCTCACCGTAGCTTTCGCATTTCTTGCGTCCGACACCCGAAACACCGAGAAATTCTTCGATAGTTGAGGGCATTCTGCGGCACATATCGCGAAGCGTTGCATCGGTGAAAACGAGGTAGGCAGGGATATGCGCTTTCTCGGCAATATCCATTCGCTTCGATTTGAGCTTTGCGAGAAGCTCTGTGTTGACGGGAAATTCCGCAGGCTTTTCCTTTGCTGTGATGCGGTGGACCTCTTTTGGCAGCTTCATTTCAAACCTTTGTCCCGACCTTATCGCAGCTGCCGCAAGGTCTGTCGGAACAACAACGGGGTAGTCGTTGCCGCGCAAATTAAGATACCCTTTTTCAACAAGATTGTCGATGATAAGGCGCACTCTGTGCGTAGGCACATCTGCCATTATTCCGTAGGTCGAAAGTGTGTCATAACCGTTTTGCCTGAGCTTTTCTGCCTTTGAGCCGCGGAGAATATCCGTTATCGCAGCTTTGCCGAGATAGTGTCCGTTGTGGTTGCATACGCGGTAAACACAGCTGATTATTTTCTGCGCTTCTGTGGTGATATCGACCGTTTCAAAGCTTGTGCAGCAGTTGGAGCAGTGACCGCAGAAAACGGGCGGATTTTCGCCGAAATATTTGAGTATGCTTGCACGAAGACAATCGGTGGTCGTTGCATAAAATGTCATCTGTTTAAGACGTTCGTAATCACGGGCGCGGAGCTCCGCTTTTTCCTGCTCGGTGAGTTCTTCATTGCCGTCATTTGAATTTTCGATAAGAAAACGCGCGAGCGCAACGTCCTGACCGCTGTAAAGAAGTATGCAGCTTGCAGGCTCGCCGTCACGTCCTGCTCTGCCTGCCTCCTGATAGTAGCTTTCGATATTTTTCGGCATATTATAATGTATGATGAGCGAAACGTTTGATTTGTCGATACCCATTCCGAAAGCGTTCGTTGCGACCATTATGCCGCATTTGTCGTAGAGGAAAGCGTCCTGATTTCGGCGGCGTTCATCGTCCGAAAGTCCTGCGTGGTAACGGGTCGCCGAGTAGCCTTTTTCGCACAAAGCATCGCAGACGGTTTCAACGTTTTTCCTCGTTGCGCAGTAGACGATAGTGCTTTTTCCGCGGTTCTCGTCAACTATTTTCATAAGCTCGTTAAGGCGCTCGGCAGGTCTGCGCACCTCGAAGTAGAGGTTCTGTCGGTCGAAGCCCGTTGTTATCGTGAAAGGGGAGCGCAGTCCGAGCAGTGAGGAGATGTCTTCCTTGACGTGTTCGGTGGCGGTAGCTGTGAAAGCGGTCACGATAGGACGGCGTGAAAGCTTTCCGATGAACTCGGGGATTTTAAGATAACTCGGGCGGAAATCCTGACCCCATTGCGAAACGCAGTGCGATTCATCGACCGTTACCATTGAGATATTGCTGTTTTCGGAAAAGGCGAGAAAGCTGTCGGTAACGAGCCGCTCGGGGGCAACATAGATAAGCTTGTATTCGCCGTTTTCGGCACGGCGAATGACCTCGCGGTACTGCGAAGCGTTGAGCGAGCTGTTTATGTAAGCCGCGCGAATGCCCGACTGTACAAGGCTCTCGACCTGATCTTTCATCAGCGAGATGAGCGGCGAAATGACTATCGTTATCCCGTCAAGGAGCATCGCAGGAACTTGGTAGCATACAGATTTTCCCGCGCCCGTCGGCATTATCGCAAGAACGTCTTTCCCTGCGAGGATATTATCGATTATCTCAGACTGACCGTTTCGGAAATCATCATGTCCGAAATACTGTTTTAAAACTTCAAATTTGTTCATTTATGCTTTCTTGTCCTTTAATTTGCACTTATATCCGCCGAGTTGGTCTTTTAGCGGACAGACTTCACATTTCGGGCTTCGCGCGCAGCAGTATTCGCGCCCGAAAAGCACTATCCTATGGCAGAAATCCGAACTTTTTTCGGGAGGGAGAAGCTTGCGCAGATCGTCCTCGACCTTTTGCGGCTCGGTGTTCGCGGTAAGTCCGAGCCTGCCGCAAATTCGTATAAAATGTGTGTCCGTCACGACCGCAGGCTTGTGAAAAACGTCGCCGACGATGAGGTTAGCGGTCTTTCTTCCAACACCGGGCAGCTTTATAAGTTCCTCCACCGTGTCGGGGAGAACGCTGTCGAGGTCATAATATAATGTGTGCGTCATCTCGGCGATGCTCTGCGCTTTTGTCTTGTAAAGTCCGCATGGTCGAACTATTTCGGCAATGTCCTCCCATTTTGCATCGGCGAAGCTTTTCAGGGTGGGGAACTTTGCAAAAAGCTCCTTTGTGACGATGTTTACCCTTGCGTCCGTGCATTGTGCCGAAAGTCGGGTCGCTATCAGAAGTTCATACGGTTTTTCATAAACGAGCGAGCATATCGCATCGGGGTAAAGCTTTTCAAGTCCCTCAACGGCAGCTGCCGCTCTTTCTTTTTTAGTCATAATTTATCCTTTCAATTTTTCTTTTGCTGCGCCGTGCGGCGGTATTCTCCGGGGGTCACGCCCGTCTGCCTTTTGAACACTCGGCAGAAGTAGTTTCCGTCACCGAAGCCGCTCTGCTGTGCGGTTTCCTCAATGGAAAGCTCGCCCTCTTCGAGCAGGCTGAATGCTCGCCGAAGTCGGAGCGAGAGTATGTATTCCTGCGGTGTCTGGTGATATGTTTCGGTGAAAATTCGCACGAAGTGGCGTGAAGAATAGTGCGTTACCTCGGCTATCGAATCAAGAGTGAGTTTTTCGGTGAAGTTTCGCTCGATGAATTCAGCCGCGGCTGTGATGTTCTCGGCACTTCGGTTCTTGCCTGATTCCTTTGAGGCGTAGAGCCGCGACAGCATCACCGTAAGCATCATAAAATAGGAGCGTATCAGCGTTTCGCGCCCGTCCGAATCGGTGCTGTACTCGGTCTGAAGCGTTTTCAGAATCTCGCATACGCGGATAAACTCTTCGGGCGGCAGCGTCAGCTTCGTCTGAAGTCCGTTTTTTCCGTAAAAAAGTGAGCGGAAGCTTGGTGAATCGCATATATCCGAATGTTCGCCGAAAAAAGCTTCCTGGCTGAACATTATATTGCATATCCGAAATCCGACAGCCTCGGAAAAGCCGTGCGACATATTTTTTCCAATGGTGAAAACATCACCCTTTTTGATAGGGAAACACTCATCATCAACGATATGCGACGCGCTTCCGCCTATGACTATCGCAAGCTCGATGAAGTCGGCGTGGCTGTGGATAGGGAAGGTGTTTTCGTGATTATCCTGCAAAATATGGAACGGAAAATCGCTTTCTCCCGTGAATTCTTTAAGGTGAAATACTTTCATTTCTATAGATTTACCTGCTTTTTTGTAAGTTCTTACAATGTAATCGGTTTAGATTTTACAACATTTTGTTTATGTCATTATTGTGCTAAAAAATGTCGCTATTTTTATGGTAAAGGTGATAAAACTGTGATATAATTTGTTTACATTGTAGCATATTTTTACAAAATAATCAAGGCTTTGTGCGTACTTTTGTATTGTATGGGCGCTTTGGTTGTTTAAACACTTTGGAGGTGCAGGAAAATGGCAGATGCTGTTAAATCAGCAGCCGATATCGGTTCAAATAAGGGAGTGGTCGAACGAACACCGCGCGAAAAGCTCTGCGATGCGCTTTTCTGGTTCGTGCGCGCTTCTGTGGTGATAAACATCATCATTCTCTTCTTCCCGAATTTTAACGCTGCGAGAGTAACAGATCAGATCAATAAGAATATGTCGCTTTTCACCTGCGGCGTTTCTTATAAAACACTTATCACGAACTTCGGTCGTGCATTCGCAAGAGGCTGGGTCCCCGAGGCAGCGTTCAAACTGCTCAACGCCAGCAGCCTTATCATCATCGCAGCAGTTGTGATAATGATAATCGGCGCTTGTATGTCGCTCGGAAACAATAAAATGAAGAAAACAAGCACATTTTTCACTATCGGCGGCTCTGTTGTTGAGATTTGTGCACTCATCGGTATCTATCGTTCCTACGATATGCTTCTCGGCTCGGAAAAGATCGAAAAAGTAAACCCTGTTTTCCCTGCAATTTTTTGGCTCTATGTCGTTCTTGCAGGCGTAGCACTTCTGGTTTCAGCGGCTGAACTTGTTCTTGTTCCCACAACAAAGGGCGAAAAGGCAGAAATGGCTGCGAAGTACAGACTTTTCCTTATGATGCTCCCGATACTCGTTCTTGCATTCGTGTTCTGCTATCTGCCGCTCTTCGGCTGGAGATATGCATTTTTCGATTATAAGTCGGGCGAAACACTTTCCTGGGACAAGTTCGTCGGCTTAAAGTGGTTCAAGTCACTTTTCAATACGGCAGCAACGAGAAAAGACGTTGTTCGAGTTGTAAAGAACACACTCGCAATGAGCGGACTCGGAATCGCAACGAGCTGGGTGCCAATGGTATTCGCTATCTTCCTCTCCGAGATCAAGAACACACCTTTCAGACGAGTTGTACAGACATTCACAACTATCCCGAACTTCATCAGCTGGGTACTTGTTTACGCTATCGCGCTTGCTATCTTCTCGACTGACGGCTTTATCAACACATTCCTCACATCGATCGGTCACCCGACAATGACCAACTACCTCCTGAGCGATTCACATATGTGGCTCAAGATGCTTGCATGGGGACTTTGGAAGGGTCTCGGCTGGAGCGCTATCATTTACATCGCTTCAATCTCGGGTATCGACCAGCAGCTTTACGAAGCAGCTACCGTTGACGGCGCAGGACGTTTCGCAAAGATGTGGTTCATCACTATCCCCGAACTTATCCCTACATATATGGTACTTCTTCTTATGTCCATCGCAAATATCCTTTCAAATGGTATGGAACAGTACCTCGTATTCTCCAACTCTATCAATAAGAACAGTATCGAAGTTCTCGACCTTTATGTTTATAACCTCGGTATCACAAGCGGACTTATCCCGATCTCGACCGTTATCGGTATGGTCAAGTCCATTATCAGCGTAATTCTTCTTTTTGCCGCTAACAGCGTATCTAAGCTTATCCGCGGCGAGAGCATTGTATAAGGAGGCGGTTTGAAATGACTCACGAAGAAAAGTTGACTAAAAGAGCCGAAGAAAAATATTTCAAAGAGCATACTACGAAGATCAAGCTGACTCCCGGAGATATCGTGTTCAATATCCTGAACTACCTGTTCTTCATTCTGTTCACACTCAGCTGTATTTTTCCATTCTACTATATCTTCATCAACACTATCTCGAACAATGAGCTTGTAAAGAAAGGCGTTATTACGTTCTTCCCACAGCAGATCACCATTCAGAACTATATTATGATGGCGAACGTAAACGACCTTTGGAATTCGTTCGTTGTAACAATTCTCAGAACGCTCATCGGTACGGTTCTTATGGTTTTCGCCTCCGCACTCGCAGGCTACCTTATGACAAAGCAGGAGATGTGGCACAGAAAGTTCTGGTACAGATTCCTCGTTATCACAATGTACTTCAACGCAGGACTTATCCCTACATACCTCAACCTTTCGATGCTTGGTCTTACAAATACGTTCCTCGTTTATATTATTCCTGCAATCGTTTCACCTTATAACATTATTCTCGTAAAAACTTACGTTGAATCTATTCCGGGTGAAATTGAGGAAAGTGCGTTCATCGACGGCGCAGGCTACTGGACGATCTTCTATAAGATCATCTGGCCGCTTTCAAAGCCTATCCTCGCAACTATCGCGATTTTCGGTGCAGTAGGACATTGGAACTCTTTCCAGGATTCACTTATCTACAACTCCAACTCGCCTGAACTCTATACCGTTCAGCACAGACTTTATGTCTACCTGAACCAGTCGTCAAACCTCAGCGCAATGGTAAACGGCGCAACTTCAAGCTCCGATACGGCGGCGCTCTCGGGTGCGATGAATACAAAGATAATTCAGTACACTATCTCAATGATAACAATTATCCCAATTATGCTCGTATATCCTTTCATGCAAAGATATTTTGAATCGGGTATTATGCTCGGAGCAGTTAAGGGTTAATACTAATCTCTGATCAACCTATAGACAAATCCTCGGCTATAATAAATCCACTCGGCGTCTAACTCCCTTGTAAGGCGGCAAGCCTTACTGCGGTCGTTATCCTTGATTGGATTTATTCTATCTGTCGGCTTTGTCTATAGAACGATCAGAGATTAGTATAAAATTCAACAAAACGGGGGTTCATATAGGAAAAATCTTTCCTTTTGGATCTCCGTTTTATCTTTTGGAGGTTTCGATGAAATTTTTCAGTGTAGAAAGTCCGCTTTATAAGTTTATGCAAAGCCTGTGGGATATCCTGAAGCTGAACTTTATGTGGATAATCTTCTGCATACCGATAGTTACGATAGGCGGAAGTACAATAGCCGCTTTCAGCGTCCTGCTGCGAATGTCCGAAGATCAGGAGGGCAACGTCATAAAGGACTTTTGGAAAGCGTTCAAGGAGAACTGGAAGCAGGGGATATTTATCGGACTTCTGCCGCCGATATGCTTTGAAGCCGTTTTTCTCGATTTTCAGCTTTATAACGCAGTGGAAAGCGGAGGACTCGGAATATTGATAGTAGGCTGTTTTTCAGCATATATCTTCATTTTCTGTCTTATCTATGTGTTCCCACTTCTTGCAAGATACGATAATACAGTCATTAATTCAATAAAGAATTCGTTCAGAATAGGAATGAAGTTTTTCGGAAGAACATTCCTGCTACTTGCGATAATCGCAGTGGAATTGCTGATAATTTTCTGGAATACAACAACAATGTTTGTTGGATTGCTGATAGGTCCTGCCTGCATAATGTACACAATAAGCGGCGTGGCAATGCATATTTTCAGAAAAATTGAAGAAGACCCGGCATCACTTAGAAAATAATTCGGAATTATTTAAGTGGACAATGTTTGGTGTTGGTCAAACTGAGCACAGCTTGCGGGAGCGAGGGGCAGAGTCCTCATCGCTTTCCGCTGAGAGCGAAATACCCTAAACTAACAGTGAAAAATTTTGCTGCAATAAAGTAATTACCAACAGCTAAAAAGGCGCAATTCACACCCAAAAAGGTAAAATGAAATATGAGAAATACAATTTCGTAAACCTAAAATGTGAATTGCGCTTATTCTTTATGTTCGTAACAACTATCCTTGGCAGATAAACGTGAGGAGCAAAGCGACGAGCGTTTAGCGCCAACGGGATATGAATTGCGTTTTTTAGCAATCAAGTCATAAAATTCTTTTCCGAACATACTTTTTCGACAAACAAAAGCGGTGCGATCACGAAAATCAATCGTGACCGCACCGCTTTATGTTTATGCAATTAATCCAACGGATATGTTTTCAGATTCGGGAGTTCGTCGAGTGTGAGCGTCCTGTCGCTGTTGTATGCCTTGATTAGCATATCCTTTTCGGTATATTCTTCATTGAGCATATAGTTTTTGAGCGTGAACGGGTCTGCCCATGTTCCCCAGAAAAGCCATCTTGCGTTGTTTTTCATCGTAAGCTCTGGGTCCATTACACAGCCGTTTTCCGAAAGTGCAACAAGCTTGCCCTTTGGTGAGGTTTCAACGCACTCGGTGAATGTTCCGCCGAAGCTTTCATAAACGTGATTTCCTGCGTAGATATCGTAGGAGATGATATCTACCGTTTCATCGCCCGGATACCACTCGGGGTCTTGTCCGTTCCACATCCATATAAGATTTGTGAGGTTGTGCTCGTTCGTCATTTTGTCGTACATCGTGTTCCAAAGCTTTTTGTAGCTTTCGGGCTTGCAGTTGCCCCACCAGAACCAGCCGCCTGCTGCTTCGTGGAGTGGTCGCCAGATTACGGGAACGCCCATATCGCGAAGCCTTTCGAGTTGGTCTGCTATGAGGTCGATGTCGTTCATCAGAAGTTCGTAGCCCTCGTTGTCCTCGCCGTTCATAATTTTATCGAGGTCGATATTCGATGCCTCTTTGTAGAATGATTTGTACCACGGATTGTTCTCGTCATTCTTTGCATACTGTTCGGGCGAGCTCCAGTGCCAGCAGAGCTGAACTATGCCGCCTGCATTTTCGTACCAGTCGTAAGCGAACTCAACCGTTCTGCCGCTTGCGCCGTTCTTGACGTTCTGACTTGCGTAGTCCATCATATCCATACCGAGGACGGCAAACTCTTTTCCCGTTGCCTGCTGTATTCTCGAAAGTTCGGAGGACTGCCTACCCTTGTCGGCGAACTGACCTGTCAGCGAATAGTTTCCGTAGACATCGCAGAGAAATTTGTAAAGGCGCTGAGTGTGGTCATCGGCATTAGGGTTGGAGAGCGGTTCGGTGATGTTGTAAGTATCGTCATTGATAGACGTATTCGCAGTGATGACAAGGCTGTCGTAATCAACATATCCCCACTGCGGCGAGAGCGTGATAGTGTGTTCACCTGCTTCAAGGTAGATGCCTTTCATATAAGAATCGTTGACCTCTTCCGAGCCGCTGGTTTTAACATCTCCAGAGTGCTTTCCGTCGATGAAAACGTAGTTCACTCTGCCCGTGTCGGGAGTTTTGCATCGGAAGTCGAGGTCGTACATACCCGAATTTTCAAGCGTGACCTTAAAAGTTATGCTGTCAGTGTCGCGGTTAAGTCCCGTTACATATCCGCTGCCCGAAAAGCCGTCAGCTTCTACTGCGTTGCAGCCGCCCGAAAGCTCGGCGTCCTCAGCTTCGAGAACAAGCTCAAAATCGGACGGAACATCATTCTGCGTGAGCGGATATTTCGTAAGGTCAAGGCTGTCGTTGAATTCCGTGCGTATCTCACCGAAAACTCCGACGATCGCAGGTTCGGAGCTTTCCTCGGTCGTATCTGTCGTGCTTTCGCCGTTTTCGGGCGAAGCTGTCGGTGCTTCGCTTTCTGTGGAAACGCTGCTGTCGTCTGTTTTCTTGCAGCCTGTGAAAACGGCTGTGCAGAGGAGTGCGGCAATTGCAGCCGCAGCTATTTTTGATGCGTTAAGTTTCATATTTTTCTCCATTATTTCAAGAATCCATTTACGATCTGAGCCTCGGCTTCGGCTTCGGTAAGTCCGAGGGTCATAAGCTTGATAAGCTGTTCGCCTGCGATCTTGCCGATAGCGGCTTCGTGAATGAGCGAAGCATCGATGTTGTTCGCATCAAGTGCAGGAACGGCGCTTATCTTGGCATTGTCCATAATGATGCCGTCACATTCGGTGTGACCCGTGCAGGCAGCGTTGCCCTCAAGCTTTGAGTAGAATATCTGCTGCGAATTATCCTTTGCGACCGAGCGTGAAACGATGTCTGCGCCCGAATTTTCACCGTTGAGTTCAGTGTTGTAGGTGCTTTCGGCAAACTGGTTTCCGTGGGTCATAAGACGTTCACGGACGATAAGCTTTGCACCCTTGTCAAGCTTTGCAGTTGTCAGACGCTTGGTTGAGTCAACGCCTTTTATCTGTACCATTTCCATTTCCATATAGCTGTTTTCTTCGAGGTAGACTTCGGTCGTGGGGTTGAGTATGCGCTCGCCCGTGCCGTCACCCTCGCCGTAGTGCTTTTCAACGTATTTTACCTTGGAATTCTTTCCTACGAAGAAGCGGTGAACGCCGTCATGCTGCGAAGCCTGCGTGCCGCAGTTGTGGATTCCGCAGCCTGCAACGATAACAACGTCCGAATCCTCGCCGACAAAGAAGTCGTTGTAGACAACTTCCTTCAATCCGCTTTCACTGATTACAACGGGGATATGAACGCTCTGATTTTTGGTGTGCGGCTTTATCTTTATATCGATGCCGGACTTGTCCGTCTTTGTGGTGATGTCGATGTCGGCGGTGGTGTTTCGTGCCGCTTTCTGACCGTTTGCTCGAATGTTGTATGCTCCCTCGGGAACGCCATGCAGGTCTGCGACTTCTTCAAGAAGCCTTTTCTGTATTTCATCTAACATATTAACAGCAGCTCCTTTCGATGTTAGCCTGTGATAGCACGGCAGGGGTTGATAGCGGAGGAAGTTCCCTGAATTTTCGGGAGAATGTCCTCACGCTTGCCGTAGTGAAGAATTTTTCCGTCCGAAAGAACGGCGATCTCGTCAGCGATGTTGAGTATTCGCTCCTGATGAGAGATAACGATGATAGTTTTGGACTTGTCCTCGTGCATTTTCTCGAATACCTTTATAAGGTTGGAGAAGCTCCAAAGGTCGATGCCTGCTTCGGGTTCATCGAAAACGGAAAGCTTCGAGTTTTTCGCAGCTATGCCTGCAATTTCGATACGCTTCATTTCGCCGCCCGAAAGGCTCACGTTGACTTCACGGTCGATGTAATCCTTGGCGCAAAGTCCGACCTCGGAAAGATAGGTGCAGGCTTCGGCAACGGTGAGGTTTTGCTTCGCAGCGATTCGCAGCAGGTCGATAATGCGTATTCCCTTGAAGCGAACGGGCTGCTGGAAAGCAAAGCCGATGCCAAGGTTCGCACGGTCGGTTATGGACATATCGGTGATGTCCTTGCCGTCAAAAATAATGCTGCCTGAGTTAGGCTTCTCGATGCCCATTATGAGCTTTGCGGTGGTGGATTTTCCGCCGCCGTTCGGACCTGTTATCGCGAGGAATTTTCCGTCCTCAACACGCAGGCTGAGTTCTTTTATGATCTCCTTTTCGCCGCCTTTTTCCGATTCGGCGGAATAGGAAATATTATTCAGTTCAAGCATTGATAGAATTACCTCATTTCAATTTTTGATAGATAATTTATGTGATAATATACAATAATTGTATCATTTTTTGCCTATTATGTCAAGTAAATAATACGATTATTAAAATATGTCGGAATTTGATAGGGGAGAAGTGCAGTTTTTTCGATCCACACGGACATTTTATTTGTATTATACCCGAAGTTTTTTGAAATTTTCCAAATTTCTTGACATTTTTGGTTTAATGTAGTAAAATATTATTTGAATAATGCCGAGTATAACGGCAAAGTTGATTCTGAAAGGAAGATTTAATAATGTATATCACTTGTTTGGACCTTGAAGGCGTTCTCGTTCCCGAAATTTGGATCGCATTCGCAAAGGAAACGGGTATCCCCGAGCTTGAAAAGACCACCCGTGACGAACCCGACTACGACAAGCTTATGAAGTACCGCATCGGCATCCTCAAGGAGCACGGTCTCGGACTTAAGGAAATTCAGGACGTTATCGCAAAGATCGACCCAATGCCCGGCGCAAAGGAGTTCCTCGATGAGCTTCGCTCTTTCACACAGGTAATCATCATCAGCGATACATTCACACAGTTCGCAGCTCCTCTTATGAAGAAGCTCGGCTGGCCGACTATCTTCTGCAACAGCCTTGAAGTCGCTCCTAACGGCGAAGTTACAGGCTTCAAGATGCGCTGCGAGCAGTCCAAGCTCACAACCGTTAAGGCTCTCCAGTCTATCGGCTTCCAGACTATCGCAAGCGGCGACAGCTACAACGACCTCGGAATGATAAAGGCAAGCAAGGCAGGTTTCCTCTTCAAGAGCACAGATAAGATCAAGAACGACAACCCCGATCTTCCGGCTTACGAAACCTACGATGAGCTTATGGCTGCTATCAAAAAGGCAATGGACTAAGAACCCGTCTCCACAAGCATATGCGCACGTCTTTTCGGCAAATTTTGCCGCAGACTGCGTTAAAAATCCTTGCCGGGCGAAAGCCCGCCTGCGGATTTTTGCCTTGTCTGCAACAAAATTATGCTCGAAAATCCGCACACATTTCTTATGAAGACAGGTTCTAAGTTAAGAAGTATAAAAAGCTGCATAGAGCGTTAATACTCTGTGCAGCTTTTGTTATGCCTTTTTCTGATTTTCCGAAGCGTATTTTTCAGCAAATTCGATGCCGTCAAAGATCCGCGACTGGAGCGAGTAAAGCTTCTCTATCTCCTTGTCATTAAAAATGCAGTACAGCTGTTCAAGGAACTCTTTTCGGGTACCGTATATCTCTTCATAGTGGTGCTTTCCACTTTCGGTGAGTTCCAGACAGACCGAACGGCTTCCACCCTTGGCTATGCTCAGATAGCCTTTCTTTTCAAGCGAATCGGCAAGCTGCTTTACATTCTGCCTTGAACAGCCCATAAGCTGACCCACACGGGTGAGCGTTTTCGGCTCGGGGCAGCTCTCGGTTATGCCGAGGAGCATCCATTGCTTCAGTGAAATATCGGGTTCTATCTTTTCAAAAGCTGTCTGAATACGGTTCTGCTGGATAAAGAGATTGGTGAAAAGTGCTTTGAGTCTGCCCTCACGGTCGCTGTCGCAGGGCGGGGTAAGAAGTTCTGCGGCGTTTAGTTTGTCCATTGATAAAAATTTCCCTCCAATACAGCTTTAAACTATTAAACATAGTAATTATATCAGAAAAATTGACGTTTGTCAAATAATAGAATATTAATTTTGAGAAAAGAATATTAAATTTTGAAAATTTGACGGCGGATAAAGCAAAAGCGTGAGTTTAGGCTCACGCTTTTGCTTTATTTGAGAACCTGTCTTCATAAGAAATGTATGCGGATTTTCGAGCATAATTTTGTTGCAG
>UQKC01000044.1 GCA_900541495.1 uncultured Ruminococcus sp. | reverse complement strand
GAAAATTTGCGAATAATACAAAGTATTATTTTGTTTCGGTTTTTAGAGAACCCCAAAATTTTGTTGGAGAACCCAAAAATGAAAAAATATATTTTTGCGCTCCCGTCCGAAAAGGCGGAGAAGTGCCTTTACCGTTCGGGCAAAGCGGAAATGGAAACGAGCTTTCCGATCCTTCTTCCGATAAGCCAAACGGCGCAGTGCGATGAGCTTATAAACATCACACTGCTGATATCGGAAAATTCGCCCGTTTCGAGCGGAAATTTCCTGCGGCTGATGACAGAGCTGAAAGAGCTTGCGGTGAAGATAGGCTTCAGATATGACCTTACGGAAATACGCATCGCAGGCGAGGAAACTCCCGAAAAGCAGAAGCGTGTTTTTGAGGCGCTCATTGAAACGCTCGGCGACGGCGAGAGCATTTATGCTGACATAACGTTCGGTCACAAGGCAACGCCGCTGATAATTTTCACGGCTTTGAGCTTTTGCTACAAGCTTTGCAAGGATACGGAAGTGAACTCCGTTTTTTATGCTGATAAAAGCGGAGATCAGGCGCTTCTGCACGATGTATCGAAGCTGTTCTTTATGGAATCGGTCATTCACAGTGTTTCGCAGTCCGTTCCCGATGACCCTTTGCCGATAATAAAACGCATTTTGAATATGTGAGGGGAAGATTATGAAAAGGCTTTTTTCGGTGATACTTGCACTGACGGCTTTCGTTATGATAGGTTCGGTTTCGGCGTTCGCAAAAAAGGAAATCAAACCCGTTTATGCTTCCGACCTTGTATTCGGCAGCTATGAGATAGATGCCGCCGTGAGCAACTCGGAGCTCAATGCCGAAAGCTGTACGCTCAATGTTTCGGGAGAAATAATGACGGCGAGAATGTCGCTCGCAGGGAATGAGGTAACAGCGCTTTATTTCGGCTCGGCGGAAGATGCCCGACGTGCGGAAGAGAGCGGCTCGCTTAGCGGAACTGTCTATCCCGACAAGGACGAAAACGGCAGGAACGTGTATGTTTTCCGCGTTGATGCGCTCGATACAAAGATAAGCTGTGCGGCTTACAACGAAGTAAAGGGCGACTGGGCGGACAGAGATATCATGCTAAAATCGAAGAGCCTGCCAAACAGAGCATTCAAACTCACGAGAACGCAGAACACGGCGGCTGTCGTGATCCCTATAATGATAGTGATAGCTGCAGCCGGCGGAACTTTCGCACTTATAAGCATAAACAGGAAGAATAAACAGAACGATAGGGGCGGGGAAGAATGACATTTTCAACGGGTACGATAGCGGCTTTTCTTGTGGGAGGAATATTGGCAATACTTATACCTATAGCCGCGCTGATAATTTTTAAGCTGAAAAACAAAGACGTAAAGCTCCGCTATTTCTTCATCGGTGCGGCAACGTTCATTGTCTTTGCGCTGATACTGGAGCAGATACTTCATTACTTTATGCTGTCAACGATACAGAACAGCGGAATAGTTTTCTATACGCTCTATGGTGCGCTCTGCGCAGGGATTTTCGAGGAAACGGGACGCTTCCTTGCATTTAAGCTTTTCTGCAAAAATGAGAGTGACCCCCGTGCTTCGATAATGTACGGTCTCGGACACGGCGGCGTTGAAGCGATAGTTCTTGTCGGCATAACGCTCATATCATACGCGGTGACGGCAGTGACAGTGAACGCGCTCGGAACGGAAGTGCTGTTCGGTGCGCTCCCCGATGAACAGCGTTTGGCGGCTGAGGCGCAGCTGACCGCTCTCACAGACTATGATATGGTTTCAATGTTTGTGAGCCTTGGTGAAAGAATACTTGCGATAGTTCTTCACACATCGCTATCCGTTATTGTTTTCGCAAGCATAAAAATGAAAGGCAGGCTCTGGCTTTACCCTGCCGCAATAGTGCTTCATGCGATCTTCGATGTTCCTGCGGTACTCTATCAGCGAGGTGTTATAACAAGCATCGGTCTGACCGAACTGCTTCTTTTGGCGGCGGGTATCGTTCTCGTTTTTGTTACGGTGAAAATCTACAGGATGATGAAAGCCGAGCTTGCGGAGCGTTCGGAGCAGGTCACGGCGGCTGAAACTCCTGCCGAAGAACCCGAAAAGTAAATTCTACATCAGAAACGGAATAAAATTAGGAAAAAGCTGATTAAAGCGAAGCGTTCGTTTTGCCATTTTGAGAAATGTACGAGTTTACGTCTTTAATGTCAATTTGACATAAACATTTTGAAAAATGGCAAAAACGTATTAATCAGCGTTTCCTTAAAGATACGCTTATCAAAGCAAAGCGTTCCTTAGTATTAAGCAGTCTGAACAATTATTCGGGCTGCTTTTTGTGTATTTTGGTAAAATCTTGTGGAAAGTGACTACCAATGAATAAAAAAGTGATTATTTTTTATATTTTTTTTTGAAAAAAGCAAGACAAGCGCGGCTTTTTGTGTTATAATTATATAGAACGTACAAATTTGCAACAGTCGGCTCTTATGTCGGACTGTTCGGAAAGGAAAAACGGCTCATGCTACATGAAAAGTCATGCGGTGCGATAGTTTACCGCAAGTATCACGGCAACCTTGAGATACTGCTGATAAAGCACGTCAACAGCGGCCATTGGTCGTTCCCGAAAGGTCATGTCGAAGCCGGCGAGACCGAGGTGGAAACCGCTCTTCGCGAGATAAAAGAGGAAACGGGGATAGATGTTATCATTGACCCGACTTTCCGTGAAACGGTCACATACAATCCGCGCAAGGATTCACAAAAGGTCGTTGTTTATTTCATCGCGAAAGCGAAAAACTTTGACTATGTTAGGCAGGAATCGGAGATCGCCGAGATCAAATGGGTCGATGCAGGCTGTGCGGACTCAGTTCTGACCTACGAAAACGATAAGTGCATCGTCAACAAAGCACGAAAGGTCATAAAAGGTATCGCAGACTGACACGTCAGTGTAAAACTGACACGTCAGTGTAAAACTGACACGTCAGTCTAAAACTGACGTTGGGCAGGCGCGGACAGATTTTATGACAAAAACTCCGCCGAACAACGGAGAAATACCGACAGAACGACAGGGTCGGTGTTTTTGCGGTGTTCGGCGGTTTGCATATATTGTCAGATTTTGCAGAAAGAGGGTAATACCTTGAATATTCGTTCAGATATCGTCAGATCCGCACTTGTAGGAGAGTTCCTCCCGAGTGCGATAAGAAAAATGTCGGCGCTCGAAGTCGGAAACTTCACTATCCACGTCAACACTCTGCCGCCTGCGTTTGAGGGACTAAAGATAGCGCATCTTTCCGACCTCCACAATAAAAAATACGGCGAAAACGGCTGTGAATTGTTTGAGCTTATCCAAAAGCAGAACCCCGATATCGTTGTTATGACAGGCGATATGATAAGCCACAGCGCCGTGAACCGTGAGGACTTCATCGGGCTTACAAAGTCGCTGGCGGAGAAATATCCGACCTTTTACGTCAACGGAAACCACGAATTTTCCGATATGTCGGACGAACTTTTCGCCAAAACGGCGGAGCAGATGAAAGCCGCAGGTGCGGTCTGCCTTGACAACGCGGAGTATACTATATATAAAGACGGGCAGAAGCTCAACCTCTGCGGAGTTTCCTACGAAGCGAAATTCTACCGCGGCGTGAGGGAATACAAACGCAACTGGGAGCATTTCACACTTGACGAAATGGAGCGGCTCTGCGGAAAGAAGCCCGACGGCTTCACGATACTCCTTGCACACAATCCGCTCGATTTTTCTGTCTATGCCGAGTGGGGCGCTGACGTAACGTTCGGCGGACATATCCACGGCGGCTCAGTACGCCTGCCGATAGTCGGAGGAGTTTTCTCACCCGAGCTTAAACCAAGACCGAAGTATTCCGAGGGTATTTATCGGCTCGGCGACAAGCGAATGGCGGTCAGCCGAGGACTGGGCAGGATACGCCTTTTCAATCCACCCGAACTGCTTGTGGCTACGCTTTCGGAGAAATAATAACAAAACCCGCTTTGATTCTTCAAAGCGGGTTTTGCTTGGTCATTTGGTAGGTGTACACTTCTCCTGCATCTCTAGGGTTTCCCCTGTCAGTACCGGCGGCGTGTGGATCGTACGAAATTTTCCACCTCAAATGGCCTTCCTTTATTGTACTTAAATTATATCGTCTTAGTTTATTTTGTCAAGTATTGTGAGAACGGCAGAATAAACTTTATTTAGGAAAAAGCTGATTAAAGCGAAGCGTTCGTTTTGCCATTTTGAGAAATGTACGAGTTTACGCCTTTAAAAGATTCCGAAAATTTTATATAATTTTTACAAAACCCCCTTGACAGTAAATCGATTACAATGTAAAATATATAGTAACAAATGAAGTTATTTGCAAAACCAAATTTTATAATCAGATTTTGGGAGGAAATAAAAATGAGCGAATTTTTTAAGGAAATCGGCAAGATCCCCTTTGAGGGCAAGGCAAGCAAAAACCCCCTCGCATTCAAGTATTACAACCCTGATGAGATCATTGACGGCAAGCCAATGAGAGAACACCTCAAGTTTGCACTTTCCTGGTGGCACACAATGGGCGGCGACGGCACTGATATGTTCGGCTGCGGCACTGCTGACAAGACTTGGGGCGAGACTGACAGCGTTGCAAGAGCAAAGGCTAAGGTCAATGTTGCTTTTGAAATTATGGATAAGCTTTCCATTGACTATTTCTGCTGGCATGACCGTGATCTTTCCCCTGAGTACGGCTCACTCGCCGAAACAAACGCTAAGTTCGACGAGATCGTTGATTACACTGCTGAAATGATGAAGAAGAACCCCGGCAAGAAGCTCCTCTGGGGTACAGCTAAGTGCTTCGATCACCCAAGATATATGCACGGCGCAGGCACATCTCCTTCCGCTGACGTTTTCGCTTATGCAGCTGCTCAGATCAAGAAGGCTATCGACGCTACAGTTAAGCTCGGCGGCAACGGCTATGTTTTCTGGGGCGGTCGTGAAGGCTATGAAACATTACTTAACACAAATATGGGTCTTGAACTCGACAACATGGCTCGTCTTATGAAGATGGCTGTTGAATATGCACGTTCTATCGGCTACAAGGGCGATTTCTACATCGAACCTAAGCCAAAGGAGCCAACCAAGCACCAGTATGACTTCGATACAGCAACAGTTCTCGGCTTCCTCCGCAAGTACGGACTTGACAAGGATTTCAAGATGAACATCGAAGCTAACCACGCTACACTCGCACAGCACACATTCCAGCACGAACTCCGTGTTGCAAGAGATAACGGCGTATTCGGTTCTATCGACGCTAACCAGGGCGATCCGCTCCTCGGCTGGGATACAGACCAGTTCCCAACAAATATTTATGACGCTACATTCTGCATGTACGAAGTTATCAAGGCAGGCGGCTTCACAAACGGCGGTCTTAACTTCGACGCAAAGGCAAGAAGAGGTTCTTACACTCCTGAGGATATCTTCCACAGCTACATTGCAGGTATGGATACATTCGCACTCGGCTTCAAGGCTGCAAGAGCTCTTATTGCTGACGGCAGAATCGACAAGTTCGTTGATGACCGCTATGCATCATGGAACACAGGCATCGGTGCTGACATCATCGCAGGCAAGGTCGGCATGGCTGATCTTGAAAAGTATGCTCTTGAAAAGGGCGAAGTTACTGACTCCCTCTCCAGCGGCAGACAGGAAATGCTCGAAGCTATCGTTAACAACGTGCTTTTTGATCTTTAATTCACGGAGAATACGATATGATTTTTGTGAGCCGTGACCATACTGCCATTATAAATATCGGTCAGAATCAAAGCTTTGAGCTTGCCCGTGAAGATTCGTGCATAACGTTATATGTTCACAGTCTCACCTGCGATGATTATACCGAGAATGAAATGGCGGACTATGGCAATGAGGTCGATGCTGCCCGTGTAATGGACAGAGTGGTCGCTCTTATCAGCGACAAGATCGATTTTATTGACTTCGCAAGGTTATAAAAATTTCCCTATGCGGGCAGGTTTTTTGCCTGTCCGCATTTGTTTTTATGAATTACAGACAGAGGAGTGAAATAAATGAAATATGTAATAGGTATCGACCTTGGAACAAGCGGCACTAAGACCGTTCTTTTCGATGAAAAGGGTACAGTCGTTGCTTCCAAAACGATCGAATATCCTATGTATCAGCCTAAGAACGGCTATGCAGAGCAGGACCCCGAGGACTGGTACAACGCTGCTATCGGCACGGCTAAGGCTGTTGTTGAAACGAGCGGAGTAAAGAACGAGGACATTGTCGGCGTTGGTCTTTCGGGACAGATGCACGGTCTTGTTATGCTCGATGAGAACGGAAACGTTATCCGCCGTTCCATTATATGGTGCGACCAGCGTACAGCCAAGGAAGTTGACGAGATGAACGAGAAGATAGGCAGAGAAAAGCTTATCGAGATCACCGCCAACCCTGCACTCACTGGCTGGACGGCTGCTAAAATTCTTTGGGTAAGAAACAACGAACCCGAGAATTATAAGAAGTGCCGTCACATTCTTCTTCCTAAGGATTATATCAGATACAAACTCACGGGCGAATTCGCAACTGAAGTTTCCGATGCTTCGGGTATGCAGCTTCTCGATGTTCCAAACCGCTGCTGGAGCAAGGAAATTTGCGAAAAGCTCAATATTGATATGTCTATGCTCGCAAAGGTTTACGAATCCTGCGAGGTTACGGGCAAAATTACTGCCGAGGCTGCCGCTCTCACGGGACTTAAAGAGGGTACTATCGTTGTCGGCGGCGCAGGCGACAATGCCGCTGCCGCAGTAGGCACTGGCGTTGTTGAGGACGGAAAGGCTTTCACAACTATCGGCACGAGCGGCGTTGTTTTCGCTCATACTTCGAGCATTTCCATTGACCCAAAGGGCAGAGTACATACCTGCTGTGCAGCCGTTCCGAACTGCTGGCACATTATGGGCGTTACTCAGGGCGCAGGTCTTTCCCTCAAATGGTTCAGAGATAACTTCTGTCAGGCTGAAAAGGACACAGCAAAGGGAATGGGTATCGACGAATACGTTCTTATGAATCAGGAAGTTGAAAATGTTCCCGTTGGCTCGAACCGCCTTATCTATCTCCCGTATCTTATGGGTGAAAGAACACCTCACCTTGACCCGAACGCAAGAGGAATGTTCTTCGGACTTTCTGCAATGCACACAAAGCGCGATATGATGCGCGCAGTAATGGAGGGCGTTTCCTACTCGCTCCGTGACTGCGTTGAAATTTGCAAGGAAATGGGCATCAATGTTTCCGATATGATGGCTTGCGGCGGCGGCGGTAAGTCACCGATCTGGCGTCAGATGCTCGCAGACCTCTACAAGTGTCCCGTTAAGACGGCATCTTCGTCCGAAGGCCCTGCTCTCGGCGTTGCAATTCTTGCAATGGTCGGCGCAGGCATATACAAGACAGTTCCCGAGGCTTGCAAGGCTATTGTCGGCGTAGACAAGGTCCAGCAGCCTATTAAGGAAAACTCCGAGGTTTATGACAAGTATTTCGCTATTTATGATAAAATTTATCCCGCAGTAAAGAACGAGCTTGCAGAACTCGCAGAACTTTAATTGCAGATTTCCCCAAATCATCAAGAATTTTTCTCCGAGCAATGTTATTATATTAATAGTGAAAGCTTTTACAGATAACGTTATCGAGGAAAACCTATGAACAATTTTGAAAAACTGTCTGCCACACTTGAATTTATCGAGGAAAATTTAACGGAGGACATCACGGCGGAGCTTTGCGCCAAGCGGTGCGGCTATTCGCTGTCGAGCGTTCAGAAAATGTTCCGCCATACATTTCATATTGGCGTGAGCGACTATATTTCAAGGCGAAAGCTGACCGCGGCGGCAAAAGAACTGCTCGCCTGCGAAAGCCCGATACTTGAAATTGCCCTCAAATACGGCTATAATTCACATGAGGTCTTTACCCGTGCATTTATGCGGCTCTGGGGCGTAACGCCGTCCGAATTCCGCAGAAAGCGGCGCTTTTCCGAAATTTTCCCCAAGCTTGACGAGTATGTGCAGATATATGATGAAAAGGGGAATATAGTTATGACCGGCAAGAGAAAGTTCGATGTTTCGCACCTTTACGATTTTATAAAACAGCGCAGCGGAAAATATGCCATTTGCTTCGATATGGTGCATCTTATGTACATAAACGATGTTTACGGCAGAGCCGCAGGGGATATTGCGATTGCGGAGTGCTTGCGCAGAATTGACGAAAATTCGGGGGAGGATATGCTCCCGATAAGGATCGGCGGCGACGAATTCGTGCTGATAACGGACTTTTCCGATATCAAGGATGCGCAGAACGCCGCAGAGAAAATTTTAAGCTTAAACGGTGGTACAGTCAGCTCGGACGGCAGTGAGTTCGAGGTTTCGATGAGAGTGGGATATGTTCGTATTCCCGAGGGAAATCTTCGGTACAATTCGCTCTTTGAAAGCTTTGTGATCGCAGGCAGGGACGAAAGCTGACGGTATCTCCTTAAAAGAAAGGAAAATATACTATGAAACTTTTTATCGATACCGCTAATGTAAACGACATCAGATGGGCAAACGACCTCGGAGTTATCTGCGGCGTTACAACAAACCCCTCCCTTATCGCAAAGGAAGGCAGAGTTTTTGAGGAAGTTGTAAAGGAGATCACAACAATCGTTGACGGACCAATCTCCGCAGAAGTTATCTCTCTCGAAGCTGACAAGATGGTAGAAGAGGCTCTTCCTCTCGCAGCTATCCACAAGAACATCGTAATCAAGCTCCCAATGTGCGAAGAGGGACTCAAGGCTTGTAAGATTCTTACCTCCAAGGGCATCAAGACAAACGTAACACTCGTTTTCTCCGCAGCTCAGGCTATGCTCGCAGCAAATGCAGGCGCTACATACGTTTCCCCATTCCTCGGCAGACTTGACGATATCGGTATGGAAGGTATGAACCTCATCGAAGAGATCGTTGACATCTTCCGTGCTCAGGGCATCAAGACCGAGATCATCGCAGCATCTATCAGAAATCCTATCCACGTTACAACTTGCGCAAGACTCGGCTGCGATATCGCAACAGTTCCTGCAAACGTTATCCGTCAGATGGTTAAGCACCCACTTACAGACAACGGTATCGAGAGATTCCTCAAGGACTGGGAAGGCGCTAAGAAAGCTTAAACGCTCTATTCGGAATTAATTTAATGTGTAACGCAATTATTTTGCTCTGCATTTTTCGTTTCGCGGCGCAAAGCGTTATAAGTTATAATACAAACGAACAGACCTGTTTTCATAGGAATAATTCCTTGAAAACAGGTCTGCTTTTGTATGTCCAAAAATGCTTAATAGTTTATGAGCAGTGTAAGGTTTCCATAACAAATTTTGAAACGAAAAATACGCATTGTGCATTAAAAAGTCTATTTAAAATTTGGAAAAAATCAAGCCGACAATCTTGTAGCTGTTTTAATACTAATTTTTAATCAAAGTGTAGACAAAAAATCAGTATAACAGGTTTATATTGGATTTCGGTGCAGATTTTTTCCTGTATTTTATTGGTGTTTAGTATTATTCAGCTAAAGTAAAGTCAACTTTTCCCGTTGGAACGTTCGCGGCGGAACATATTACCTTAACTTTGTCGCCGACCGAGTAGGCAGGCTTGCCGCTGTTCGTTATCGTGAACTTGCCGTTGAATTCATAGTTTCCGTCTTTAAGGCTGTCTATCGAAACAAGTCCCTCGACCGTGTTCGGCAGCTCAACAAAGAAGCCGAATTCTGTCACGGAGCTGATTATTCCCTCGAACTCTTCGCCGAGGTGCGAGCGCATATACTCCGCAACATAGCAGTCATCGCACTCGCGCTCTATCCTCATCGCGGTAAGCTCGCAGGCGGAGGACTGCTCCGAAGCATCATGCGCAAAGCCTGCGTAGCGCTTGGTCATATATTCTTCGCTCTGCTTATTATAGCAAAGGTCGGTGAGGATACGGTGTATCGCAAGGTCGGGGTAACGTCTTATCGGCGAGGTGAAGTGTGCATAATCTTTCAGCACAAGTCCGAAATGTCCGAGCGGCTTGTCGGAATACTTCGCTTTCGCCATTGAGCGAAGCACGAGGTTGTTTATAACGGGCGCAAGGGTGCTGTCCTTGACCTGTTCGAGTATCTCGGAGAGGTGTTTTGCCTTTATCTCGGTGAAGTGCGGAACTTTTATGTTCATCAGTGCCGCCGTGTCAAGCAGATCGTCTATCTTTTCGGGCGACGGGTCTTCGTGCACACGGTAAACGAATGGGATATTATGCTCACGCGCGGTTTTTGCCGCTGCCGTATTTGCCATAAGCATAAATTCCTCGATGATAAGTTCACTCTTGCCGCGCTCTCGCGGAAGAACATCGATGCAAACTTCGTTTTCGTCCAAAATAAGCTTACATTCGCTCGTTTCGAGCTGCGGCGCACCTCTGCCTATCTTGCTCGCGGTGAGGATAGAAGCCAGCTCTTCCATAAGCATTATGGTATCGGTCAAGCCGTTATATTTTTCTGCAATATCGGCAGGAATTTCCGTGCCGTTTTCCTTTGCGGCGAGAATTTTATTTATCTCGGAGTAAACGCCCTTGACGCGCGAACGGATCACAGACTTGCTGAACTTGTACTTCACAAGCTTTCCGCCCTCGTCAAGCTTCATCAGGCAGGAAAAAGCAAGTCTGTCTTCCTGCGGATTGAGCGAACATATTCCGTTGGAAAGCTCTTTCGGGAGCATCGGAACGACCTTATCGGCATAATATATCGAAGTGCCGCGCTGAAATGCGTCCTTGTCCAACTCGGAGTTCGGCTTGACATAGAATGAAACGTCCGCGATATGAACGCCAAGCTCCCAGCCGTCCGAAATCTTTTTCACCGAAACCGCGTCGTCGATATCCTTTGTGTCAGCGCCGTCTATTGTGAATATTATCTCATCGCGCAGATCAAGTCTGCGGCTTATCTCGTCGGTCGGTATGCCCTTATGCTCAGCGTAGCGAGCCTCGTCAAGTACAGCGTTCGGGAACTCGACTTCGATGCCGTTGATGTATAGAAGTGCTTCCGCGCAGACAGCCGCCTGATCGGAGCAGCCGAAAACTGCGGTTATCTTCGCTCTGTGGTCGGCGTGGCGTGTTCCGCGGCGTGTAAGCTCGGCGAGAACTTTGTCGCCGTTGTGGACGGAAACTGCACAGTCCGTGACCATTATCGGGTCTTTGAGCTTGTTGTCGGTGTAAACATACCAAGTGCCGCTTTCGCACTGTGCCGTGCCTGTGAATTCGCGGAAATTCTCCTCAACGATTTCGACAACTTCGCCGTCGGGAATTTCTCTGTCCTCGTTTTTCTTCGGGATAAGCCGAGCGAGAACGATATCTCCCGGCATCGCACCGAGGAAGAATTTGCCCGGAACGAAAACTTCGCTTCCGTCGTCTTTGCGGATAAAGCCGAAGTTCTTGTTGATGCGAACGACCTCTGCGCGGAAAAGTCCGCTGCCTGCGGAAAGCTTGAAGCCTGCCTTGGTTTCGAGAACATCACCGCTCCGTATAAGCTCAGTCAAAGCGCGCTTGAACTCGGGCAGCTTTTGGCTTTTGCCCTTGCATTTGTTGTAAAGCACCTTGAACGGGACACTTTTTTTGCCGCTTTGCTTCAATATTTCTTTTATTCGTGTTTTGTAAATTTCAAAAGCTGCTGCCATAATCATACTCCCCACAGTTAAATGCGTAATTCGTAATGCGTAATTATTTGTGGACTTTAGTTTTTGATTTGAATACTCACTACAGTTAGTATTTTTCAAATAAACAAGTCAAAAATGGGTTCACAAATAATTATGCATTAAAATAATTTCGAATTTGTCAATGAATGTTCCATACATTTTAATTTATATTACATTTATCGTACAGATACCGCAAAAGCTTGCTTCGCGAACATAAGCACGTTCCTTACATAAATAAAGCGTAACGAAGCGAAGCGATGGTGCGAACATGCCGCGGGACTCCCCGCAAAAAAATGTCCTGTGTCTGAACGAAGCAAACACAGGACATTATCGGTCAATTTTTCACAAACATACCGACCGCAGAGCACTTACTTGCCCGCAACAATGCCGATGATGTTTACGATAAGCGTCATAACAAACAATACGATAACAACGACCTTGGTGAGCTGGCTCAAAGCCTGCTCTCTTGTAGCACCGCCGGTCTTGTCAAAGAAGTTTGATGATGAGCCAGATAAAGCCGAACTCATATTCTGCTGCTTTGGCGGCTGAAGAATTGATAAAATGATAAGGATAATGCAGGCGATAAGCATAATAACGCCGCAGATGATTTCCCAAATGCTCATATATGACCTTCCTTTTTCATAAAACGTTGCTTGATTACATAATTATTTATTTTATTGTATCACAAAGTTTCCGAAAATGCAAGGGCTTTTCACAATTTATGTTTATATTGCATAATATGCCCCGAGAAATTCCGTGTATTCTATACTAATACAAATCTTTACTCAAAGTGTAGTATTAAACAGCTGCGAGCTTTTGCTTGATTTTTGGTACACTTTGAGTTTAAAAATTAGTATAAGAATACACCTTGCGATGCAAAACGGGGAACTGACATTCAGTATTATTACAGAATATACAGCGAACGGATATAGAATCCGCCCCTACGATTTTTAGAACCTGTCTTCATAAGAAATGTATGCGGATTTTCGAGCATAATTTTGTTGCAGACAAGGCAAAAATCCGCAGGCGTGCTGCCGCACGGCAAGGATTTTTAACGCAGTATGCAGCAAAATTTGCCGAAAAGACGTGTGCATATGCTTATGAAGACAGGTTCTTATTGTAAACATACGGAACAAAATTAATTTCGAATTATTTTTTCGTTATCTTCGTTCCCTGACGTGTTTCCTCAACAACATATCCGAGTGCGGTTATCTTGTCACGGAGCTCATCGGCGAGGGCGAAATTCTTTTCCTTTCGTGCGGCTTTTCTCTCCTCGGCAAGCTTCTTTACCTCTTCGGGGAGGTCGTCATCGGCATTTTCTGCGGCTTTGTTGAGCTTTTCTGCGTTTGCGATAAGTCCGATAGAAAGCACCTTATCGAATTCCCTGATAAGTGCAAGCTTTGTTGCGGCATTTGTGCCGTCACGGAGAACATCATAAACTGCTGTGATAGCCTGCGCTGTGTTCAGGTCGTTGTCGAGCGCATCGGTGAAGTTCTTCATAAGCCTGTCGTAAGCTTCCTTGTCGATATCTCCGCCGTTTTCCTTTAAAAGTGCGGCGATCTTTGCGATCATCTTGTTGTAGGAAACTGCGGCGTTGTCAAGGTTCTCATACGAGAAAACGAGCGACTTTCTATAGTGCGAAAGCAGGCAGAAGAAGCGGTAAACGAGCGGATCGTAGCCCTTTTCTTCGAGGAGTGAAACGGTGAGGAACTCGCCCGAGGACTTCGACATCTTGCCGCTGTTGGTGTTGAGGTGGTGAACGTGGAACCAGTAGTTGCACCACTTATGTCCGAGGTAGGATTCACTCTGTGCGATCTCGTTCGTGTGGTGAGGGAAAGCGTTGTCGATGCCGCCGCAGTGGATATCGAGGTACTCGCCGAGATATTTCATGCTTATGCAGGAACATTCGATATGCCAGCCGGGGTAGCCAACTCCCCACGGGCTGTCCCATTTGAGTTCCTGATCGTCAAATTTGGACTTTGTGAACCAAAGCACGAAGTCAGCCTTGTTGCGCTTGTTGGAGTCTTCCTCAACGCCCTCTCTTACGCCGACAGCAAGGTCTTCTTCCTTGAAATCGTTGAAAACGTAATACTGTTTGAGCTTTGATGTGTCGAAGTAGATGTTTCCGCCTGCTTCGTAAGCATAGCCTTTCTCGATAAGCGAGGAAATGACCTTGATGAACTCATCGATACAACCCGTTGCAGGCTGAACAACGTCAGGGGTCTTGATGTTGAGCTTTGCGCAGTCGGCGAAGAAAGCGTCAGTGTAAAACTTTGCAATTTCCATAACGGTCTTATGCTCACGCTTTGCGCCTTTGAGCATCTTGTCATCGCCCGTGTCGCCGTCGCTTGTGAGGTGTCCGACGTCGGTTATGTTCATTACTCTTTTAACGTCAAGTCCCGTGAAGCGGAGATATTTTTCGAGAACGTCCTCCATGATATAGCTGCGGAGGTTTCCGATATGAGCATAGTGGTAAACCGTAGGGCCGCAGGTGTACATTGAAACCTTGCCCTCTTCTCTTGGGATAAAATCTTCCTTGGTTCTTGTGAGTGAGTTATATATTTTCATTTTCGTTTGTTCCTTTCTGATTGGTGTTGTACTTCTTCCCAAGCTCGCTTATTTCAAGCTTGTTGACTTTTTTTTCAAGGCTCTCTATCCTTGCAAGCTGTCTGCAAAGTTCGAGCGAAACGGGGTCGGGGATATGCACCTGATCGAGGTCGCAGTTCTGCACCCTTTCGCCGTTCCTGCGGACTATCCGTGCAGGTACGCCGACCGCTGTGCAGTTCGGCGGAATCGTTTCGAGAACGACTGCGTTTGCGGCTATTTTGACATTGTCGCCGACCTTGAAAGGTCCGAGAACTCTTGCGCCTGCACCGACCATAACATTGTTGCCGAGAGTAGGGTGACGCTTGCCCTTGTCTTTGCCCGTACCGCCGAGCGTTACGCCCTGATAAACAAGGCAGTTGTCGCCGATCTCGGTCGTTTCGCCGATGACAACGCCCGAACCGTGGTCAATGAAAAATCCCTTGCCGATCTTTGCACCCGGGTGAATTTCTATTCCCGTGAAAAATCGTGCTGTTTGAGAGATTATTCGTGCGGCAAGATAAAGCTTCTTTTCGTAAAGCTTGTGAGCCACTCTGTACGCGAGAATAGCGTGAAGTCCCGAGTAGGTGAGAACTATCTCGAGTGCGCTTCTTGCGGCAGGGTCGCGCCGCTTTACCGATTCAATTTCTTCGTTAAACTGCTTTTTAAGATATTCAAAATTAATTATCACAATAAAATACAGCTCCTTTGTCAGTTATGTTAGGAAAAAGCTGATTAAAGCGAAGCGTTCGTTTTGCCATTTTGAGAAATGTACGAGTTTACGCCTTTGAGGACATTTTGAAAAATGGCAAAAACGTATTAATCAGCGTTTCCTTACGATAGATAATTGTTCAATGCGAAAATTTCTCTGAATTGGAATTTTGAAAAAAGAAACAGCGTTTGTAAACGGGCGGATATGGAATCCGCCCCTGCGGTTTGCGGCAATTACAGCAAAATCGTGCGGGGGTAAAAATGCCTTGCGGCACGGGATGGGAAACCCGTCCCCTACAGAATTCAGCATAAATGTGAGTAAAAAATTACGCATTACGAATTACGCATTAAAAAAGCGCCTTCAAGAGCGAATTTTTCGTTCCTGAAGGCGGCTGTTGACCACGGTTCCACTTCAATTAGTCCGAACGGACTGTCTTTTCATATCTTTAACGCAGATGATACGCAGGCGGATACTTTTTTCTTGCATCAAAAAGAGAAGAATGTTCCCCGTCCGAGCCGGCGGCCGCACTTCACTGACGCTCTTCGCCGCCGTTGCACCACCCCGACGTTCTCTGTATCCCGAGCAAAAGCTACTCTGACCGATATGCTTTTGAACCTTATTATATTATATGATTATACCACAAATTTATTGCAGATGCAACCGTTATTTTTCACGATTTTCCGCCCGTTTATTCGGCAGAAGATGTTTCTTCCGTTTCAGTGGGAGCTTCCTCTGTTTCGGAGGAAACAACGGCTGTTTCTGATGAAGTTTCGTCAGTTTCGGGGTCATTCTCCGCATTTTCGTCTATAAAGATGTTGGGAAGTATTTTCGTTTCAAAATCGCCGACAACATTGTCCCAGTAATCCTTGGTGGATTCGACCGTGAAATAGAAAGCGTCATTGTCGGAGTAGAAGCAGTAAAGTCTGCCCGTGTACCATGCAACAGGGGTCTTGATGTCGTTTCCGTCCTCGTCCTTGTAGGTATCGCCGTTTTCATCGGTTTCAAAGACATTCTGCGTGATCGTGTAATCGCACCATTTTCCATTGAAACCTGCAACAGTTATATCCTGATTATCGGTGAACTCAGTATCGCATTTGTACATAACATTGTTGAATGTCATTGAAAAACGGATACGTCCGATAAAATCATCGATCGGGCCGTAATCTTCGGCATAGTTTGCTGCATAAACCGCCATTTGAGCCTGACCGTCGTCGATTATATAGCGGAAATGCTGGTCGAAGTCTTCCTGCGACTTCTGCGCCATAACATAGTTTTCAGGAAGATCCTTTACCTTGAATTTGTTTATGGCGTAAATATCACCCTCGGCAACGGGACGCTGAGTAGCGGCAGGCTGTTCCCCGGCACCGCTTTCATCGGAAGCGCTTACTGTTGTATCGGAAGTATCGGTCTTATTCTTTGAGCAGCCGCCGAACATTGCCGCTGTCATACACAAAGCGGCGAGCGCTGCGATAATTTTCATTGTTCTTTTATTTTTCATATCAAAAATTCTCCCTTGTATTTTATGAGCAGGCAGGAATGTAAATTCTCCTGTCGGCAAATCTTACTTCCATCGGCGAGAAAAGCTGTTTTCCCTCATCAAATTTTTGCGCCGCGGATAAAACGAACTCACCGTCCGCAAGCTTTGGCAGAACCAGTTCGTATGCGTTTTCGCCCGTCTTTTCGAGCGAAGCGCCGAATCTTTTGCAGAAAAGGCCGGAGATATAATCTAAGAAAAATCCTTCCGAAAAGCTCTTTTCGCCTGCCTCTGCGAGCTCGGATAAGTGCTTATCCGAAGTATCGGCGGAAATACGTACTTTAACGCCGCTTTCATCTTCTTTTACGAAAAATTTTACCTCGTTCGGTATGTATTCGCCGCTGCAAAGCCTTTGTGTTATATCGGAAACGAGCACACAGAACGAACCCTTGTTGAGCTTTGCCGCCGCACCTTTGCAGATATCCGTTTTGACCGAAATGTCGGTTTGGTATTCTCCGAACTGCCGTGCAAGTTCCGTCATCGTATCGCTAATGCTGACAACGCTTTCCGCGCAGTTATCGTCCATAAGGAATATCATCTGCTCAGGATCGAGGATAAAGGATATTATATCGCGCAGGCTGCTGTTTATGCTGCTGAAAGTCTGCTCGATGCCGTCATATTTTTCAGCGCAGTCGGCAAGCTTTTCGAGGAGCTTTTCCGATATCATCGAGATGCTGTGAACACAGCTTCTCAGGCGCGAGAAAAAGCAGACAAGGTATCTGTTAACTCCGGGGCTTCGCATAGCCGCTTCGACGGGACTTTTATCGAAAACTTCGATGACCGAAACGCCGTCATAGCTTATAACATTCACGCTCACGATCATATCGCCGATAAGCTCATATCCGCAGCCTTTTTTCATCACTTTTTCGGAAAAAGCGTCCTTTGATACGGCTTTGCCGTCAAAAAGCTCGGCATAACGGCTGTTTTCAAATCTAACGCCGTCGGAAATTATTGCAGTCGGTATCTCGGAGCGTTCATAAAATTCACGCAGGGCAAGAAGAACGGCACTATCCATAAAGCAGTGATCCCTTCATAAAAAATTGCACTACTATTATACCACAGTATTTCGTTTTCTGCATTGCTTTTTTGAAAATTTAATCATAATTTCGTCTTATTGGCACAAAATAGTCACATTGTCTGCTCTCTTTCGGTCATTTTGAACCAACCTGTCAAAGCTTTTGCGGCGTTTTGAAAAAAGTTTCTGAAAAATGTTATTTTTTTGTCAAAAGGTATTGCCAAAATCGAAAAAATAAGGTAAAATAGATTTATAAAGCTTAGGGATATCTTTTTGAAGGATATTTTCCAAAGCCGTATATTAAATTTCTTTTTAGGAGGAAAATTTATTATGTCAGTTAAAGTTGCAATCAATGGTTTCGGTCGTATCGGTCGTCTCGCATTCAGACAGATGTTCGGTGCAGAGGGTTATGATGTAGTTGCTATCAACGACCTCACAAAGCCTTCTATGCTCGCTCAGCTCCTCAAGTATGATACTGCTCAGGGCGGTTACTGCGGCAAGATCGGTGAAAACAAGCACACTGTTTCCGCTGATGATGAAGCAGGCACAATCACAGTTGACGGCAAGACACTTAAGATCTATGCTGAAAAGGACGCTAAGGATCTTCCTTGGGGTGAGATCGGCGTTGACGTTGTTCTCGAGTGCACAGGTTTCTACTGCTCTAAGGACAAGTCCCAGGCTCACATCGATGCTGGTGCTAAGAAGGTTGTTATCTCCGCTCCTGCCGGCAACGACCTCAAGACAATCGTTTACTCTGTAAATGAAAAGACTCTTACAGCTGATGACAAGATCATCTCTGCTGCATCCTGCACAACAAACTGCCTCGCTCCTATGGCTAAGGCTCTTAACGATTATGCTCCTATCCAGTCCGGTATCATGAGCACAATCCACGCTTACACAGGCGACCAGATGATCCTCGACGGTCCTCACAGAAAGGGTGACCTCAGAAGAGCAAGAGCAGGTGCTGCTAACATCGTTCCTAACTCCACAGGTGCTGCAAAGGCAATCGGCCTTGTAATTCCTGAACTCAACGGCAAGCTCATCGGTTCTGCACAGCGTGTTCCTGTTCCTACAGGTTCTACAACTATCCTTACAGCTGTTGTTAAGGGCGCAGACGTTACTAAGGAAGGCATCAACGCTGCTATGAAGGCTGCTGCTTCCGAGTCCTTCGGCTACAACGAGGATCAGATCGTTTCTTCCGACGTTATCGGTATGAGATACGGTTCTCTCTTCGATGCTACACAGACAATGGTAGCTAAGATCGCTGATGACCTCTTTGAAGTACAGGTAGTTTCTTGGTACGATAACGAGAACTCCTACACATCTCAGATGGTTAGAACAATCAAGTACTTCGCTGAACTCAAGTAAGTTTAGTTCTTAATGTTCAAAAAGAGCCTGCCGCATAAGCAGGCTCTTTTATTATATGGGGGAACATATGAAATACAGGGTTTTGAGAATAATAAACATTTTATCACTGATTTTGGCGGCAGGTGTTTTTGTGTATGAGCTTGCCTTTGCGAAAGAGCGGGATATAAAGCTTATGACAAAAGCAGGATCGGTCGCACTTGTGCTGCTGCTTTCATTTTTGAAAATACGCCATAAAAGCTCGCCGTTCGACAGTTACATATACAGGGATTTTTATAAAAAGATCATCGGCGATGCTTTCCGAAACGACCCGAGAGCGATGAAGCTGCTGACAAATGCAATAACTGACTATAATTACAATAAATTTGAAAAAGCGATAAGAACGCTTGATGTGCTTCTCGACAGGCACTGCGCAGACAGCAGCGAATTTTCGGCTGTGCTGATGTTCAAGGCACTGTGTCTTAGCGAGTCGGGACAAAAAAACGCTGCCGCCGAGTGTTATGAGCAGCTGTTTTTCCACGACTACTCAAACTCAACGGCCTGGTCGAACCTCGGACTTATCTATGCCGACCTCGGCAAAATGCAGAAAGCCGAGCAGGCTTATGAAAATGCGATAACCTATGACCCCGAAAGCCCAAGTGCATACACAAACTTTTCCGTGCTTCTGCTTCACAAGGGCGACGCCGAAAAAGCTCTCAAATACTCCGAAAAGGCACTGGAGCTTGACCCGAAGCTGAACCAAGCCGCCTCTGCCGCAGCCGTAGCTTCGCAGCTTCTCGGAGATGAAGAAAAGCTGCAAAAATATAAGAAGCTGCACACTCTTAACGGAGGAAACGCAAGGGAACTGGAGCAGACACTTGCGGCAGTAATGCTAAGTAAACGCTGATTAATACGTTTTTGCCATTTTTCAAAATGTTTATGTCAAATTGACA
>UQKC01000043.1 GCA_900541495.1 uncultured Ruminococcus sp. | reverse complement strand
GACATTGTAGAACTAAGTAACCTAAATCGACAATACTATTTTTCGCGTCATGTGGGGCAGTATAAGGTAGAGGCTTTACAAGATGTGTTAACTGCTATTAATTCAAATGTTATCGTTAAGATTTATAAGGATAAATTGACAACCGAGAATATACCTGAAATCTATAAAAAAGCCGATATTTTGATAGAAGCCTTTGATGCGGTGGAAGCTAAATCTATGTTTTTAGAGGCTACAATCTCACTAGATGTACCTAAAATCATGGTATCCGGATTGGCTGGAATAGGTAATTCTGATACGTTACGAACTAAAAAGCTAGGTCAAAATTTATATATTGTTGGTGACGAGCATTCCAGTGTAGAAGATGCGTATCCTTATGCACCACGTGTAGCTATTGCTGCTGCAAAACAGGCGGATCTAGCGTTATCACTTTTACTAGAGAACACCATGTTTAATGAGGTGAAATAAGTGAATAGAAAAGACAAACTAACAGCGGTAATGAATGCTTGCCCTATATATGGAATTACGGGTGGTACTCGAGATGTAGTTCCGCTTGTAAAAGATATGCTAAGTGCAGGGATACGAATTATACAATATCGTGAAAAGGGAAAAACGCCTATTCTGCGCGCTTTTTCGATTTTCATTGACTTTTAAAAATAAATGTGCTAAAATTAAGAAAAAGTAAATATGACCTCTTTTTTACAGAAAGGTTGGATAGAAATGAAAAAATCAGTAAAGGTGATACTCTCCGCAGCCGCAGCGATAACGGCAATATGCGCAGTTGCAGCAAAGCTTTTCTGCGATTATTCACTCAAAGCAGGGGAGAAAGGCTTCACCGTTGATAAACTTCCGCAGAATACCAAGAAAGAAGCCGATGAAAAGCGTGATACCCTCAAAAACCGCACAAAGGAATATACCGAGTGGTTCAAGGCTCATTCCGAGGACGTTTTCCTGCTCACGAAAAGCGGCATAAAAGTTCACGCCGTTCTGAGTATGGCTGAAAAACATTCGCGCAAGTACATTATAATGTGCCACGGCTACAAGGGCAGCGCGTATAACCTCGGTTTTCAGGCTTATAACTTCACCAAAATGGGATATAACGTCCTTGCAATAGACGGCAGAGCCTCGGGAAGAACAGAGGGCGTCTATATCGGTATGGGTTACCTCGAAAAATCCGACCTCAAAGGCTATGTGAACTTTATCCTTGCCCGTGATCCGCAGGCGCAGATCGCTCTGTATGGCATCTCAATGGGCGCAGCCGAGGTAATGATGGCTTCCGCAGACGGTCTGCCGCAGAATGTAAAGGCGATCGTCGAGGACAGCGGCTATTCAGATGTATGGTCGATGATGAAGCGTCAGACGCGCGATACACTGCATATTTTCCCCGACCCGATAGTATTCCTCGCATCGCTCTATGCGAAGTTCGTTATCGGTCTTGACTTCAAAAAGGCGAGCGCCGTTGAAGCCGTAAAAAATACGAATATCCCGATACTCTTCATTCAGGGTACAGAGGATAAGTGCATACCGTTTGAAATGTTCGATACATTGTATAAGAGCTGCGCAAGCGAAAAGGAAACCTACGTTGTCGAGGGCGCAGACCATATGCAGTGCGACGTGGTCGCCCCCGAAAAATACTACCGCACGGTCGATAATTTCCTTAGCAAATATATAAAGTAAAAATAAATGCGTTTTCATTGCAAATTGCTTTGAAAACGCATTTTTATACTAAACACCAATTAAAAACTATACAAAAAATCTGCGCAAAAACTCTGATATATGGTTTTTGCGCAGATTTTTTTCTATAGTTTTATTGGCGTTTAGTATTTTTCCAAGGAAATAATTATTCAATTGCTTTTTCGGCAAATCCGCATATTTCAGCGAAGAAACCAAGTTCATCAAGCTTTTTTCGGCAGCTTTCGGCATTTTCACGTTTGGAAAACAAGCCGAATACAGCCGAACCGCTTCCGCTCATCTGTGAGAGCGAAGCACCGCTGTTTTTCATCTCCGAAATTATAGCTTCGACTTCGGGATTGCCCGAAACAGCTTCAAAATCGTTGGTGCAAAGCTTTGCCCAGCTTTCAAATCCGCCGCTAAAGTCGGAAACCTCCCACGGGGAATGTTTTATCTCTGCGCTGTCGATCTTGGCGTAGGCTTCTTTGGTGGAAACGCCAAGCTTTCCTTTTGCGATAAGAACACATTCACATTCAAGCGGCGAAAGAGGAGTTATCACTTCGCCGATGCCCTCGCAAAGAGCAGTTCCGCCCATAATGCAGAACGGAACATCCGCACCGACCGAAGCACCTATCTTACAAAGCGTTTCGCGTGAAAAATCACAGTCGTAAAGCTTGTTCAAACAGCATATAACGGCGGCGGCATCAGCACTTCCTCCGCCGAGTCCCGCTTCGGACGGGATATGCTTTTCAATGGTTATCTTAATGCCTTTGTCGGCAATATCAGCGAAGCGGAAAAACTCACGGGCGGCTTTGTATGCGATGTTCTGCTCGCCCGAGGGTATTCCTCCGCCGCAAATTACTTCAATTTCGGCGGAAGAAGTTTTTTCAACCGTCACGACATCGTGAAGCGAAATGCTCTGCATAATGCTCCGCAGGGTGTGATAGCCGTTCGGAAGTTTGCCCGTGATGTTGAGCGTTAGGTTTATCTTTGCATTTGCCTTTACAGAAAGCTTATCCATTGTTCTTTTTGAGGTCGTCGAGGTACTCTCTTATTGCTTCAACAGCGGTTTTAAGGTGCTGGAGCGAATAAGCGTAGGAAACTCTTATGTAACCCTCGCCGCAAGCTCCGAACGCATCGCCCGGAACAACAGCGACCTTGTGCTTGTAAAGCAGATCTTCGCAGAACTGCTGGCTTGTAAGTCCCGTTGATTTTATGCAGGGGAAAACATAGAACGCACCGCCGGGCTCAAAGCAGGTAAGACCAAGCTCGTTGAAAGCGTTGACGATATATCTGCGGCGCATATCGTATTCTTTTACCATTGACTGAACGTCATCGTCGCATTTTTCAAGTGCATCGACAGCGGCATACTGCGAAACGGTAGGGGAACACATGATCGCGTATTGGTGGATTTTGAGCATCTGCGAAACGAGCGGCTCCGGACCTGCAAGATATCCGAGTCGCCAGCCTGTCATTGCGAATGCCTTTGAAAAGCCGTTTACATAGATAGTTCTTTCCTGCATACCGTCGATCTCGGCAATGGAAACGTGCTTGCCGTGATAGGTAAGTTCGGAGTAAATTTCGTCCGTGAGAACGAGGATATTCGTTCCGCGGAGAACTTCGGCAATGGCTTCAAGTTCGGGTCTTGTCATAATTGCGCCCGTCGGATTGTTCGGGAACGGGAGGATAAGAAGCTTTGTCTTATCGGTGATCTTGGCGCGAAGAGCCTCGGCTGTGAGTTTGAAGTTGTCCTCGGGCTTAGTTTCGATTACAACGGGAACGCCGTGCATAATGTCAACGATAGGCTTGTAGCATACGAAAGACGGCTCAACAACGAGAACTTCGTCGCCCGGGTCAACAACGGCTCTTATGCAGAGGTCGATAGCCTCCGAACCGCCGACCGTTACGATTATCTCATCCTTAGGGTCATATTTAAGGTTATATTTGCGTTCAAGATATTTTGAAATTGCACAGCGGAGTTCAAGAAGTCCTGCATTTGCGGTGTAAACTGTCTTGCCCTGCTGGAGAGTGGTTATAGCCTTGCTGCGTATCGTCCACGGAGTGGCAAAGTCGGGTTCGCCGACACCGAGCGAGATAACTCCCTCCATCGAGTTTGCAATATCAAAAAATTTACGGATTCCCGACGGCTTTATCTCCTTGCACTTGTCGGAAAGTATTCGGTCATAGTCCATCATGGAGAAACGAAACTCCTTTCATCTTTGTCATCGGCATTTATCATAAAGCCCTTATCCTTGTATTTTTTGAGGAAGAAGTGCGTAGATGTTGATACGATGCCTTCAATAGTGGAAAGACGCTGTGCAACGAACAGCGCGATCTCCTTATAGTTTGTACCGCTTATGGTAACTGCGAGGTCGAATGCGCCCGACATAAGCGTAAGGCTTTCAACTTCTCCGTATGATAAGATCTTCTTGGCAATGGCATCAAAGCCGAATTCAGCCGTCGGAGTAACCTTTACTGCGATGAACGCGGTAACGTTGTCCTTATCTGCGAGTTCGTCATTGAGGATGGCGGAATAGCCCTTTATAACACCGCTGCTTTCATATTCTTTTATCTTTGCCGCGACCGCTTCTTCGGTGCTGCCGGTCATTGAGGCGATTTCCTTGTTGGAAAGCCGAGCGTTCTGCTTGAGGAGTTTTAAAATATTGTCCATTACAACCCATCCTTTTTTTCAGAATCTACAGCAAGTTTTATCGGTTTGCTGCGATACATATTATTATAGCACATAAGAAAAGCAAAGTCTATAACTTTTTTTGACATTTTGCAAAGCCTTTCCGAATTGTCATTTCTGACAAAAAACACGGTGTAAGGTGGAAAAAGAGTTTTCTTATATGAAAAGCCATAAGTTTGTTAATAATTTAACTTTAAATTTGTTTAAATTTAGTCTATTTTTGCGGAAAAGGTTGTGCTATAATATCTTTATATATTGTATATAAAATTATTTTCGGAGGTTTCTTTTTATGAGAGCTGTTATAACTGTTGTTGGTAAGGATACAGTCGGTATTCTTGCAAAGGTCAGCGGCATCTGCGCTGAATTCAATGCTAACGTTACCGAAGTGACCCAGAGCGTACTTCAGGATATGTTCGCTATGATAATGCTTGTTGATATCTCAAAGCTTGACAAGAGCTTTGCGGAACTTGTTGACAGAATGAACGCTCTCGGGGACAGCATGGGTCTTAAAATAAATACAATGCACGAAGAGATCTTCAACACGATGCATACCGTCTGAGTGACGTATTTTTTTCAGAACTGGAGTTATATTAAATGCTTAATGTACATGATATACTTGAAACAATAAGAATGATACAGGACGAATGTCTTGATATCAGAACGATAACGATGGGCATTTCGCTCCTCGACTGTATCGACAGCGATATCGACAAGGCTTGTGATAAGATCTATGATAAGATCACGACCTGTGCAAAGGATCTCGTTAAGGTCGGCGAGGATATCGAAAAGGAATTCGGTGTTCCTATCATCAATAAGCGCCTTTCCGTTACGCCTATTGCAATGGTTTCCGCTGCCTGCAAGGAAAGCCCCGTTAAGTTCGCACTTACAATGGAAAAGGCTGCAAAGGCTGTCGGAGTAAACCTCATCGGCGGTTATTCCGCACTCGTTCAGAACGGCTTCGCAGCAGGTGATGAAAGACTTATCAATTCTATCCCCGAAGCACTTGCTTCAACAAGCTGCGTTTGTTCTTCGGTAAATATCGGCTCGACAAAGAGCGGTATCAACCTTGACGCTGTAAAGCTTATGGGCGGCATCGTCCGTGAGTGCGCTGAGAAAACTATCGACAACCAGTGCTTCGGCGCTGCAAAGCTCGTTGTTTTCTGCAACTCCGTTGATGATAACCCGTTTATGGCAGGCGCTTACCACGGCGTTGGCGAGCGTGACTGTATGATAAATGTCGGCGTTTCGGGTCCCGGCGTTGTTCGCTCCGCGCTTTCCAAGTACCCCGATGCCGATATCACACAGATATCCGATATCATCAAAAAGACCGCATATAAGATCACAAGAGTTGGTCAGCTCGTCGGCACAGAGGCTTCAAAGCGCCTCGGAGTTCCGTTCGGCATAGTTGACCTCTCGCTTGCACCTACTCCTGCAGTTGGCGACTCAGTTGCACATATCCTCGAAGAGATAGGTCTTGAAAGCTGCGGCTGCTGCGGCACGACTGCTGCGCTTGCACTGCTCAATGACGCAGTTAAAAAGGGCGGCGTAATGGCTTGCTCAAAGGTCGGCGGACTTTCGGGCGCATTTATCCCGGTATCCGAGGACGCAGGAATGATCGATGCTGCTGTATGCGGTTCGCTCAAGATAGAAAAGCTCGAAGCTATGACGGCTGTATGCTCCGTTGGTCTTGATATGATAGTAATTCCTGGCGATACAACTGCGGAAGTTATCTCCGCTATCATCGCTGACGAAGCTGCTATCGGTATGGTAAACAACAAGACCACAGCAGTAAGAGTTATCCCTGCTATCGGAATGAAGGAAGGCGAGTTCCTCGATTGGGGCGGACTTTTCGGCAAGGGCCCCGTTATGAGCGTAAACAAGTATTCGCCTGCCAAGTTCATCAACAGAGGCGGACAGATCCCTGCACCTCTCCACAGCCTTAAAAACTAAAAAAAATGCCCATGCTGCCGACAAAACAGCATGGGTTTTGCAGTTGATAAACATAAAGTCAGACGGCATAAACTTTAAAGAAAGGAATGATCGTAAGTTATGGACGAAAATATTATCCAGAGCATTCTCGAAATTGATAAAAGTGCTTCGGAAAAGCTTGCCGAAGCTGAAAAACAGCGCAATCTCATCATTGCAGGCGCAAAGGAGCAGCAGGAAAAGATCATTGAATCCCGCATAAAGGCTGCTGATGCGACCCTCAAAGAGATCGAAGAAAAGGAAAAAGCCGAAGCCGACAAGAAGCTCGAAGCTATCAATGCTGAGGGCGAAAAGGAGATCGAACGTCTTAAAGACGTGTATGAGAACCGTCACGGAAGCTGGGAAGAGGATATCTTCCATGCGATCGTAAACGGCTGATAAAGAGGGATCGTTGTGAGTAACAAAAAGCACGGCTCTTATACCAAGGGCAAATATTATGCGACCGTTGCAAAGATACGCGCAATGTACGGAAAGCGTGTTACCGCAGAGGGCTATGCCGAGCTTGTGACAAAGCAGAGCGTTGCCGATATTGCGGATTACCTCAAAAAAAATACGCACTACAGCACGATATTGGCTTCGGTCGATGTAAATACGATACACAGAGGCTTTCTCGAAAGCCTTTTGCAGCGTTATAACTTTGAGCTTTACGGCAGGATAACGGGATTTGAGCGCATCGGTCGGCAGGAATTCTACAATTTCAAGATAATTTCCGCCGAGATCGACATAATCCTTAGCTGTATGCGCTTTATCAACGCCGATTCGGAGGGTCAGATCGAAAGCATACCAATCTATCTCAACGGAATGACTTCGTTCGACCTTATTGAAATAGCAAAGGTGCGTTCTTTCGCCGAACTGCTCGAATTTTTAAAGAAAACGCGCTATTATGAGCTTCTCAAAGACGTTCCGACCGATGAAAACGGACGTATCGACTGCGGCAAATGTGAATATATCCTGCGCAGCTACTATTATGAGGGACTTGTTGAAGCTTCGAAGCATTACCGAAAAGCGGAAGCGGACAAGCTTGACCTTATGATACTGACCGATATCGACCTTATCAATATCATCAATGCTTACCGATTGAAAGAATACTTCGGCAGCGATGAAAATGAGATATTTGATAAGACTTTCTCCTTTGAGGGAAGAATGTCCAAAGCAAAGCTTGAGGAATTGTATTCATCGGGCAGCGGTGAAGAGTTCATCAAGCGCTTCTCCAAGACCTATTACGGCAGAGTGATCGCCGAAAACGGACTTGACAGCAAGGACGCTGACGACCTTGAGCTTGCTGCGAGCAAGCTTCGCTTCAAGTATGCAAAGGCGGCACTCAGGGATTCGCAGGCGGCATCGGTAAGCGTTTATGCGTTTATGTACCTTATGGGAGTGGAGCTTCACAATCTGATAAGCATTATCGAGGGTGTCCGTTACGGCGTTCCCTCAAAGCAGATAGAATCTTTGATAATAGTGTAAAAAGGGGTGAGCTGTTTTTATGTCAATTGAAAAAATGGAATTTGTCAATATTGCAGGTCTGACGAAAGACCTCGACGCGGTGCTTGAAAAGCTTTCCGAGTGCGGCTGTTTCCACATTGAATCTGCGGTAGGGGCAAATGCCAAAAGCAAAGGTTTTTCCTCACTCAAAGAAGAAAATCCTTATAACAGTATCCTGCGAAAGATGACAGAGATCTCCGCATTGGCGAATGTCAAGATCGGCAGCGTTGAAGTCAGCAAGGATTTTAACGAAAACCTCACAAAAGACGGAAAATACGTTGACGGCGTTCTTGAAAAGCTCAAAGAGCTTGCAAAGCAGAGAACCGAAGTCAGCGACAACGTTGGAGAATACGAGCGGGCGCTCAATCAGGTCGAACACCTTAAAGGTCTTGACGCTGACTTTGAAAAGCTTTTCGCTTGTGAGCATATCAAGGTGCGTTTCGGACGGCTTCCTATCGACAGCTACAACAAACTGCCATATTATGACGATAAAACGTTCTATTTTGAGTATTTCACCGAGGAGACCGAGTATTACTGGGGACTTTATATCACTCCTGTTTCCTGTGCGGAAGAAGTGGACGATATTTTCAAGTCACTCTACTTTGAACGAATCAGGATCGCCGATTTCGTACACGGCACGTCCGAGGACGCTGTTGCGGAACTTGCCGCAAAGATAAAGGATTTCACCGAGAAGAAAGACGCTCTCGATAAGAGCATTTCCGAGTATATAAACGGCGAGATCAAGCATCTGGACGAGCTTTTCACGCACTATAAATCACGTCACGATAACTTTGACCTGCGAAGCAAAGCAGCCGTTACTAACGGAAAATTCGCAGTTGTCGGCTTCGTCCCTAAGAGCGATTCGGACGCGTTCCTTAAGCTTTTTGACGATATGGACGGAGTTTCCGTTGTAATGCAGCCTGCCGATGCGAACGGTCAGCTTGCACCGCCGATAAAGCTCCGCAACAACAAGTTCGCTCAGCCGTTCTCGATGTTCGTTGAGATGTACGGACTTCCTGCATATAACGGCGTTAACCCGACAATGTTCGTTGCCATCACATACACGCTTTTCTTCGGAATAATGTTCGGCGATGTCGGACACGGACTTGTCATCGCGCTTCTGGGCGCACTGCTTTGGAAGTTCAAGCGCTTCTCGCTCGGACCTATCCTTACAAGAGTAGGTATTTCGGGTGCGATATTCGGATTTATCTACGGAAGCGTGTTCGGTTATGAGCATCTTCTCGACCCGGTTTATGAAGCGCTCGGGATAAGCTTCCTGCCGTTCAGGGTAATGGAAAACGTTACGACTATCCTCATCGGAGGAATCGTTATCGGCGTATTCATAATGTTCATTTCGATAATGATAAACATTATTGTCGGCATAAAGAACAAGGAATATGAAAGCGCGCTGTTCAGCAATAACGGCATCGCAGGCTTTGTGTTCTTTGGTTCGATCCTTGTTGGCGCAGTATGTGAGCTTTTCGGCGCACATATCGTGAATACCGCTTATATCCTTATCCTTATCGTTCTTCCGCTCATTGCGATGTTCCTGCGTGAACCCCTTTCCTATTGGGTAAGAGGCAAGAAATATCACATGGAGGGCGGAGTAGGCGACTTTATCGCCGCTAACTTCTTTGAAGTTTTCGAATTCCTGCTCGGATATGCAACGAATACACTTTCGTTCGTCCGTGTAGGCGGCTTCGTTCTTTCCCATGCGTCTATGATGCTCGTTGTAATGGCTCTCGCAGATCAGGTTGCAGCGGGCGCAGTTCCGATAGTCGTTGTTATCGGCAACGTTTTTGTAATGGGCATTGAAGCCCTTCTCGTAGGTATCCAGTCGCTTCGACTTGAATTTTACGAGATCTTCTCACGTTTTTACACGGGCGGCGGCACACCGTTTACACCCGTTAAAATCAACTATGATGAAACCATAGAATAAAGAATTTTGGAGGAATTTATTATGTTGTATGCTTTTTTACTTCCCGCAGTTGTACTTGCACTTCTTTTTGTACCCGTTGTTGTGGCTATCAAGAAGAAAAAGGGCGAACAGTCACTCAAAAAGGCTTTTGCCGCCAACATCTGCTCTTTCTTCGCAGTAATGCTCATCTGCGCTGCACTTCCTTTCGGAATGAAGGCTTATGCCGACAGTGAAGCTGATGCAGCTCCGACAACAGCAGTTTCCGAAGAGGCTGACACAGCAGAGGACAGCAGCTCCGATACGAGCGGACTTCTCTACATAGCATCTGCTCTTGCAGTTGGTCTTGGCGCTATCGGCGGCGGTATCGCTATCGCAGCAGCAGCTCCTGCAGCTATCGGTGCAGTAAGTGAGAATCCTAAGACATTCTCTAATGCACTTATCTTCGCAGCTCTCGGTGAAGCCTGCGCACTTTACGGCTTCGTAGTAGCACTTCTTATGCTCTTTATCTGAGTATCCACGGCGGAAAGGAGGACGTACAGTATGCGTCTTTATCTTATAAGCGATAATGTTGATACCCAGATGGGAATGCGCCTTGCAGGCATCGAGGGCGTTGTCGTTCACGAGCCTGCCGAGGTCAAAAAAACGCTCCTTGCGGCAATGGACAACAAGGATATCGCCGTTATTCTTATGACGGAGAAGCTTGTCCGCCTTTGTCAGGAGCTTGTCTACGATTTGAAGCTCAACCGCAAATCACCGCTTATTGTTGAAGTTCCTGACCGACACGCCACTTCAAATGTTACCGAGAATATTTCTAAGTATATTGAATCCGCGATCGGATTGAAGCTTTGATTTTGGAAGGATTTTTTAATATGAGTACAGAAAATGAGAAGCTGCAGAAATTCATCTGCGCCGTCAATAATGAGATCGACGAAAAGGTTTCGGCTATTCTGGATGATGCTGAAAGCACGAAGAAAAGTATTCTTTCCGCTGCCGAAGAGGAATCCGAAGAAGCTGCCGATAAATATATGAATTCAAGCAGAAAGAAAAGCGGAAATAAATATGTCCGCGATATCTCAAAGGCTGAGCTTGAAATGAAAAAAAGCATTCTGCGCTGCCGTGAGGAGCTTTCCGACAAGGTTTTCGCCAAGGTCGAAGAAAAGCTCTCGGAATACCGCGGAACTAACGCTTATGCTGATACGCTTATCAAAAAGCTGCTCGTTCTTAATGTCGGAAACGGCTCGGAGATACGTCTTGCGCCCGATGATATGAAGCTTGCCGATGTCCTCAAAAAGGTCGTCAAGGCAGATGACGTTTCATTCATTCCCGACAGCTCGATAAAGTTAGGCGGTTTTTCCGTTTATTCCAAGGAAAAGGGTACTATCATCGACAAGACCTTTGACCTTGCGGTCGAGGAGCAGAAGAGCCTGTTCGTCAGCAGCAACGCCTTTGCGGAATAAGGGGAGGAATAGGATTGAATACAGTTTTTTCTATTAACGGCCCTGTTGTAAAGGTTAGGGATACAACGGATTTCTCCATGCTTGAAATGGTATATGTCGGCGCAAAGAAGCTCGTCGGTGAAGTTATCAATATGTCAAGCGAAGAAACCACTATACAGGTCTATGAATCAACAACGGGACTGAAGCCCGGCGAGCCTGTAACGGGCAGCGGAATGCCAATGTCCGCAGTCTTGGGTCCGGGAATCATCTCGAATATATTTGACGGTATCGAACGTCCGCTGAAAAAGCTCGAAGAGATCAGCGGCGCATTCATCGGAGAGGGTAGTATGGTTTCCTCCCTCGATACCGAGAAAAAATACAGCGTCACAATGAAAGTCAAGGTAGGGGACAGCATAAAGGGCGGAGATATCTACGCCGTTTGTCCCGAAACACCCGTTATCGAGCATAGATGTATGCTTTCGCCTTACTTAAAGGGCGAAATTTCTTGGGTCGCTGAAAACGGCGATTACAGAATAAACGATGTTGTCGCAAAGCTCAGAAAGGAAGACGGCACGGAAGTTGAGCTTACACTCTGCCAGAAATGGCCTATCAAGCAGGCTCGTCCGTTTACTAACCGTCTGCCGATAAATAAGCCGCTTATCACGGGTCAGCGTGTTATCGATACTGTTCTCCCGATAGCAAAGGGCGGCACGGCTGCTATACCGGGCGGCTTCGGCACGGGCAAGACCATGACACAGCACCAGCTTGCAAAATGGTGCGATGCTGATATCATCGTATACATCGGCTGCGGCGAACGCGGCAACGAAATGACTCAGGTTCTTGAAGAATTTTCCGAACTCGTTGACCCGAGAACGGGAAAGGCTCTTACCGACAGAACCGTGCTTATCGCGAATACATCCAATATGCCTGTTGCGGCTCGTGAAGCTTCGATATATACCGGCATCACACTTGCGGAATATTACCGTGATATGGGTTATCATATCGCGATCATGGCCGACTCGACCTCGCGTTGGGCAGAAGCCCTCCGTGAAATAAGCGGCAGACTTGAAGAAATGCCTGCCGAAGAAGGCTTCCCTGCATATCTTCCGTCAAGAATTTCAGAATTCTATGAACGAGCAGGCTATGTTCGCAATCTCAACGGTTCGGAGGGTTCTGTTACCATTATCGGTGCGGTTTCTCCGCAGGGTTCGGACTTCTCCGAGCCTGTTACGCAGAACACAAAGCGTTTCGTAAGATGCTTCTGGGCGCTCGACAAGGCTCTTGCTTATGCGCGTCATTATCCTGCTATCAACTGGAACGACAGCTATTCGGAATATATGGACGACCTCAGCGAATACTACGAGGAAAACGTAAACCCCGAATTTATGAAGTGCCGTCTTGAAATAACCAAGATACTTCACGAAGAAAACAAGCTTATGGAGATCGTAAAGCTCATCGGTTCGGACGTTCTTCCCGAAGACCAGAAGCTTATCATCGAAATCGCGCGAGTTGTCCGTGTAGGATTCCTGCAGCAGAATGCTTATCATAAGGACGATACCTACGTTCCGCTCGAAAAGCAGTACCTTATGATGAAAGCTATACTCTGTCTTTACGAAGAGTCGAAAAAGGCTGTCGCTTCGGGCGTGACTGCTGCCGCTCTTCTTGAAACGGGACTTTTTGAAAAGGTCATCAAGGTAAAATACGATATACCTAACGATAAACCCGAAATGTTCCGCCTGCTGAATGTTGAAATTGAGCAGGGAATAAAGAAACTTGTTCAGGAGGTCGTTTGATATGGGCTTACAGTATGTAGGATTGAAAGAAATTAACGGACCTCTTGTTGTCCTCGATAATGTTGACAATGCTTCGTTCGATGAAGTCGTTGAAATTCGTCTTGACGACGGCACACAGCGACTTGGACGAGTTGTTGAGATTTCGGGAAAGCGAGTTGTTCTTCAGGTCTTTGAGGGAACAAAGGGACTTTCAATGACCAATACACGCACAAAGTTCACGGGAAAGCCGATGGAGCTTGCACTTTCGAGCGAGATCCTCGGCAGAGTTTTCAGCGGCGCAGGAAAGCCTATCGACGGTCTTGGAGATATTTTCCCCGAAAAGACAGCCGATATCAACGGTCACCCGCTCAACCCCGTTTCCCGTACATATCCGAGAAACTATATCAACACGGGTATCTCCTCTATCGATGCGCTTATGACGCTTATCAGAGGTCAGAAGCTCCCTATCTTCTCGGGTTCGGGTCTTTCGCACAATAAGCTTGCCGTTCAGATCGTTCGTCAGGCTAAGATCGCCGAAGATAACGGTCAGGGCTTCGCTGTTGTTTTCGCTGCAATGGGCGTTAAGAACGACGTTGCCGACTACTTCCGCAGAAGCTTTGAGGAAAGCGGCGTTCTTCAGCGAGTTGTAATGTTCCTTAACCTCTCGAACGACCCTATCATCGAGAGAATCCTTACGCCGAGATGTGCGCTCACAGTCGCAGAATATCTTGCGTATGAAAAGAATATGCATATCCTCGTTATCCTTACGGATATGACTTCCTATGCCGAAGCTGTACGTGAGTTCTCCTCCTCAAAGGGAGAAATTCCTGCAAGAAAGGGTTACCCGGGATACCTTTATTCCGACCTTGCTTCTATATATGAACGTGCAGGCGTTATCAACGGCTCGGAGGGTTCTATCACGCAGATACCTATCCTCACAATGCCTAACGATGATATCACTCACCCTGTTCCTGACCTTACGGGTTATATCACAGAGGGTCAGATAGTTCTCGACAGAGGTCTTGAACAGTCGGGCGTTTATCCGCCTATCTCGGTGCTTCCGTCACTTTCACGTCTTATGAAAGACGGCATCGGCGAGGGCTATACAAGAGCCGACCACTCGGCAGTTTCCAACCAGCTTTTTGCCGCTTATGCAAAGGTAAGCGACGCAAGAGCACTTGCTTCCGTAATCGGTGAAGATGAACTTTCCGAGCTTGACAAGGCGTATATGCGCTTCGGACGTATGTTTGAGAAATACTTTGTATCTCAGGGCGAAGAGGAGAACCGTTCTATCGATGAAACCCTCGACCTCGGCTGGAATCTGCTTTCACTCCTGCCTAAGTCTGCTCTTGACCGTGTGGACGAGAAGCTTCTCGAAGAAAAATACAACGATAAAGCGGAAGAATTGTTCCAATAATGCAGAAAGAAACGAAAGGAGGCGGTCGGAATGGCTGAACAGGTTTTCCCGACTAAGGGCAACCTGCTTAATATGCAGAAATCGCTTGCGCTTGCACAGCTTGGCTATGAGCTTCTCGATAAAAAGAGAAATATCCTTATCCGTGAGCTTATGCAAATGGTCGATACGGCGAAAGAACTGCGTGAGAGTATCGGCGTGACCTATATCGAGGCGTATTCCGCACTCCAGATGGCGAATATCACGCACGGCGTTGTTGAAAATATCGCCGAGGGTATGCCCGTTGAAAATACGGTCAGCGTTTCTTACCGAAGCGTAATGGGCTGCGAACTTCCGAAGCTTTCGGTCGAAAAAAAGAAGCTTTCGCTTGATTACGGCTTTATGAATACCGACAGCAACGTTGACAAGGCTTATATCAGCTTCGTCAAGGTAAAAGAAATGACGGTAACGCTTGCCGAAGTCGAAAACAGCATCTACCGTCTTACGAATTCGATAAGAAAAACGCAGACGAGAGCAAATGCACTTCAGAATATCGTTATTCCGAAGTATCAGAGCACAGTCAAGTACATTTCGGGCAGCCTTGACGAAAAGGAACGTGAGGAATTCTCGCGAATGAAAGTCATCAAGGCACAGAAAATGCGCAAACGTGCAAAATACAGAGTTAAAAAGTAAAAAACGCTGTACGGCATTAAAAAAATACCGTACAGCGTTTCCTTTGTTAAAGGTATGCTTTGAGCCTGTCGATATACTGCTGCTCCTTGGAGAGAAGCTGTTTGGTTTCATTTTTCAGGCTGCCCGTTATCTCCTTTGCGGAGTTGAGAGCCTTGTTGATGTTGATTATCCCCATATTCGTTCCCTGAATGAGCATTTCCGCGAGGTGCTGCGATGAGCTGTCCGAAGCGGTCTTTACAGCAATGCTGATGCTTCCCATAGCCTTTGCGGCGGGAGAGATAGGCTTTCCTTTCATGTGAAGCACCTGCATCTGACGGCAGACAGTGTTATACTGTTTTTCATATTCCGAAAGCTGACGGCGAAGCTCTGTTCTCAGCGAATCATTCCGCACTGAGGGAAAGATCTGCCGTATCGCCGATGAACCCATTTCGGAATTCTGCAAAACAGCGGTCAAAAGCTTTTCTTTGTCAGTCATTTTATTACCTCTGCAAACCCCGTGTTTTTATTATTTGAACATCGTCAAAAAATATTTGTGCCAGATATTGAAAAAAAGTAAGAATTGTTGTATAATAATTTAAATGGGGTAAAATCAATATCTGAAAGGATCAAAATAAATGTCCGAAAACTTCAAAACGGAGAATATCTTTAAAAGAATTTTAAAAGGGATCGGCTACGGCCTTATCGCAGAATTTATGTCGATGTTTCTGGTGATATCGATGATCGCAATGAACGGAATGTTCGGCGGCTCGGTAGTGCTTAAGGTAATAATCGGTATCTGTACGCTTGTCCTCACGCTCGGACTTTATTTCAACTGGGCGTTCAATGCGGCGAAAAAAGACCGTGATGCCGTGACCTATCACAATGTTCCCTATGATAAGTATATGCCCGTGAAAATGGCTGTCGGCGGTCCGATAATTTCTATCGTTATGTATATAATTCTCGTACTGTCGAAAATAGGCGTTATCCGAGATATGTTCAACTTTTTCCTGCTTGCCAATCTTTTCACAGTACCGTTCGTTGACAGCTTCACATCGGAAAGGACTATTGAAGTTCTCTCGGTTTGGGGATTGCTTGGACTTGGACTGCTCGTCCTCAGCCAGTGTGCAGTCATTATTGTGACATATATTTTGACATATAAAGATGTGGATATAGTTAAATTTATGTATAAAAATTAAATTCATATAAATAAATGCAATAATTGTTGTAAAAATCAGCTAAGAAAATGTGCAATTTTTGTATTATCTTCCAATAAAAACGAAAAAATATTTACTAAAAAATTAATATGTGGTATAATATAAAAGTGAAATTCTCGACTTGAATGGATATCATTCTGTTATAATAAAAAGGGGCTATTATATGTCAGAATCTAAAAAAAGGCATTTAAAAACCGTTCAGAATAAGGTCTTATTTTATTTTATAATATCGCTTGCAGTGCTGCTCTTGGCTTTTGCTGTCATCGTTTTTATCCTTGCGAGCATAAAAACGGAAACGAGCAGTATGGTGATGATGAACAATTCCGCCAGTGTCATCTCCGATATCGTCAGGGATTATATGTCGCCGAAGCTTGATGCGGTAAAAACTGCCGCAGGGGAGAAGACCGTCGTTGATTTTCTCGGTGAAGGTGCGGAGAGCGAGCAGAACGCAAAGGAAAACAGCGATTTTGAAGCTGTTACCGAAATGCTTTACGATATGTCGGTTGAAAATGCCGATGTCGTTTCATCATGGGTGATATTTGAAAATGACAGAGCGCTTGTTTCCGATGAAGGAACATATATCGGTATGGAGGCACTTCAGCTTGACAGCCTTTACTGGTATAACGATATGTCTGTCCGCGGAATGAGCGATTATACATACTGCACACAGCTTTCAGCTTCGATGATCTATCCCGAAAAGGAAGTCGTTTCGATCATTGCCCCCGTTTATTCCTCCGAGAATATCATCGGATATATCGGAATGGATATCGAAAAGTCGGGACTTTCAAAGATCCTCGAGCAGTACACTCTCAGCAGCAGCTGCTACCCGATAATCACCTGCAACTACGGCAGCATCGTTTATTCCCCGTCAAGTAAGGAGTTTGCTGACAGTTATGATCTCAATTCAGCGCCCCTGCTCAATATTCTTGTCCAGTCATCAACGCTCGACAGTGGGCTTGACAGCTATTCAAACGGCATTGGCATACGCAATAAAACGTTTTTCGTAGTTGATAAGTCGGTCGTTCCGAACTGGAATATGGTCATTCTCTTCGATAAAGCAGCAATGGACGGCGGAGTTTACAGCATTTTCACAGGCTCGATAATCGTTCTTGCCTGCCTGCTCGTTCTGCTCGGAATATGTGTCAAGAACAAGCAGAAGTATGAATACAAGCTCCTCAATAAGATAACAGAATCTGTTGACAATATTTCCTCGGAAAATTTCAAATATGTTATCGATACATCTGTCGCCCCCGACAATAATCTTCTCAAAACTGCGGAACAGCTCAATAAAATCTCGTCAATTCTTGCTGCTAAGAATGAGATAATTCTCCAGTACAGCCTTAACGATACGCTTACGGGCATACCGAACAGAAACACGCTGTACTATCATCTTGAATCGATCATTAGCAGAAACAAATCGAACGAAACCATTTCGGACGGAAGATTCGCCATAATGTTCGTTGACCTTGACAACTTCAAGTGGCTCAATGAGAACCTCGGTCATAACTTCGGCGACGCAGTCCTTTGCACATTTGCAACTATGCTTTCTACTTCGCTCAGCAAAATAGGCAGAGTGTTCCGTTTCAGCGGCGACGAATTTATTGTAATTGTTGAATTCGGCGATGATTATCAGAAGATATACAAAGCCATCGACACTATGCAGGCGGCTTTTTCAAAGCAGATAAAGGTCATGTCCGACAATATCTATATCAAGTTCTCAGTCGGCGTTTCTATCTATCCCGATGATGATGATTCGGCGGATATGCTGCTTCGTGATGCCGATATGGCTCTCCATAAGGCAAAGGACAGCGGCAAGGACAGAGTTTCATTCTATACGAATGCCGCAAAGCGTCAGCATTTCAGCAAGGCGGCTATCTCACAGCAGATATCCGAAGCGATAAAGAACGGCGAGCTTTATCTCAATTATCAGCCTATCATTTCGAGCGATACCTGCGATATCCACGGCTTTGAAGTCCTCGTCCGCTGGGACAGTCCTGTTTTCGGACATATTCCGCCGCAGGAGTTCATCAACGTTGCTGAGGAAACGGGCGATATCGTCCAGATCGGTATGTGGATATTTGAAAGCGCCTGCCGATTCCTCAAAACGCTCTGCGAGAATTATCGTGACGACATAATTATGTCTATCAACGTTTCGCCTATACAGCTCAAAAGAGCGGATTTCCTCGATTCGATAAAGCACGTTATCGAGATAACACAGCTTGATACGAAAAATATTCAGGTCGAGATAACAGAATCAACGCTCATCGACTTTATCGATAATGACAACAGCGTTATCGAAGAGCTTAACAAAATGGGAATCTCGCTTGCTCTCGATGATTTCGGAACGGGTTATTCGTCACTCAACTACCTCAAGAATTTCCCGATAAAGTGCCTCAAGATCGACAAGTCATTCGTTGACGAGATCAACAATAATAAGCGAGATCAGGCTATCACTGACTCGATAATCGACCTTGTTCACAGCCTCGGCATCAAGACCGTTGCAGAGGGAATCGAAACTGTTGGTCAGTATAACTTCCTGAAGGATATGAAGTGCGACTACATTCAGGGCTTCCTTATGAGTAAGCCGCTCAATGAGGGAGATGCGCTCGAATTCGTTGAGCGTTATGATGATCTCCATAAACCAGACAAGTACATTATGGAAGAACACGAAAAACAGCTTGCCGTTGAGCGTGAAGATAAACTCAAACAGCAACAGCTGGCTCAGAAAAACGATACGCACAGCGAACTTGTTGACGGAACTATTTCAAAGTAAATTTATCGGTGTAAAGAGAATTTTCTTTACACCGATTTCTTTTTTACAAAGCCGCTTAAAAGCTCCTTTATCCCGATTATTATAATGAATCCGCCGAAAATTTTACCGAGTATTTCCGAGCCAAGATAGTCTGCAGCGAAAGCACCGAGAACGGCGAACGCAGTTCCTGCAATTAGCGAGGGAACTATCTTTTTCCATTCGATAAGCTTGTTTTTCGTGTGGATTATTACGGAAAGAAGCGCTATCGGTATAAAGTAGATAAGGTTGATGCCCTGCGCCGAAAGCTGAGGAAAACCTGCGAAAAACGTCAGATAAATTATAAGTATCATTCCGCCGCCAACGCCCATAGCGGCGAAAATTCCCGTCAGAAATGCGGCAATATAGCTCAGTATCATTTGAATATCATCCTTCCGCCTGCGATTATAAGGAAAATGCCGAAAATGATTTTCAGCGGCTTGGCAGGTATTTTTTTGAGAAATATGCTCCCGATGACAGCTCCGACAAGTCCGAACGGTATAAGCGGAAGTGCGTCATTGAAATCAAACGAGCCTTTAAACGCATAAAATATCACCGAAACGACCGACAGCGGCAGTGTGAGTGCAAGTGAGGTTGCGTGTGACTTTTTCTGTTCGATCTCCGCTTTTTCAAGCATCGGAACGGCGATAATTCCTCCGCCCGAGCCGAAAAGACCGTTCGCAAAGCCTGTCAGAGCGCCCAAAAATGAATAGAAAACCTTACCTTTTTTCTTCATAGCTTCAACTCCCAAAATGTATTTCTATTTTTAGCCGCAAAAATAGAAATATTCGGCTGAAAGAAAAAATGAAAGTAAATGGCATAAATTACCGATAATAATGTCAGTGTATTAATTGACTTTTTTCCGTCAATGATATATAATTATTATAAGATTTTTCATACGGAGTTATTTT
>UQKC01000042.1 GCA_900541495.1 uncultured Ruminococcus sp. | reverse complement strand
AGATTTGAAAGGAAATCAGATGTCTTTTTATCCATATAATGTAAAGTATAAAGCCTTTGCAGCTGTCATAGCAGCTTTAATGTTATGCACGAATTTGTCCTCCTGCAAAAAGGTTTCGGAAGATCCGCGTGATGCGAATATTCAGACGGCAAACAGTGTTATTCTCACCGAAGAAACCACGCAGACAGTTGAAATTACCGAAGAAACGGAGATCACTTCAAGTTTGACAGATGAAACAAGCAATGAGCTGCAAAGTGAAACAACTTTACAGCAAGAAATATCAGGATCCGTTACAGAAACAGTAATGGCTGAAAATGAAATACCCGAAGATGACCTTATTGAAAGCGAACTTAGCGGGGAAAACGTGACTGTCAAAGTCGAAACCGAACAGCCAAAGCAGACAAAGGCTTCGGAAAACACAACGACGACCACCAAAGTCTCGGAAACAACTACGACGGAGGAAACGAGCGTCACTGAATTAACGCTTCAAACGGAAAGTCCTGCCGAAACTGTTTCTCACAACTATGGCACAAACGGCTATTCCGCACTCAATTACAGCGAGCAAAAGGGAATATGGATATCCTACCTCGAATATTCATCGGCAATGATGAACAAGTCGGCGAAAGCGTTCCGCTCAACTATCGGCGAGTATTTCGATGATGTAAAGGCATTGAGCTTTAATACTGTTTATGTTCAGGTCAGAGCTTTCGGCGACGCTTATTACCGCTCGGAGCTTTTCCCAACGGGTGACCGATACAACGGAACTATCGGAGCAAAGCTTTCCTACGACCCGCTTGAAATTATGGTCGAGGAAGCACACAGCAGAAACCTTTCCGTTCATGCTTGGATAAATCCGATGCGACTTATGACCGACAGCCAAATGAAAGGCTTGTCCGATTCATACACAATAAAAAAATGGTACAACGACAGCGACAAATGCGGAAAATATATCGTCAAATCAGACGGCAGGTGGTACCTTAACCCTGCTTATCCCGAGGTCGAAAAGCTTATCTCGGACGGAATTTCCGAGATAGTTTCCGGTTATGATGTTGACGGTATCCAGATAGACGACTATTTTTACCCGACAACGGCAGCTTCGTTCGACAGTGCCGCTTACAAGGCTTCGGGAACGTCTAAGAGCATTTCATCGTGGCGAACGGACAACATCAATGATATGGTAAAGCGAATGAACAAGACCGTACACAGCGCAAACTCGAGCGTTTTGTTCGGAATTTCGCCGCAGGGAAGTGTAAGCAACAACTATGATACGCTTTATGCCGATGTAAAAACGTGGTGCAGCTCGTCCGACTGCTGCGACTATATTCTTCCTCAGGTCTACTTCGGGTTTGAAAATGCCACACTGCCGTACGAAGACACTATCGCGCTCTGGAGCAGTATGACTTCATCGGGAAATGTGAAGCTCGTTATAGGACTTGCAGGCTATAAGATAGGCGCGGCTGACGCATACGCAGGCGCAAACGGCAAAAATGAATGGATAAACAATTCCGATATAATTTCAAGGCAGATGAAAGCCGCGAAAAAACTCAGCAACTACGGCGGAGTTGCCATATTCAGATATGGTTCGATTTTTGAGCCCGAATCATCGGTTGCAAAGCAGGTCAATGCTGAACTTGCAAACATAAAAAAATAAAATGGGGGATACTATGAAATTCAAAAGACTGATCTCGCTGATAATGTCAGCGATTATGGTAGTGATGCTCTGTTCAACGACTGCATTTGCGGCTAAAAAGGGTGTTGCGCTCAACAAGACGTCCGCTTCGGTCACGGTAGGAAAGAGCATAACCTTGAAACCAACTGTAACAGGTGTAAAGAACTATACTTTACAGTGGTCAACGAGCGACAAAACGATAGCAACTGTTTCAAAATCGGGCAAAGTCACAGGTGTAAAGGCAGGAAACGTTACAGTTACGGTCAAGATCAAGAATACGAAATACAAAGCTTCCTGCAAGGTGACGGTCAAAAAGGCATCGGCAGTTTCATCAAGCAGCAATACCTCAAAAAATACGGCAGCTTCTTCGGGTGATGCACTTGATTTTGTGAAAAACATAAAGATAGGCTGGAATCTCGGAAATACGCTCGATTGCACGGGAAGCTGGATAAACGGTGATCTTGCTCACGAAACAGCGTGGGGAAATCCAAAGACTACCGAAGAGATGATAAAAGCCGTCAAAAAGGCAGGCTTCAATGCAGTTCGTATCCCGACAAGCTGGGGCGAGCATCTCGACAGCAAAAACAATATCAGCAAGGAGTGGCTCGACCGAGTTCAGACGGTCATTGACTATGCTTACAAAAACGATATGTATGTCATTCTCAACACCCACCACGAAACCGATTGGATAATTCCAAGCAAAGACAGCAAGGAAATGTCCGAACGCTTTACATCGATATGGAAGCAGATAGCAGAACGCTTCAAGGATTATGACGAACACCTTATTTTTGAGGGACTTAACGAACCGAGAACCGTTGGAAGTGCAAATGAATGGAACAGCGGAACGGCTGATGAACGCAAGGTCATCAACAAGTATAATAAGCTTTTTGTCGAAACCGTCAGAAAGAGCGGCGGAAACAACAAACTCCGCTATCTTATGATAACTCCATACTGCGCAAACAGCGGCGGTGCGGCAATAAATGACCTTGAAATTCCCGATGACAGCCGCATTATCATCTCAGTCCATGCATATCTTCCGTATAATATGGCACTCAACACGGGTTCAAAGGTTTCTTCATTCACCGATAATGACAAGCAGGAGATCGATTCGATGTTCAAAAGGCTGAGCGATAAATTCATCAGCAAGGGAATTCCCGTTATCGTCGGCGAATTCGGCTCTGTGAACAAGAAAAACGATGCTGAAAGAGCCAAGCTTGCGAAATACTATGTTTCGGCTGCGAAAAAAGCAGGCGTTCCATGCTTCTGGTGGGATAACGGAAATGACAGCAGTTCGGGTGAAGCTTTTCTTCTACTCAACAGAAAAACAGCCAAAATGGAACATGACAAAATTGTAAAAGCTTTGATGGAAGGCTTAAAATAAGGAAACGCAGATCAAAACGGATCAGCTTTTCTTAATACATAAGCGGTGCAGTTTTTTTATTTGAACTGCACCGCTTTTATTTGCGATAATTTGTTGTAAACCCTTGATTTAGGGCGAAAAATAGTATATAATAATTCTTATATGGGTTCTTGAAAAAAGTTTTTACGGAGGTCAGATATGGCGGAAAATTCAGAAATAAAATCTTCCGATTATGCCATTGAATGTAAGGAGATCACGAAAACGTTCGGTACGGTCGTTGCGAACGATCACGTTGATCTCTCGGTAAAATATGGCGAAATACTCGCTTTGCTCGGCGAAAACGGTTCGGGCAAAACTACACTTATGAATATGCTCTCGGGCATCTATCATCCCGACAGCGGTTCTATCAATGTTCTCGGCAAACACGCTGTTATCAATTCGCCTGCGGATTCGATAGCGCTCGGCATAGGAATGATACACCAGCACTTCAAGCTTGTTGAAGCTTTCAGCGCGCTCGACAATATCATCGCAGGAACGCCCGGAAAGCTGAAAAAGCGCTCCGCTCTGCGTGAAGATATTTCCGCGATAAGCGAAAAGCTCGGTCTTAACGTTGACCTCAACAAAAAAATATACAATATGTCCGTCAGCGAAAAGCAGACAGTCGAGATACTTAAAGTTTTATACCGCGGTGCGAAAATACTTATCCTTGACGAACCTACGGCTGTTCTTACTCCGCAGGAAACCGAGAAGCTTTTCGATATGCTCCGCATAATGCGAAGCGAGGGCTGTGCAATAATCATTATCACGCATAAGCTCAACGAAGTTATGGCGATAAGCGACCGTGTTACTATTTTGCGTAAGGGTAAGTCGGTCGAAACCGTACTTACGGCTGAGACAAACGAGAAAAAGCTCACCGAGCTTATGGTCGGCAAACCTGTCAGTCTTTCCATCGAGCGTCCCGAGCCTATCGACCCGAAGCCGCTTCTCAACGTTTATCATCTCTCCGTTGACAAGCCTGACGGAACTGTTGCACTTGAAGATGTTACTTTCGATATCTATTCGGGTGAAATTCTTGGTGTTGCAGGTGTTGCAGGCAGCGGTCAGAAAGAGCTTTGCGAAACCATTGCAGGTCTTAACGGTATCCGTTCGGGCGCTGTGCTTTACAATAAGGAAAACATCATCGGCAAGACCGCAAAGGAGATCATCGAGCTTGGCATAAGCATGAGCTTCGTCCCCGAGGACAGACTCGGAATGGGACTTGCTTCATCAATGGGTATGACGGGCAATATGATGCTCAAATCCTACAGCAAAAGCAAAGGTCCGTTCATCGACAAAAAGCCTGCGCGCGAGCTTGCGGAAAGGCTCATCAAGGAGCTTGATATCAAAACTCCGTCAACGGAAATTCCCGTAAGAATGTTGTCGGGCGGCAACGTTCAGAAGGTTCTTCTCGGACGTGAGATCGAATCCGCACCGAGTCTGCTCATAACGGCTTACCCCGTTCGAGGACTTGATATTAATTCGTCATATACGATATACGGACTTCTGAACGAGCAGAAGAAAAAGGGCGTTGCGGTTCTTTTCATCGGTGAGGACCTGGACGTTCTGCTTGAACTTTCGGATAAAATTATGGTGCTTTGCCACGGCAAGGTAACGGGCATAGTTGATGCAAAAACAGTAACAAAGGAGCAGCTTGGTCTTATGATGACAGGCTCAACAGCAGAGGAGGTGCTTGGAAATGGCTGAACAGACAGTACAGAACCGTGAAAAATTTCGTATAAGAATTTCCAAGCGTGCAGAAGTCGGAACGAAAAAAGCCGTCCTTTTCCGTGCGATCTCGGTCGCAGCGGCTATAATCGCAGGCGGACTTTTTATCCTTTGCATAGGCTACAATCCTTTCTCGGTCTATGGAACTATCATCAAGGGCGCATTCAGCACCTCAATGGCATTTCAGGCGACTGTTAAAGTCATGATACCGCTTCTTATCTCGTCACTCGGCGTAACGCTTGCGTTCAAGATGAAGTTCTGGAACATCGGCGCAGAGGGTCAGATCATTGCAGGTGCGATATGCGCATCGTATTTTGCACTTTTCCACGCCGATCTTCCGCATTTTCTCCTTATGATAATAATGTTTGTCGCAGGAATCATCGGCGGCGGTCTATATGGACTTATCCCTGCATTTTTTAAGGCGAAATTCGGCACGAACGAAACGCTTTTCACGCTTATGCTCAACTATATCGCGCTTTATGTTATAGTCTGGCTTCGTGACGGCGCTTGGGCAGACCCCGAATCGGGCGGCTTCCCGAAGATAGCACGTTTCGTTTCAAATGCACAGCTTGACAAGGTTGGCGGAATACAGGTCGGCTGGATAATCGGCCTGATACTTACCGTTATCGTGTTTATTTACCTTAAATATACGAAGCACGGCTATGAGATAAGCGTTGTTTCCGAAAGCCACGCAACTGCACGTTATGCAGGTATGAACCCGAAGAAAATTATGCTTCGCACGATGTTTTTCAGCGGCGCGGTCTGCGGCATCGCAGGTATGGTTCAGGCTACCGGTTCGGATATGACCCTTGCGACTTCTGTTGCAGGCGGTGTCGGCTTCACGGCTATCATCGTTGCTTGGCTCGCACAGCTTGAACCGATAGCGATCCTTATCGTTTCGTTCCTTTTCTCCGTTCTTGAAAAGGGAAGCAGCGTAATGCAGTCGACATTTGGACTTTCGACCTACTGCGCGGACGTTCTTCAGGGAATTATCCTGTTCTTCGTGCTTGCTGGCGAGTTCTTCATTCGATATAAATTCGTTGTAAACGGAAAGGAGCGTAACTGATGGATATGTTTATCAACTTTCTCGTTGCGGCAGTTCTCGCAGGCGCTTCGCTTCTGTACGGAACGGTCGGCGAGATAATCAATCAGAAATCGGGTCATCTGAATCTCGGCGTTGAGGGTATGATGGCTATAGGCGCGTGTGCAGGCTTTATGGCAGGCTATCGCTTCGACAGCCTTGTTATTGCGATAATCGCAGCGTTCCTTTCGGGCGCGGCTGCTGCACTCATTTACGCGGTTCTGACGGTAACATTTATGGCTGACCAGAACGTTACGGGTCTTACGCTGACCATTTTCGGCTGCGGACTTTCAAACTTCATCGGCGAATATAACATCACACGTTCGGAAACGGGCAACCTGAAACTCCCCGAGCATATTATGTCGCAGCTCAGAAACATTCACATTCCCGTTCTTAGCGATATTCCTGTTGTGGGAAAGCTGCTTTTTTCCTACAATATCTTCATCTATCTTGGTGTTATAATCGCAATTATAGTGTATATTTATCTTTTCAAGACAAAAACGGGACTTAACCTCCGTACTATCGGTGAAAATCCTGCGGCTGCCGATGCGGTCGGAATACACGTTGTCCGCAGCAAGTACATCAATCTGCTTATCGGCGGCGGAATATGCGGCATAGGCGGAGCATACTGCTCAATGATCGTCTGCGGCGGCGTATGGATGAGCGACAGCGTAAATGGTATGGGTTGGATCTCTGTTGCGCTCGTTATTTTCGCAGCGTGGAGTCCGCTCAAAGCTATCGGCGGAAGCCTTATTTTCGGCGCATTCAGCGTTCTGAAATACTATATGCCGAAGTCGGTGATAACACTCCCGAACGCTTTCTATGATATGCTCCCATTCGTTATCACAGCGCTTATCCTCGTTATCACATCCGTAAGAAAGAACAAAGGCAGAATGCAGCCTGCTTCCTGCGGCGTGAACTATTTCCGTGAGGAAAGATAAATGCTGCTGCGGAGCTACCGTTCCGCCGACTGCGAAGAAATGGCGAAGCTGTTTTATGATACCGTACACGAAGTAAACATACGGGACTACACGGCTGAGCAGGTCAACGCGTGGGCGGACGGAAACGTTGACCGTTCGGCGTGGGACAAGTCATTCACGGAGCATTACACGGTCGTTGCCGAGGGAAACGGCGTTATCATCGGCTTCGGTGACATTACCGAGGGCGGTTATCTCGACCGCCTATATGTTCACAAGGACTACCAGCGCAAAGGTATTGCAACTGCGATATGAGATGCATTGGAAAGCTATCCCGACACGGACGAGCTGACGGTTCACGCTTCAATTACTGCGAAGCCGTTCTTTATAACCTGTCTTCATAAGCATATGCACACGTCTTTTCGGCAAATTTTGCTGCATACTGCGTTAAAAATCCTTGCCGTGCGGCAGCACGCCTGCGGATTTTTGCCTTGTCTGCAACAAAATTATGCTCGAAAATCCGCATACATTTCTTATGAAGACAGGTTCTTATTTCGAGGGGGTACTCTGTTGTAAAGGAGCAGGAAGTTGTTCGCAGGGGAGTAGTGCTTACGAATTTTGTTATGAAAAAATGCGGTAACTGTTTTTGAGCAGTTGCCGCATTTTTTGTCTGCACTTGGATCAAAAATTAGTATTACGCCTTTTTTACCTTGACCTTTTTCGCCGCAGGGATACGGAAGAAATTCTCCGCATACTTTCTTATACGCTTTGAAAGTTCAGGCGAGAGGTCGCCGTCTTTTAAGCGCCATGCCCAGTTTCCGCCGCCTATGGTCGAGGGGATATTCATTCTTGCTTCCGAGCCGAGTTCAAGATAATCCTGCATCTGTATAATTACAAGGTCGGAGATGCTTGCGAACGCTGTACGGATAAGTCCGCCACACACGCCCTCTTTTTTGTTAAGTCCCATATATTTTTTAGCGAACTTTCTGTCGGCTTTTTCGAGTGAATCGTACCAGCCCATTGCGGTATCGTTATCGTGTGTGCCGATATATGTAACGCTGTTGCGGACATAATTATGTGGGAGATAATTGCTGTCCTGCTTGCCGTAAAATGCAAATTCGAGGACGTTCATTCCGGGGTAGCCTGCGTCTTTGAGCATCTGTTTTACTTCGTCCGTGAGGAAGCCGAGGTCTTCGGCAACGAGCTTTACATCGCCGAGTTCAGCTTTTATCGAATTGAAAAGCTTCATTGACGGACCTTTGAGCCACTCACCGTTTTCGGCGGTCTTATCCTCGGCAGGGATTGCATAAAAGCTTTCAAAGCCTCTGAAATGGTCGATTCGGGTAAGGTCGAAAAGCTTTGCGGAATATTCAACTCGCGATATCCACCAAACGAAGCCGTCTTTCTCCATTTTGTCCCAGTCATAGAGCGGATTGCCCCAAAGCTGACCTGTTGGGGAGAAGTCATCGGGAGGGCAGCCTGCAACTTTTGTCGGGCGGCGGTCTTCATCGAGCATAAAAAGCTCGGGATTTGCCCAGATATCGGAGCTGTCCATTGAAACATAGATAGGCATATCGCCGTAAATTTTGATGCCGTTCTTGTTTGCATAAGCTTTGAGTGCAAAATACTGCTTGAAAAATTCATACTGCATAAATTTCCAGCAGAGAATATCGTCCGAAAGCTCCGTTGAATAGCGTTCAACAGCTTCGGCTTCACGCAGGCGTATATCATCGTCCCATTCCGTCCACATTACCTGACGGTTCAGATATTTCAGCGACATAAAAAGCGCATAATCATCGAGCCAGAAGCCGTTTTCCGAGCAGAAACGCTTGAAATCGAGCATATCCGCGGAGTTTGTGTTCGTGAAAAAGCTTGCGGCAGCTTTCTGCAATATCACATATTTGAAGCTGAAAAGCTGCGCATAATCGGCAAAATGCTCCTTATGTAAAAGCACCTTGAGGTCGTGATCGTCCGAGTTGAGCAGACCGTCCTCAATGAGCATATCAAGGTCGATGAGCAGGGGATTTCCGGCGTAAGCAGAGTAGCTCTGATAAGGCGAGTCGCCGTAACCTGTTGGGCCAACGGGGAGTATCTGCCAGTATTCCTGACCGCTTTTTTTCAAAAAATCCACAAATTCGTAGGCTTCTTTGCCAAGAGTTCCTATGCCGTAATTGCTCGGCAATGAGGAAATATGAAGTAAAATTCCGCAGCTATGCATAAAAATCAATCCTTTGAAAATAATATTTTATGGTTTTCGCAGTTAGAGTTTGTTTCTTACAAAGATATTATACACTATCTTTGGCATAAATTCAAGGATAAGGCGTAAATTTTTCTGTTACCGCGAAAACATATCAATTTTATGCGAATCATCGCAAAAGGAGAACTTTTATGAACAAGCAGAATAATCAGCAGAACCAGCAGAATAACCAGCAGAACAACAATCAGCAGCAGAACCAGCAGAATAATCAGCAGCAGAACAACAATCAGCAGAATCAGAACCGGAATCAGCAGCAGAACAGAAACTTCAGATAACAATTTCCGAAAAAGATCTGCAAAACAGAAAAGCAGTGCCGTTCAGAATGAGCAGCACTGCTTTGTTTTTATTTGTCAGCCCAACGGATAACAACGATATCTCCGTCGTTTATCCTGTCCATAAAGCTTGCGTTTTTGCCATTGACGGTGGTTATCATATCTCCGCTCGGAGGAGGGTTGTCAAGGTCGATATCAGCTATCGACATAAGCTCGATGAATTCGTGCGGCGCGTTGTTCGGACGTGGTGGGAGAATAACGCTCTTTCCGTTGAGAACAACGTAGAAATTTGCGTTTGGCTCGGTCGGCGCAGGCTTTTCGGGTTCGCTTTGCATCGGAGCATCGACGGGAACGGAGTAATCGATCTTGACCTCGCTTTGCTCCGCAACGGCTTTGGCGATCCTGCCCTCACGCGCGCTGTCGGTGATTATCTTGTCACCCGTTATGATATCATCATCGGCACGAAGAATATAGTCGAAGCTGAGCTGCTTTCCGCCCTTGAAGAAGCCGACAGCCTCCGCATCGAACGGCAGAAGTCCCATAAGGTCGCCGAGCGTGTCCGTTTCGTTGATGATGACCTTGTCATTGTTTTGTATGTCATAGTCCTTGCCGACAGGCTTTCCGTTGACTGTGGCGGTGATGCCGATAGTGTACTTCACACCGTCAACCATAACGGTCTTGTCGGAGAGCTCGCCTGCGATATCGGAGATGTTCACATTCGCATCAATTCCGCTTTCCGCAGGAATAAATTCGATAACGTCACCCTGCTTGACGGTCTGATCGAGCGAAACGGGAAGTCCGTTGAGGGTTATCTGACCCGGAACGGCAAAAGTACCTTTCATAAGCTGACGCTCGCCGTTGAGCGTAAAGGTAAGGCTTCTGCCTGAGCGTCCGATTATCTGATTTGTCTTGAAGCCTGCCATAACGAGCATATCGGCAATGCTGACGGAGCGTGTGTCGAAGATGCGCATTTTCTTGCCGTTGAGCGTTACGACAGAGAAGTCGTAACCCTTGTTGACAACGGCTGTCACGCCGATGCCGATAGGCGTTACATATTCAGGACCGCCGATGCCCGTCCTGCCGAGGTCGATGTTCTTGTAAGCGTTCTTTCCGCCGACAGCGACACGCTCTTTCGGTATCGAAAGCTTTTCTGCGACCGCCGCCGAAAGGTTCGGGATAAGGCTTCCGCCGCCGACAAGGAATACAGCGGCAGGGGATTGTCCGCCGTTGGCGTTTATAATGCTCTCGGAAATGTTTGATGCGAGTGAGCCGACTGCAGGTTCAAGGCTCTTGAAAAATTCTTCCGCAGTGACGGTTTTTTCAAAGCCCAAAATATCGGTGAATTTTATTGTATCATTTTTTGAAGCGGAAATTTTCATCTTTTCCGCCGTTTCAAAATCAACTATGTAGCTGCGAATGACCTCTTCGGTTATCTCGTCGCCTGCAACGGTGGACATCGCATAAGCGACGATGCTGCCGTTCTGCGATATTGCAATATCGGACGTTCCTGCACCGATATCGACGAGCGCAATGTTGATAAGACGAACTTCGGGCGGGATTATAACATTCATCGCCGCGATAGGTTCGAGCGTAAGGCTCGTAACTTCGAGCTTGTTCATATCCATTACGGAATAAAGGCTCTCGACAACAACATTCGGGAGAAAGGCTGCGATAAGCTCGACTTTGACCTTTTTGCCCTTGTGTCCGATGAGATTTTTTATCTTGTAATCATCAAGAAAGTAGTTCACGACCGTGTGACCGACGCAGTAGAAAACGAGGTTGCTGTTTTTCATCTTTTCGTCAAGCTCATTCTGCGCTTTGAATACGGTTTCGACCTCGAACGACTTTACAGCTTCTTCGGTGATAGCTTCTTTGTCATCAATGTCGAATTCAAGCTCAGTCCGCTGAGTTTTGAGTGCGCGTCCTGCGGCTGCGATAGCGACTTTTGAAAGAGCAACGCCCGTCTTTTCTTCAAGCTTTTTTTTAACGAGCTTTACGACCCTTGCGACCTCGGCAATGTCCTCAATCTGACCGTCTATCATTGCTCGCTGAGTGTGCGCATACTCGCTGTAAGCCGTCACAGAGAAAACTCCGTCAACGATGCTGCCGAGAACGCCGATAACGTTTCGTGTTCCGATATCGAGCGCGAAGATCTCGTTTGCAGCCTGCTTGCGAAGCTTTTTTGCAGGAGCTTTTTTAGTCGTCTTTGAAGTTTTGGAAGAATCAGATGCCGATTTTTTTTGTGCTGCGGCTTTTGTGTTTGAGCGCGTGGATTTAGCAGTGGATTTAGCTGTATCGGCAGTCTTTTTTTCTGTTTTTGCTGTCTTTTCTTCGGTGTGTTCGGGAGCTGTTTTCGGCATTATTATCAGTCCTTTAATCCTTGATTTTTAATGTGCTTTTTATCTCTTTCACAACGGACGGGTCGGAGATTATGAGAAGCTTGTCACCGCTCAAAAGTACGGTCTGACCTCTCGGTATGATAAGACTTCCGTTTCGCGTAATGGAAACGATGTTGAAAATCGACGGCAGGTTCATTTCCATGAGCATTTTTCCGTTATAAACGTAATTTTCGGGGAGAGTTGCCTCGAAAAGCGAAACTTTGCCGTCATTGAGCTGTAAAAGCTGTTTTATCTTGTTCGTGTCGACCTCGCGCTCAATGAGCGAAGCGATGCTGTCCGTGCTGTTTATTACCGTATCAATGCCGAAAGCCTTGATGACCTCGACATTTTTAGGGTTATTCGCCCTTGCAACAGTCTTAGCGATGCCAAATTCGTTTTTGGCAAGCTGGCAGGATATCATATTGCACTGGTCGTTGCCCGTAACGCTTACAAAAGCGTCGGCTTCGTCCGCACCTGCGGCACGGAGAACGTCAATGTTCGTCGCATCACCGAGGATAACGGGGATATCCATTGTATCAGCTATCTTTTTGCTGACTTCCTTGTTTATTTCAATAACGGTAGGCTCGTGCTTCTTTTCGATAAGTGCCCTGATAAGGTAGTAACCGACCTTGCCTCCGCCGACAATTATAATTTTCATAGAGTTTTCTCCTTGTTCAGTCAACGAATTTTGCGCAGATAAGATTGTCACCCTTGGCGATCTCATAGTTCGAGAGGAAAACTCCCCTTATCGAGCTGTTTTCGTGTTCGATAGCGATTATCGTTTCATTCGGTTCAAGCGTGATGTCACTCAGTCTGTGACCGATCATTTTTTTATCGACCTCAACGCTGCTGATAACGACCGAGTGACCGTTGACGACGATGCTCTGCGAATCACTCGGTTCGGTGAGCGAGGCGGTGAAAGTTTCCACAGCGGTGTTTGTGGGGCATATAGTTTTGATGCCTATCTTTGCAAAAACTTCGCTCTTGGTCGGGTCGGTCACCCTCGCATAAGCCTGATCTATGCCGAAAAACTGCTTTGCTATCTGCACGACCATAAGGTTAACGTTGTCATCGGAGGTGACAGCCGCAACAGCGTCACAGTTCTCGATGCCTGCCGCACGTAGCGTGTCCATATCTATCGCAACGCCGACAGTCGTGTAGCCAGTAAAATCATCGGATAAAGCGGAAAATTCATTGTGCGATTCGGCAATGACCGATATCTCGTGCCCAAGATCTGAAAGCTTATTGCAAAGATTCGAGCCGAGAGTGCCGCAGCCGACAACAAGTATGTTCATAGAAAAAGCTGTCCTTTCGGAAAATAATATACATTCATTATACCACTTTGTGTAGTAAAAAACAATACATTTATAATAAAAAATAACCGTGTTCCCGAGAATCGCTCGAAAACACGGTTATATCTCATTGGTGCCGGTGACCGGGGTCGAACCGGTACGGTATCACTACCACAGGATTTTGAGTCCAGCACGTCTGCCAATTCCATCACACCGGCAAAAAAATCAGAATCAAAATCAATTCTGACCTAACTTTTGCTATTTTATCATAAAAAGTATATTTTGTCAAGAGAGAAAATAAAAAAATTGCGGTATTTCAAAGAGTTAAACAGGAGATATTTTATATGAATGTATTTAAAATTACCAAATTTTACTGTAGGGGACGGGTTTCCCGTCCCGCAGTCACCAATACCATACAAAAGAACGGGATAGTGATCCGTTTCTCACAATAATTTGATCATTGAAATCCCATATAAAAAATTCGCTATGTCCCTGCGGTATATGATAATTATAGCGTAAATGAGTGAGGAAGAAGTTCCGAAAGCATAAATGTGTGCAGTTCACTGTTCTCATCTTCGAGTATTACCTTTATCTCGGGCGTAAATTCGGAAAGGACCTGCCTGCAAATTCCGCACGGGAACGTCAAGCTTTGACCCGATGAGGTTATCGCGATGGCATCAAATTCGTGCTTGCCCTCGGAAACAGCTTTGAAAACAGCGGTGCGCTCGGCGCAGTTTGTTGCTCCGTAGGTCGCATTTTCTATGTTGCAGCCCGTGTAAACACTTCCGTCACGGCAGAGCAGAGCTGCTCCCACCTTAAATTTTGAATAGGGCACATACGCAAATTCCTGTGCTTTTTTTGATATTTCTATAAGCTCTCTGTCTGTCATAAGAATCACGCTCCTTTTAATAAAATTATAGCATAAAGCGCCGAAGTTTTCAATATGTTCATCGGTTTAATACATTAACACAAAAAATGAGAAAAGCTTTGATAAATTCTTGACAATCGCAGCCATTTAAAGTATAATGTAATTATAATTATTTTTTGATAAGGCTGATATGTTCGGAATATGTCGGTATCAGCTTGGAAAGGAAGTTTTAACAATGGGACTTACTCTTGCAGAAAAGATCCTTAAGGCTCACGTTGTTGACGGCGAGTTCGTAAAAGGAAAGGAGATCGGTATCAGAATAGACCAGACTCTTACTCAGGACGCAACAGGCACAATGGCTTATCTTGAATTTGAGGCAATGGGTGTTCCGAGAGTTAAAACAGAGCGTTCTGTCGCTTATATCGACCACAACACTCTCCAGTCGGGTTTTGAAAATGCTGACGACCACCGTTTTATCGGTTCTGTCGCAAAGAAGCACGGCATCTATTTCTCACGTCCCGGCAACGGTATCTGCCACCAGGTACACCTTGAACGTTTCGGTATCCCCGGCAAGACACTTATCGGCTCGGACAGCCATACTCCAACGGGCGGCGGACTTGGTATGATCGCTATCGGCGCAGGCGGACTTGACGTTGCGGTTGCAATGGGCGGCGGCGCATACTATATTACATATCCTAAGATCGTTAACGTTAAGCTCACGGGCAAGCTTTCTCCTTGGGTAGCTGCTAAGGACGTTATCCTTGAGGTTCTCCGCATCATGTCCGTTAAGGGCGGTGTTGGCAAGATCATTGAATACACGGGCGAGGGCGTTAAGACACTTTCCGTTCCCGAACGTGCAACTATCACAAATATGGGCGCAGAGCTTGGCGCAACAACTTCTATCTTCCCGTCCGATGAGATCACAAAGCAGTTCTTAAAGGCTCAGAAGCGTGAAGAAGTATGGACAGAGCTTTCCGCTGATTCCGATGCTGTTTATGACGAAACTATCGAGATCGACCTTTCAAAGCTTGCTCCTCTCGCAGCTTGTCCGCATTCTCCCGACAATATCAAATCCGCTGACGAACTCAAAGGTATGAAGATAGATCAGGTCTGCATCGGTTCATGCACAAACAGCTCCCTTATGGATATGATGAAAGTCGCATACATTCTTAAAGGCAAGACTGTTCACCCCGATGTTTCACTTGCTATCGCTCCCGGCTCAAAGCAGGTCCTCAATATGCTCGCTGAAAACGGCGCACTCGCTGACATCATCGACGCAGGTGCAAGAGTTCTCGAAAGCGCTTGCGGTCCTTGCATCGGTATGGGTCAGTCACCTAATTCAAAGGGTATCTCACTCCGTACATTCAACAGAAACTTCGAGGGCAGAAGCGGAACAAAGGATGGTCAGATCTACCTCGTATCTCCCGAAATGGCTGCTTACTCCGCTATCAAGGGCGTTCTTTCTGACCCGAGAGAGCTTGGCGAAATGCCTGAGTTCAAGCTTCCCGAAGAGTTTGTTATCAACGATAATATGATCGTTCCTCCTGCTCCCGAAGCTGATATGGACAAGGTTGAGATCCTCCGCGGACCAAACATCAAGCCTTTCCCGAAGACTGCTCCTCTCGCTGACAGCATCGAAGCTAAGTGCTCGCTCAAAGTCGGCGACAATATCACTACCGACCACATTATGCCTGCAGGCGCAAAGATACTTCCACTCCGTTCAAATATTCCTGCAATTTCAAAGTTCTGCTTCACCGTTTGCGATGAAAAGTTCCCCGAAAGAGCAGAAAGCTACGGCAAGAGCATCATCGTCGGCGGCGCAAACTACGGTCAGGGTTCGTCCCGTGAACACGCTGCACTCGCTCCTCTCTATCTCGGCGTAAAGGCTGTTCTTGTTAAGAGCTTCGCGCGTATCCACCGTTCAAACCTCATCAACGCAGGTATTCTTCCTCTTACATTCGTAAACGAGGCTGATTACGATAAAATTTCTCAGGACGATGTTCTCGAAATCGCAGACGTTCGCGCAGCTATCGAGAGCGGCAAGTCCGAGCTTACTGTAAAGAACAAGACCACAGGCGAAGATATCCCCGTACTCTGCGAGCTTACAGGCAGAACAAAGGATATTATCCTCGCAGGCGGACTTCTTGACTACACAAGAGAAAGCTTAAAGTAAAAAATGTGCTGTTCAAAATGCGGCATGGATTGTGACAAGTGCAGCCGAAAAGAAGAGTTCGGCTGCCTCGGCTGCAATAATATGCAGAGCGGATATTGGGGCGAAATTTGTGAGATAAAGGAATGTTGTGAGGGTAAAAAGCTCGAACACTGCGGACTTTGTCCCGATTTTCCCTGCGAAATGCTGCGTGAGATATCCTTTGACGAAGAACTCGGCGATGACGGCGAGCGGCTTCTCAATGCCAAGAAATGGGCAGACGAAAGCAGAGAGCTTTCCGAGAAAAAACTGAAAAATATCCTGCTCGGAGTGTCACTCGGAGTGGTTTTCGGCGCAGTTCTCGGCGCTTGGCAGGGTATGCCTGCGGCTTTTGTTGTCGGCGGCGTTGTTATCGGAGTCGGCATTGCTTTGCTTTTGAATTTCTACAAAAAATATTGACAGGAGTTACATAAAATGAGTGACATAACAACGCTTGAAAAACCGTCTGAAGCCGCACAGCTTCAAACACGCAAAGGCGCTTTTTTCTCGGCGAATGTGATAAAATATATAGCTATATTTGCGATGCTTATCGACCATATTGCGTGGTGCTTTGTGGATACGAATTCTGTTCTCGGCAGCATAATGCACCTTATCGGCAGAATGACCGCACCGATAATGACATATTTTATCGTTGAGGGTTATCATTACACGAGGAACGTTAACAAGTATCTGATAAGGCTTGCGATCTTTGCCGCCGTTTCGTGGATACCGTTCCTTTTTATGGAATATGGTACTCTGCTGCCGTTCACATTCGTTGACGGAAATCTGTATTTTAATCCTGCGCAGGGCGTTATCTACACTTTTTTCCTCACCCTGCTTGCGCTGAAAACAGTTCATTCGCAAAGCCTGCCAAAGCCTGCAAAGGTCGTGCTTGTGATAGGCTTATGCCTGCTTTCGTCGATAGGCGACTGGTTCTTTTTCCCGATAATATGGGCGCTGCTGCTCGATAAGTACAGAGGAAACTTCAAAAAGCAGGCTGCCGCTTTTGCAATATCTTCGCTCGTGCTTATGACGCTGATGATAATGTTCCTCATGGACGGCTTCGCAAACAATTGGTTCCAGTACGGCGTTCTGCTTGCGCTTATCCCGCTTTATTTCTATAACGGCGAAAAGGGAAGGGGCGGCAGGTTCAACAAGTGGTTTTTCTATGTTTTCTATCCTGCGCATTTATTGATACTCGGAATACTGAAATGGTATGTTTTTAAATAAAAATTAGGAGGCTAATCCAATGGCTGAAAAAATCAAAATGACTACTCCGCTCGTCGAAATGGACGGCGACGAGATGACCCGAATCATTTGGAAGATGATAAAGGATATCCTTATTCTTCCTTATGTTGACCTCAATACCGAATACTATGACCTCGGACTTGAAAACAGAAACGCTACCGATGATAAGGTAACGGTTGATTCCGCAGAAGCTACGAAGAAGTACGGCGTTGCTGTAAAGTGCGCAACCATTACTCCTAATGCTGCCCGTATGACCGAATACAACCTTAAGGAAATGTGGAAGTCACCTAACGGAACTATCAGAGCTATCCTCGACGGTACAGTTTTCCGTACACCTATCATCGTTAAGGGCATCACACCTTATATCCCGACTTGGACAAAGCCTATCACTATCGCACGTCACGCTTACGGCGATGTTTACAAGAACACAGAGCTCCGCGTTGCAGAGGGCGCAAAGGCTGAACTCGTTGTAACGAACAAGGACGGCAGCGAGGAGCGTTCGCTTATCCACGAATTCAAGGGCACAGACGGCATCATTCAGGGACTTCACAACACTGACAAGTCTATTTCAAGCTTTGCAAGAGCTTGCTTCAACTTTGCCGTTGACACAAAGCAGGATCTTTGGTTCGCAACAAAGGACACTATTTCCAAGAAGTACGACCACCGATTCAAGGATATTTTTGCTGAAATTTACGAAAATGAATACAAGGCTAAGTTTGAAGAACTTGGCATCGAATATTTCTATACGCTCATCGACGACGCAGTTGCAAGAGTTATCCGTTCAAACGGCGGCTATATCTGGGCTTGCAAGAACTATGACGGCGATGTAATGTCCGATATGGTAGCTACCGCTTACGGCAGCCTTGCAATGATGACCTCAGTTCTCGTTTCTCCGAGCGGCGTTTACGAATACGAAGCTGCTCACGGTACTGTTCAGCGTCATTACTACAAGTACCTCAAGGGCGAAACGACCTCCACAAACAGCGTAGCTACGATATTTGCTTGGTCGGGCGCACTCCGCAAGAGAGGCGAAATGGACGGCAACAGCGAGCTTATGCGCTATGCTGACAACCTTGAAAAGGCTACTATCAGCACTATTGAAGACGGCGTAATGACAGGCGACCTCGAAGCACTTTCCTCTATCCCTAACAAGAAAAAGGTAGATACAGAAGCTTTCCTCGTTGCTGTAAATGAGCGCCTTGCAAAGCTTATGTAAATCGGGAGAGAAGTTATAAATGCAGAAACCAAAGAGATCCGAGATCTCATCATCGGTAATCAAACGCCTGCCGAGATATTACAGATTCATCGGCGAGCTTATAAAACAGGGGATAGTTCGCAGTTCATCGGGCGAGCTGGCGGAAAAAATGTCGCTCACAGCGTCACAGATACGTCAGGACCTTAACTGCTTCGGCGGCTTCGGACAGCAGGGCTACGGCTATAACTTGGTCGAACTGCGCACCGAGATAGGAAAAATTCTCGGCATCGACCGAGGATACAAGGCGGTGCTTTTCGGCGCAGGCAACCTCGGAAAAGCTATCGCGAGCCACATGAACTTCGGCGAATACGGCTGGGAGCTTATCGGTATCTTTGACAGCGACCTGCGCAAGGAAAACGAAAAAGTTGCCGACCTTTCTGTAATGCATATAAGCCGTATGGAAAGCTTTATCACCGAAAATAAGCCCGAGATAGCGATACTCTGTATCCCCAAGGCTGCCGCTCAGGAATATGCGGATAAATTGGTTTCGCTCGGAATAAAAGCGTTCTGGAACTTCAGCCACTATGATCTGGCGGTTTCGCATAAGAACATCGTTGTCCAGAATGTTCACCTCGGTGACAGTATAATGACCCTTTCCTACGGTCTTACGACATTTGAGGACGAAGAATAACATAAATTACCCCAAGCTGCATTATTTTGACCGAATAATGCAGCTTTTTCATTTTCTTATGTGATAATTAGGTGTAAATTTTGTTTAATTTATAAAAAATTCTCCTTTTGACTTCCATTTTTTTAGAGATTGTGATATAATAAACATATTGAAAATAAAGATGATATCTGCAGAACTCAACCGAGTTTGTGTGATATTTATAAAAGAAGTGATTGCTTTAGGAGATCGAGTTGTGAGCGTAAAGAAATTATTATGTACACTCGCCGCGATAGGGCTTATCGGCGGAGGGTGTTCAGGTTTTTATGAAGCATATAAAACAGATTATGAACCCGAGGCTGACCCTGCGGCTGAAAGCAGCGGCAGCGGTACAGACCCGAACGCAGAGGGCGAAAAAACCGTTGCCGAGTTTATGGACGCTCTTGTTGCGCACGATACGGAAACAGTTGCCCGTATTGGCGGTTCGCAGTCATACAGCGCATACGGCTTTCTTGACGGCGTAAAATTTTCAAGCTGGGAACTTATAGATTCTCAGACCGATGATGACAGCATTATCTATAAGGTAAAGCTGAATATTTCCGAAAGCACTGTAAATGATTTTCCCGTTGGCGAAAGTGTTTGGCATATTAAAATGTCGGAGCAAAGGGATAAATACTTCATCTCGTTCCAGCGAGAGGGTGCAGAGGAGAAAACCGTGCTCGCCGACAATGTTTCCAACCTTGATGCAAGCGGCGCAGTCAAAATGTGCTATGCTTTTACGTCTGAGTTCGGCTGGATAAGCAGCGATGAAAATATCATCGATGTAAGCTGTGCCGAAAAAATAGTGGAAAAGGAACGCTTCATAAGCGACCTTATCAAATTTTGCTCGTATTTTTCCAATGATGATGAGCTTTCGACAAGCGTCATCGACTATCCTGCGGAAAAACTTTCCGAAAGCGCAGAAAAGCTCCTCGGTATCGGCAGCCTTGACTTTACTTCGCTTCCGACATATAACAAGGCGAAGAAAACAGTTTCAAGCAAACGTTCAAAGTACAGCTGGGGATATGCCGCACTCGCCGATGAGCAGTATGACAGCGAATCGGGAATACACCATGTTTCGCTCGACTGGTATTCCGATACGATATTTCTCGCAAAAGCACGAAGCATAGATTATGTCCTCGTCGATAATCCCGACGGTTCGATAAGACTTTATTCGACCGAAATGACCTTCGACAGCGGTGAGCCTATCGCTTTCCTTACAAGATCAAGCTATTGAGATATAACGCTTCCGAAAATCGGGGGCGTTTTTTCTGAACAGTATAATACTAAGGAAACGCTGATTAATACGTTTTTGCCATTTTTCAAAATGTTTATG